>CAZUWO010000267.1:0-1513 GCA_964623995.1 uncultured Prevotella sp. | reverse complement strand
GTAAAGGAATTGCTCGTTTCGGCTTATCCCACTACGCAGTATGCGCCTTTGGCTGAGCTTATGTCCGACAATACCGACGAATGCGTAGGCTCAAGCTACACCGCTTACAACCTTTTCCAGGAAGAAGCCGCCACATGGAAAGACGGAACCACTGAAGACACCGATAGCCCGTTCCTGCTTTGGAACTCTTGCTACCATGCCATTGCCTGTGCCAACAAGGCGTTGGAGGCTATTGACCAGATGGGCAATCCCGAGAGCTTGGCGCCGCAACGTGGTGAGGCGCTCCTCTGCAGGGCTTACAACCATTGGATTCTTACCAACATCTTCACCAAAGGCTACAGCCCAAAGACAGCAACAACCGACCTCGGTGTGCCATACGTGAAAAAAGTTGAGAACACTGTAAATCCGCACTACGACCGCGGAACCGTGGCTGAGGACTATCAGAACATTGCTGCCGACCTGAACGAGGGAGTGCCTTTGCTTACCGATGCCACTTACAGCGTTCCTGCCTATCACTTCACGCGCCAGGCTGCAAACGCTTTTGCCGCACGCTTCTGGCTATACTATGTGCAGCCCGATGGCAGCAACTACGACAAGGTGATACAGTATGCCAAAGAAGCACTTACCGACAACCCCCTGTCTATGCTGAAAAACTGGAAAGCCATAGGAACGCTGTCGCCTAACGACAACATTCGTGCCAACCAGTTCATCAATGCAGAAGACCCGTCAAACTTCCTGCTCTATACCACTTCGTCGCTTTGGGTACGCATGTATGGGCCTTATCGCTTTGGTGAGAAATATTGCCACAATACCTTGATATCCAACTATGAGACCAACCAAGCTGGTGACCATTACCTAATACCGCATTATTACACATTATGGGGTAGTCCAACCCACTTGAACTATAAAATATTTTTGGGTGACAATACGCCCAAGGTGTTTATGGACAAGTTCGGCGAATACTTCGAGTACACCGACCGAATAAATGGTGTGGGGTATCCGCATGAAATCTTCCCGGCACTGCTTGCCGATGAATGCTTGCTCAACATGGTGGAGGCTTACGTCATGAAGAAAGACTATGACGATGCCCTCAGCAATTTCAACATTTGGCTGCACAACTTCACGGACATGACAAAGACCGTGACACTTCAAGATATTGTTGATGTTTATGGCGACTATCAACCGCCTGTAACTCGTGATGAAGAACTTCAACATATTTATAAAGGGATGAATTATTATGAGCCTATGGCTCCTACACCAAGAAAGAGGCTGCATCCTGATTTCACTGTTGAGCCTGGTGACCAAGAGGCGTTCATACAGTGCCTGCTGCACTGCCGCCGCATCATGACCCTGCACGAAGGCTTGCGTTGGTTCGACATCAAGCGCTATGGCATTGTCATATATCGCAGGAGTATCTATCAGTCTGGCACTCGCTATTATGTTGATGTTACAGATTCAATGACCGTAGACGACCCACGCCGCGCCGTACAGCTGCCGCAGAGCGTGATAAAGG
>CAZUWO010000266.1:0-1514 GCA_964623995.1 uncultured Prevotella sp. | reverse complement strand
AGATTACAAATCACGTGCTCTGGCCAACTGAGCTAAAGAGGCGGGTGGGCAAGCGATTCATATCGCGCCGCTACAACCTTTTACCCTTGCTGCGTTCCCACCCTGGGGGATTCGAAGGGAGCTGGCCGTATGAGACTTGCCCATTTTCGGATTGCAAAGGTAGCAAGATTATTTGAATTTCTGAGCTCAAACTTCTATAATTAACATACATTAAGCAATGCCGTTTTCCCATTCAAAGCTCTACAACTGTTATACCTGCGCCTCCAAACTGTACGTGTTCATCACGGAAACTTTTCACATTTGGCACCGTTGCCAGATATTGTCGAATGAGCTGACGCAATATGCCATTACCCTTTCCATGCAGAATTCTAAGCTGGGAAGCACCTGCCATAATGGCATCATCTATGAAATATTGCACCTGAGTCAGTGCTTCGTTGCCACGCATGCCACGCACATCGAGTTCGGGATTGAAGGCTTTGCGATGCTCATCTATTACTTCCCGAGTCATCATGCTGTTATTTCCGCCCGCATAACCTTGAGGTTTATCAGCCACAGGCTCAGCTCTTTCCAACCGTGACACAGGAACACGAGTGCGCATAGTACCAAAGACAACAATCGCCATTTTACCATCTACGGCTTCTATTGTTCCTACCGTCTGAGTGCCTTTCATCTTCACAGTATCGCCTTTGTCTAGAGGTTGTTCCGTCAGCTTTGGCTTAATCGTACCGACAGTGGCCTTTTGCTTCTGCTTCTCGGCCTTACGGCGGGCCTTTCTTTCTTTGCGCCCTTGTATTTCCTGTATTTTTCGTGCTATACGTTCATCGTCTGCCGAAGTGTCTATATTCTCAACCTCTTGACGAAACTGCCCCAACTCTTCACGTATTTTCTTGGTTTCTTCCTTCTCAGCCTGACTTTCTCTGATCTCACGAATGGCATTCTCTATCTTCTTGTTACTTTCACGGAGCAGCTCTTCAGCTTCTTCCTTAGCTTTAGCCACTATCTGCCGGCGTTGTTTCTCTATGTCTTCAATGCCCGTTTCGTAGCGATTTATCTGTATTTCAAGGTCTTTCTCGAGCTGATGTATTTTCTGCCGCTTCTGTTCCCAGTAACGTTTGTCACGCACTATATCCTGTAAATACTTGTCGCTTTGTATATAATCACTGCCAACAATATCACTTGCATAACGTATTACTTCCTCAGAAATTCCTATCTTGCGTGCAATGTCAATGGCAAAGCTACTACCAGGCCTACCGATGGCTAGCTGAAAGAGTGGCCGCATCAATGCTCTGTCGTATAGCATGGCTCCATTCACCACCCCATTATGGCTGTCGGCAAAATGCTTAAGATTCTGATAGTGAGTTGTTATAACACCCCAAGCCTTACGCTTACAGAACTCTACGAGCACTGCCTCGGCTATGGCACCACCTATTTGAGGCTCAGTGCCGGTACCAAACTCATCTATCAGCAATAGCGTCCGGTCGTTACTCTGCCTCATCATTTGCTTCATGTTGAGC
>CAZUWO010000265.1:0-1547 GCA_964623995.1 uncultured Prevotella sp. | reverse complement strand
GTGGGGATCAGGTTCTTGCCCTTGCGTTCCACGAAACCGGCCGTCACCAGCTTTTCAATGATGGCCGCCCTGGTGGCCGGGGTCCCCAGGCCCTTGCGCTCGGCATCCTCCGGGATATCCTCCTTGCCTGCGTTCTCCATGGCCGACAAAAGGGTATCCTCCGTGTAGGGCTTCGGGGGTGAAGTGAAATGCTCGGTGATGGAAGCCGACACATCCTCAAAGGTCTGGCCCTCGGTGAAGTCAGGCAGCACGCCGCCGCTTTCGGTATCCTCCGGCTTTTCCTTCAGGGAGGAACGGAAGATACGCTCGATCTCCCGCCAGCCCTCGGCCAGAATACGCTTGCCCTTCGCCGTAAAGGTATGGCCGCCGCAATCAAAGGTGGCCGTGACAGCCTCATACTCATAAGGGCTTGCCGATGCACACAGCAGCTTGCAGCACACCAACAGCAGCAAATTGCGCTCGCCCACAGGCAGGGCCTTGATATCCGCCTTTTCGATCTCCATGGTCGGAATAATAGCGTGGTGGTCAGTCACAGCACTGTCTTTCACCAGCACGTCCACCAGCGGATAGAAATTGCTGCACCCAGCGAAGGGCGGAACCTTCGCCGCAAGGTGGATGACGCAGGAGGCGGTATCTGACATATCGGAAGTCAGATACCGGCTGTCCGTCCGGGGATAGGTCAGCAGCTTTTTTTCATAAAGGCTTTGGGCGTAATCAAGGGTCTGCTTTGCCGTATATCCGAAAATGCGGTTTGCTTCCCGCTGCAAGGTGGTCAGGTCATAGAGTTTCGGGGGCTGTTCTTTCTTCTTCTCACGGATAATGGAAGTACACACGGCCTGTCCGTTCTGGCAAGCGGTTTGCACCTGCTTTGCCTGCGCTGAATCGGTGAATTTCTCCGAAACCGCTTCGATCCCATTCACATTCAGGCGCACATGGTGGTATTTCTCTTTCTTAAAGAGCATGATTTTTCCGTCACGCTCCACCAGCATTGCCAAGGTCGGCGTCTGGACACGGCCTACATTCAGGGTGCAGTGGTACAGCACGGAGAAAAGACGGGTGGCATTGATCCCCACCAGCCAATCCGCTTTCTGGCGGCACAGGGCAGAATGGTACAGACTGTCATACTCGCTGCCGGGGCGCAGGTCATTCATGCCCTCCCGGATGGCACTGTCCTCCATAGAAGAAATCCAGAGGCGTTCCACCGGCTTGCGGCAACCTGCCATTTCATACACCAGCCGGAAAATAAGTTCTCCTTCACGGCCAGCGTCACAGGCGTTTACCACCGTATCCACATCCGGGCGATTCATAAGACGATGGAGGTTTTCAAAGGCAGCCTCTTTGCCGGGGACGACTACATACTGAAAAGGCTCCGGCTGGATGGGGAGGTCATCATAGCGCCATTTCTTGAAATGCTCGTCATAGCCTGCCGCATCCATGGGAGACACCAGGTGCCCAACACACCAGGAAACAATCAGGCCATTGCCTTGAAAACAGCCATCGGCCCTAGATGTTGCACCCAGGGCCGATGCAATAGATTTTGCTACACT
>CAZUWO010000264.1:0-1550 GCA_964623995.1 uncultured Prevotella sp. | reverse complement strand
CAATCAGGATTATGAATCATCATACGTTTACGGCAAGCCAAACAGCCTTTCCCTTCCTTTTTATCACAGGCTGGATGTAGGTTTCAACTTCAAGCATACGACAAAGAAGCATCGGGAGGCGATATGGAATGTCAGCGTTTACAATGCCTATTGCCATCTCAATACAATGTACGCCAAGGTGCGCCGTAATGATGACGGAAGCCTGTCGGCAAAGGCAAAAGGCTATATACCAATCATCCCCTCTGTGAGTTATACGATAAAGTTCTGAATTATTATGATACATAATAGCTTTACAGGGGCCGTGCCTTGTGCCGGCCCTAAAATAATGTTTGACATATTGTTAATCATTGCTTGTGCTTTATCTTCTTGCAGCGACAGCATAGGCATCAATCAGACTGAAGAATCGAAGTTCGTCATCTTTGCTTTCCCGACTGTTAGCGACACTATTCCAATAACAGTGTCGCTAACGAGGCCAATAGGACAAGCGGTATTAACCATCAATGGAATAAAGGTTTCTTGCACTGTGAATGGAAAAGAAGACGAAATAATATTGTCAGACTCAACCAATGTCTCCGGTTTGCCAGTTCTGACATACTATGCCATAGGAAAGCATAAAGCTGGAGATAATGTAAACATTACCGTATCACCCCTCCCTGTAGGGGAGGGGACGGGGGTGGGGTCAGTTTCTTGTTTTGGCTCTACTACCATCCCACCTCTGCCCACCTTAGACAGCGTCCGGCTTGACACTACCTTCCACAAGGAGGATTATTATACTGACGCAAGGATTTCATTTCATAAAATTGATGGTGTGAGCTATTACGCCACACGTCTGCAAGGCATGGATTACTTCTCGGATAGCGATTCTACAAGCTATGAGTATAAGGAAGTAGAAACGAGCATGGAGCCGTTACTCAATGACTTGACCGACGCGGAGCTTGGCTTTGGCACGAAAAATGATTTCTACCATCAGATGTACGTCTTCGACCCGTCATCAGTAAAGTCAAATACCGTGACTGTTCATCTTAATACTGTGCAACAAATGTATACACGGGCGTATAGGGTGGAGCTGTATTCCCTCACTCCGGAATATTATTTCATGATGAAATCAATCAATGACATCAAAAACAACGAGATGGGCGAGCATGGTCTTGCCTTCATTCGTCCGACATACACAAATATTCAAGGCGGTTATGGTTGTGTGGCTGGTTATGGATGTGTTAAATCTCAATGGTTGAAATAAAAAACTTCATTTCCAAGTAAGTGTTTTCCATTTATTACAGTCTTAGTATTGAATTAAATTAAAGCGACAATGAAAAAGATTTTTTATTTAACATTGCTGCTTATTGCAGCATTTAGTATGAAAGTAAGCGCACAGAAACTGAGTTACGGGGCGCATGTGGGAATCAATTTCTCAGGCTATCATGGAGGTGACCAGTATCGTGTCTATGATGAGAAGGCAAAGACGGGATATGAAGTAGGTGCAGACGTTGCTTATCGTCTCGGTTCCAACTTCATGCTGCTCTCTGGTCTTAACTTCGCACAGTCTGGCG
>CAZUWO010000263.1:0-1578 GCA_964623995.1 uncultured Prevotella sp. | reverse complement strand
AAAGTCGAAGAGGATGACTATGACCCCGACAAGGACGACGAGGTTGAAATCTTCGTCAAGGAGGGCGAGATTTGGCAGTGTGGCGACCATCGTCTGCTCTGTGGGGATTCCACCAATGCCGAGAATGTTAAACGCCTCATGCAAGGAGAAACGGCGCAAATGTACCTTACAGACCCGCCATATAATGTAGACTATGGTAAGACTGCTGACAGAAAGATTGCGGGTGATAAAATGGAAGATAAAGATTTTGAGATTTTTTTAAAAGATGTCTTTTCAAATGCCAATTCAGTTTTGAGAGAAGGTGCTTCTTTTTATATTTGGTTTTCAGACAATAAGTTGATGCCAGTTCGTGAAGCAATGGCTACCTGCCCTTGGACTATTAGCCAACAACTTATATGGAATAAGAATAGTTTGGTATTAGGACATCTTGATTATCAGAAAAAACATGAACCTTGCTTATATGGATGGAAGCGTGGGGCGAACCGGAAGTGGTACAACGACAGAAAACAGACTTCTGTTATAGATTGGGATAGACCAACCCAAAGTAAGGTACATCCCATGATGAAGCCCGTCGGCTTGTTTTGTTATCTCATGCAAAACTCTTCCAAGGAGGGTGATATCGTCATCGACACATTCGGTGGCAGCGGCACTACCATGATTGCTGCCGAACAGCTCGGTCGCAAGGCTCGACTCATGGAGCTTTCTCCTAAGTATTGCTCGGTTATCATCACGAGGTGGCAGGAGCTGACAGGAAAGAAGGCTGCACGGATTGATGGAACAGAAGCAAAGGAGGATTAAAAGCAATGGGCGATAAGCGAAGTGGCACTACAAGGACGGTAAACCCAACGGCAAAGGCGAGAGCTGCATCCGAAGAGGACTTCAATAAGGAACTTGCGACGGGTAAGTATGACCGCTCGCTTTCGTTCTTCAATTCCTCCAATGGTGGCTATCTTCTGTATTACAAAGGCAGAAAGATGGACAATATGGAGTACAATTGCGCCACCTTTATGGCAATGAAGGGCTACCAAATGAAAATGACACCCGAAGGAAGGGATGGCTTTCAGTTGGCTGTCATCAACGGCAAGCCCAAGTTCGGTGACGGTCGTGTCGCCATTTCAAGCTATGAGCAGAGAAGCCCAAAAGCTGCCAATGAGGCTACGGCAAGACAAACTGTAGAAAATGCAGTTAATCATGCTCGCAAGAAGAATGCCGAATTTGCCGTAATCTTCGACTATAGTCGTTCATTCAAACAGAACGACATAAAACATGGCATCGAGCACTACGAGCGAAGTCATCCTCATACGCAGTTCTATTCTGTAAAGGACGTGATTGTAGTAAGCGGAAGTGGAAATATCCACGAATGGGAAGTAGGGAAAAGAAAATGATACGGTCAGAACACCCCATGCCGTATCGACGAATAGCTAATCAGCGGGGACGATGGGATGTATCGTTAGTTCCTTTGGCTCGCTACCGTCAAGTGCAAAGTTAAGATATTAAAGTAAAACAACAAAATAAAAAGCGAAGAAATTTATGATTAGATTTTCAGAATCAGTATCACCATGCCACCCTGATAAAACG
>CAZUWO010000262.1:0-1588 GCA_964623995.1 uncultured Prevotella sp. | reverse complement strand
ACTGGCGACCCCTACGTCCCGAACGTAGTGCGCTACCAACTGCGCTACATCCCGAATGCTTCTCTAAGCGGCTGCAAAGTTAAGCAATATTTTTGAAACAAGCGCAAGATATGCTTATTTTTTTGCTTAGAGAAGGCCCACAAGCTCAAAAAGTCTCACTCCGTTACTGCCCTTGATTAGTATGCACTTGCCCTCAGGCCTGCGGGAGCTTATCTGCGCTTCCACTTCCTTTACGTCGTTGAACTTTTTGAACCGGCAGTCTGTCTTTCCGAACTCGCTGCCCACAAGCCAAACATCATCGAGCTGCATCTGTGCCAACCGGTCCACAATCTTTTGGTGCTCTTCGGCACTGGCAGTCCCAAGCTCACGCATATCACCAAGAATCGCCATCTTGTGTGGAGCATTGATAAGCGCGAAGTTATCGAGTGCTGCCGCCATACTTGACGGATTGGCATTGTAAGCATCAACTATCAGCTCGTTGTAAGCCGTCTTCAGCAGCTCTGACCGATCGTTCGTGGGCTGATAACTTTCCAATGCGTGGCATATTTTATCAGCGTCAACACTGAAATGCAGTCCCACGGTGATGGCGGCAAGCATATTGTCAATGTTGTAAGCACCTATTAAGTGAGTGTGAACCTCATGGTTCTTACCTTCGTTGCGGCTCTTCCACGTAAAGTTAAGGTAAGGGTTGCACACCGTCACCTTGCCACTGACGTCACAATCACCGTCTGTGCCATAGCTGACGAGGTGCTCCAGCCCCCTATTCTTGGCCATATCCACAAGATTCTCATTGGAAGCATTGATAAAAACAAGTCCGCCGTTGGCCTTTAAGAAATCGTATAGCTCACCCTTAGTGCGCTTCACGCCCTCAAAAGAGCCAAATCCCTGCAGGTGGGCACGCCCCACGTTGGTTATCAACCCACACGTAGGCTCAACGTATTTCACCAGCTTCTCTATGTCGCCTGGATGGCTTGCCCCCATCTCTACTACGGCAATCTCGTGCTCTTTACGCAGTTGCAGCAGCGTGCGGGGCACCCCCACGTCGTTGTTATAGTTTGCTTCGGTGTGCATCACGCTGTATTTCTCAGCCAGAACAGCCGATATCAGCTCCTTGGTGGTGGTTTTTCCGTTGGTACCCGTAATGCCAATCACGGGTATTTGGAATTGCCTGCGATGCTCTCGGGCCAGCTCTTTGTATGTGGTCAGTGCGTCATCCACGAGCACTATACGCGGGTCGGCAGGGTCGGCATACTCCTTTTCGTCTACTATGGCAAGGCTACAGCCCTTCTGTAAAGCCTGTTTGGCAAACTTGTTTCCATCGAACGAGGCACCCTTAAGTGCCAGAAATATGCTTCCTTCCGGGCAGTTGCGGCTGTCGGTGGTCAGACTTCCTGCCTTCTTATAGAGGGAATAAAGTTGCTTGATGTCCATTTTCATCTTTCTTTAGCTATGTGCAAAAGTATTGATTTTTTTTGAGAATGCTACCAGTTTTTATTATCTTTGCGCCATAAATAAGAAATATTGATGGCAGAAGATACAGTATTTTACACCCTTAACATACGCGGGCGGCTCATGTCTTTGCATGAAC
>CAZUWO010000261.1:0-1592 GCA_964623995.1 uncultured Prevotella sp. | reverse complement strand
TAACACAGCAAACAATATTCTGTTTACAAAAACAGACGATAAAATAGCATTAGGAGTACCAGCAGACAAAACAAGTAACGGCACTACTACAACACAGAGACCTGTTTATTACAGTATAGTGGCTCCAAAAGGCTACCGCATAATACGTGTTGTAATTAATGTAAATACTACCAGCAAATCTATATCTTTTGAAAAAGGAAATTCTACAACTACAGTTACTAATACTTGGAATGGTGCTACATTTAAAGAAGTTACATTCGACGATAATGGAGCCCCACAGCCAACTTCAAATTCTTTGGCTATAACTAAAACAGATTCTATATTTGAAATTATAAAAAGTCAGCCGACTAACATTATATATTTCACTCATGACTACCAAACAGGTGGCTACACACTACTAAATTCACTTAAAATAACATACGTAATAGACCAGCCTTTCACACAGCAAATGCCAAGTGCAGAAGGTACAGATCTTATACATACTAGCGACATAAATCTTGGTGAATTCAAAAAATATACCGTCAAAAATACTAGTGGTGAAATAACAGATGAAATATGGGCTTTCGATAGGTATGGCATAACCGACACACAACAAGTGCCAGTGTGGGTAGGAAGCAATGGATCTACACCAACCCAAACAACACCAGAAATAGAAAAGGTTGGTGATGACCAATATTTTGTTGCTGCAACAGAGGGAGACTATTATATTGAGGCTCCTGCAAAGTTCCGCATCATCGGGGCAACTGTAAATTTCCTTAGCCAAGGCACCAGCACCACATATAAAGAAGTGACATCTATTGAGAGTGGTAAAGAATACCTAATCAGTGACGGCACGAACTACCTTACCTTAAGTAGTTCTACACTGGGCAATACCACAGACCAATCAAAGGCGACCAAGTGGACGTTTACAAGTAGCGATGATGGCTATACCATTAAGAGTGGAAGTAGCTATTTATATATAGAAAGTACTGGGTATTTGTGGAACTATACTTATACACTAAAAGCAAATACAAGCTCAGCTCAAAGTTGGAAATATAACAACTCAAAGTTACAGAACGCAACTTATACAAATTATTATCTCGCATACAATAGCAGTTGGAATGCTAATACTTCAGCCTCTACCATTAAGCTTTATGAGCAAGAAACAGTTTCTTCAGGAGAGTCTGGTTTCACAACCACTGTGTATGGCAGGGATGGTGAAACTGAGCCACAAGAAAACATCTTGACTGCAAGCAACGACAAGGCAACAGTAGAGCTTACAGGCTTCAACAACGATGCCATACATTTCAACATCAGCAATTTGAAAGGCGGCAAGGCATTGTACAACGTGAACCTGCTGCTTATGCCACTTGACCCTGAAGTACAAAAGCTCAGCATAGGTTGCCTTGATGGTGATAATGTAATCGGCAAAACTACTGTCACAGCCGAGAACTTTGTGATGGCAACTAACGAATCAAAGGTTGCATACGTCATTGCACCTGACAAAGATTTGAACACATGCAAAATAGCATTCGACGATGCATATAACGAACAACGCACTATGTGGTACACCGATGGTTCAAAAGAAAACGACGGACACTCCAACTATTTCC
>CAZUWO010000260.1:0-1594 GCA_964623995.1 uncultured Prevotella sp. | reverse complement strand
AAAGCAGTATTCATGCCTACTTCGTCGGTCTCATACGGGACTTTGCATAATTCGTATGACTTGCGAAACCACTCAGACGCTTTCGCAAACCTTGATTTTGCAAGATATAAGATACCAAGATTGTTATACGGAAGAGGCTCGTTCAAATCATATTCTTCTGCTATCTCAATAGATTTTTTCAATACTTTAACCGCATCGCTGTAATATCCAAGATTCTGATATATCTGAGACGCATTATTGAGAATTGTTATATATGGAAGAACCCTAAATGAGATAAAGGCGTCAGCGTTCAGATTACCGCTTTTAGTATAGTTTGTTTGAGCCTGTCGCAGCGCTACATCAATCAGCAGTTTGGCATGAGTGTTAAGACCCATACTGGATTTAATCAAGGCGGCATTCGCCACACATCTTACATAGTCATCGCCGTAATCTACATTTTTTTCGTAAGCGACCTTAGCTCGGTCATTATACTCGTCCGCCCTCTCATAGTTATGTGTTTGGATATATAGAACAGCAAGGGCATCATATAACTGACGCACTAACTTATGATTGGCATATTCGGGGCTATTGAGAATATTTAGAGCCTCCATATATATATTTTCAGCTTCCCCAATTTTACCGGTGTAAAGTTTGCACGTTCCCAATCCTTTAAGCCATATCGCGAGTAAATCAGATGTGCATATTTGACTCCTTAAACTTTTAATAATATCTTCGTACAATGGTATGGCTTCGTCATATCTTTGAGCCAATGTAAGTTGGACTGCACTCTCACATTGTTGTGAAAACGCATCATCATTTACCTGCGCGTTTGTCCTATAAATGGGTGCAAGTACCAAAGCGAATATTAGAATAAATTTATAAATCAAGTTCCGCATCTGTTATCTGGTTGTTGGTCTCTATGAGATATTGAACAGTTCTAGCCATAGGAGCACCTTTAATCTTGCTGCGCAATGCAATCGCATCGAGATAATACCGTTTCGCATCATCAAACTTATGTTCCAACTGTAATACTCGTCCTCTATTATGTAGTTGAATCGCATACGCTTCAGATTCTTCTCCAAATACATTGCGACATAGGAGTGCTGCCTGGTCCAAGTATTCATAGATGCCATCTAGTCTATTAGATTTCAATTTGGCGACTACAACGTTATTCATAGAGTCGAATTTATATCTTTCCGGAATATCGGAAATCGTAGAAATGTAGGCCCATTTTTCCAACGCATACTTTAACGCTAAATCATAATTCGAGTTATCAAGGCAGACATTAAAAAGCGTACCGAGTATTGCAACTAAATACTCTTCCTTAGCCGAGCTATTAGCTGGTATTGCCTGATACATGCTGTCCAATAACACTTCGGCTTTTTCCGAGTCTTTCTTACGGAAGTAAGCGCTTGTAAGTTTGAAGGCAGCCTCAAACCAGTCGTTAGAAGCATATGCTGTGGTTCTCAATAAATTTTCCAATTCAGGAATGGCTCGGATAACCTTTTGGCTATATATTATTTCTTCTTGTTGTCCGTCGGCAGTTTGTTTTCTTTCTTCTGACAGTCTCCTTTTTAATAATTCAGAATTGATTTTAAGAGCCCTGTCATAATGC
>CAZUWO010000259.1:1129-1629 GCA_964623995.1 uncultured Prevotella sp. | reverse complement strand
CAAATCCTTTACTTTCTCATTACATATAGGATCACAATGAGAAATGTCGGACGAGTATATCAAGCCGATAATAACGAAATTCTCCCATCTTTGGTAATTATTCCAAAATGGCAACCGACGTAAGACAGAGATGTCGATTCGACCTTGATTGACAATCGTAGCCGACTCGTCAAACACCTTTAGCGTTTCGATTAAAGGTTGTGATTTACGGACCTTATTCCAACCGGCAGGAGAAAAGTCGACAGTAAGTCTGCAATTTTCAGCCTTCACGCGAAGTCCTCCAATTTCGTCATCAGACATATAGTGTCGGCCAACGGTACTTACAAAATTATTTAAGGTAAGAGCCGCATAATCGCCAATAGCATTAGGCTGTTCGTTCTCCGCAAATATTTCAGTGTAACGTGTTATTTTATTTGAAATCGACCGCCTTACGTCCAATTTCTTGAATAGATTTACCAGCATAAAGACGACTTCATCTGCAGGGGGACGGTTTTTGACAA
>CAZUWO010000259.1:0-1119 GCA_964623995.1 uncultured Prevotella sp. | reverse complement strand
GAGATGTTCTACCCAATAATCAACTATATGTTTGGTAATAACATCTCCAATGGAAGAGAGTGTCAATGTCTCTTTGGCTACTACATCATCTAGCTCAAACCCTTGTGTTTTAATGTATTCTTTAAGTTCATTCTCTGTTTCAAGAATATAATAGGTCAGTAGTTTCTGAATGTTAACATCTCGGCTATCTGAAATATCAATACCTGCACTTGCTCGAATAAAATTGACTGCGCTAAAATCTTTTGGTGTATCAGTATGGCACACGATGATATCGTACGCAATATTTCTAAGAACTTCAGGACTGATCATTAGACTGTCTAATATCCTACCGAATACGGCAGGATCTTTAGCTACAGTTTGCTGAAGTGCCCTTCTTATATTTCCAGCGATCAATCTTACTTTTATATTCGTTGCTTCTGTATCTTCAGGCTCGTAATATACTTGCAAAGCATTGAGGAACTCTTTTTTTAGAGTCTCTAATTGAGCAAGGTAACGTTCTCTGCGAGCTTTGTCAAGAACGCTGGATATTGAGTCAAGGTCTCGTATAATGGCTTTGGAACCATCGTTATTCAATGTCGCAACTTCCGACCATGTTGATTCTGGGTCAGAAAAATGTGTACGCACAAATTTATGACGTAAAAAACTATCCTTAAGCCTATCCAAATAATCAGGATAGTCAATATTTGTGTGGACAGATGTCTCAGGTGACTTTACAGTTCCATCGCTATATCCGTCAAATAATCCATTTTTCCCCGACCAGAAAAAATCTCGAAGAGGATATATGTTCCTGAATGGAGCTATTTTACCATTACTTATAACAGCCCATTCATCAAGCCATGTATTTGGCTTGATAATTTCAGGAAACACAGTATCAAAACGATTCCAGTGTTTATCTAAGGTCTCATAATTGCCGGCTTTATCTGTTTTCGTGCGTTCAAGATCTATGTTGAACTTTGTAGCGACAAAGAATAGTGGAGCTATTCCATTGGTTAAGCGAAGCATTTTCGCTCTCTCCTCAGGGTTAAAGCCGATGTTTTCCTCAATCCAATTATTGATTGTTTCTCCAATTGTTGGTTCTGACTTTTGGTCGTTATGATGACAAAACAGCACGCAGCTAAT
>CAZUWO010000258.1:0-1715 GCA_964623995.1 uncultured Prevotella sp. | reverse complement strand
CCCTATCGTCAATATATTCTACAGAGTCTGGAATATCAACCTCAATTAAACTGCTACAACCTCGGAAAGCACCCTGATTAATACGCAAAAGCTTTTCAGAAGGCATATACACACGCCGTAAGTTTTCACATTGCAAGAACATCTCCTCTTCAATACTTGCAACATTAATCGGAAGACAAAACTCTTCTAAATTAGAGCACTTCTCAAACGCGTTAGCCCCTATTCTGGAAACAGTATCCGGAAAACATACTTTCCTTATCAAGCCACCAGCAAATGCCCCAGCGCATACAAATACACACCCTACTGCCACATTGTATTCTTCCAAATTACGAGGGGCTCTCAACAGCCTCAGATGATCCTTACTGTACAATACGCCATAGGAGTCCTCATAAGCATTCGCCAAGTCATCATCCGTAACCTTGACAAAGCAATCTGCCATAATTGGGTTTTGAAGAACTTTAATCGTTCTCGCATTAAACCGAAACCGCCTCATGAACTGCCTATATCTCGTATTAAGTTCGCACATTAAGGCAATAAGCAGGGCTACGCACTCTCTATCATAGAAATCCTGTTTCTTAAACAAAGGGCAGGAATCAGGGTCGGCATAATCACCGGCAGAAAACAACAAGCCATCTTGAGCGCAATAACTGTCCAACAGTTCCGGCTTAAGCGATATTAACTTCAATGACAACAATATAGATAACAACGAAAAGTAATCTATATCCTTATCGAAATCTCTACTCGTCCTCGCAGGGTGACGGAAATCAGGAGACCCGATTTCCCTGGCTTCCTGCCCCTCCATGCCAGGGACAAACATCCCATCATAATCAACCAGAACAATCTGTCCATCATCTCTCACTATGATATTGTCCGGCTTCAAATCTCCATGCGCAAAAGGTTGCTCCTGAATCCAATTGGCAAACACACTGAACTTATATGCCAGATCCGCCAACAGAGACTCAGAATCCCGCTGCTCTCTAATATACTTGTCAAGCGTCTTGCCCTCCACCCAATCCATCAACAATACCGGGAATTCGTTCTCTTGAGAATTCTGGGTATCCACAAACAACTCCTTCGCATAGTAGTCAATCTTTACGAAATAGGGAGAAGCTACGTCGTTCAGCTGGTTAGAGATTAGCCTATAATTGTAATCTCGGGATTCTGATGCCCTCAAAAAGCATTTCAGAGCATAATAATGCCCATCACTATCCTGCATCTTAAAGACTACCGCAAAGTTGCCGCTCGACATTATCGGACTCCCAGTGTCATCTAATACCGGCTTAAGATGCTTCAACTTATCCAGATTATCTTCCGAAAAGAGTACCGCATCTCTATACTCTGACAACAGTGGATAAAGACCGCCTGCCGGAGCGGTATAATCGATTTGCTCTCTTTGCGCATTCTGCGCTGCAGCCATTTGGGCCGTAGTGTTCACGAACCTAAACCTTGCCGCCATGATTTGCCATTATTGTGAGTACTTGACAATGAATTCTATTGGTTTATACAAATATGTAAAAAATTACGATACATTATTCATAGTGAATCAACCTCAATAAAGATAAACCATTCTCCTTTACTCTCACAAAGGGATAATGATTCTTTTATGGTTCAATACTGGCCGTTAACAAGAAAAATGCAGATACACTCAGAAAGGTCTTTTTGCAATGGCGAGGCTGGACAGGTTTTGCTATTATCTGCGTAGCATGGCGAGCCTG
>CAZUWO010000257.1:0-1736 GCA_964623995.1 uncultured Prevotella sp. | reverse complement strand
TGGCGGCCAAAAACAGCTGGTTGCGATAGCATCCATTTTGGTAATGCAGCCTGATATTCTACTTCTTGATGAGCCTACGGCGAATCTGGATCCGCTTGGTTCCGAAAATGTATACAAGTGTATACGCAACATCCAGCGCACGCTGGGTTCCACTATTATTCTTATTGATCATAAAATCGATATGATTATTGAGAATATCGGTGTTGACTTTCGAATAGTTGCACTCAAGGACGGCAAGATCATTGCAGATAACAAGTCCGAAAATGTGTTGATCAATATTCCCCTTATCAATGACATTGGCTTGAAAGTGTTGCCTTCTGTAGAAGTATGGGATAGTCTCAAGCGCAAGGGCATCGAGGTACCGCCTTTTCTTACTGTGAGCGAAGGAATCAAGGTTCTCGGCGGCCTCATGAGAAAGGAATGAGCGACATGGCAGATTCTGCAATCAGAATTGAGCACGTAGGTTTCACTTATGAAGGCACAAAACGCGAAATCCTCCATGATGTGAATTTAGATATCAAAAAGGGTGAATTTATAACAATTGTCGGCCCTAATGGCGCAGGCAAAAGCACGTTAGTACGTACAATGATCGGACTAAACCGCCCCGGAAAGGGTGCCGTGTATATTGAAGGGGAGAATACCAAAACCCTTACAGTCGCCCAATTAAGTCGCAAGGTGGGCTTTCTTTTTCAGAATCCAGATCATCAACTTTTTGAAGATACCGTGTATCGCGAGATTGCTGTAGGCATGGAAAACCACGGCATGCCTGCAGATGAAGTCGATAAAAAGGTTAAAGAGGCTTTGGATTTTTGTGGATTGACTCACCTCGCTGAACGGGCGCCAGAAGAGCTTTCAATTGGCGAGAAGAAACGTACAGCCGTGGCCTCTATCATGGCTATGGGCACCAACATCATCGTGCTAGACGAACCAACCACCGGTCAGACTTGGGCCAACTTGCGCACGTTGTTACCAGTAATTGAAAAGCTCAATGAACAAGGCAAGACCGTTATTATGATCACTCATGATATGGAGTTGGTATCAAGGTACTGCGAACGAATTGTAGTAGTACTACATGGTGACATTGCCTTTGACGGTCATCGCAATGAACTGTTTGCTAACGATGCTTTGCTTAAAGAGGCACATCTTACCAAGCCTGCAGTATACGAGTTATCCCAAGGGCTGACTAAGTGGGGCGTGAAGCCTTGTTTCTCTGTAAGTGAGCTGATTCAGCAGATTATGGAGTAAATAATATGGCAAACATTACAACATCTGCAAAAAGCATGGTGGCTTATACCGAATCTGATGCCATCCTGTGGAAAATTGATCCCCGCGTAAAGCTTTTATGGGTATGTGTGACCATCGCTCTGTCTGTCATGTTTCGTTCACCTATTCCGGTATCGCTGGTTTGTTTACAAACTTTCGTGATTTCCCAAATGTGGGGATTTCCGGTGTTTAAGCAAATCAAACAACACAAGGGCGTATTTGTGTTTCTGGTTGTGTTTGTAGGTCTTTTAAACCTTTTGTTTACCGGCTATGTAGGCGGTAATGTTGTATTGAGCATTCCGCTTGGGTTCACCGATATTTCCTTTACAGATGCAGGGCTCCTTTACACTGTAACAGTAACCATTCGCTTGGTGACGATCTTTATTATCATCCTTCTGTTAACAGCTACTACCAAAATGGCTCATTTGACCCGTTCATTGGAACTTTTAGGGCTTCCCTATCGTTTATGCTTC
>CAZUWO010000256.1:0-1742 GCA_964623995.1 uncultured Prevotella sp. | reverse complement strand
AGGGTCAGGAGAAATAATTCTTCATAGAAAGGGTTATACTGTTTCGTATAATCCAAAGACAAGAATTCCAAATTGGGTGGCGTGGCATCTTACCGCTGACCATACTTCCGGAAAGGCTAATCGAAAAGGTGTGGATTTTCATGAGGACACTGATGTACCAGAACCACGAGCCAACACCTTCGATTATATGCGTTCTGGCTATGACCGTGGTCACATGTGTCCTGCAGGTGATAACAAATGGGATACAAAAGCGATGGAACAATCTTTTCTCTTTACTAACATCTGTCCGCAGAACCACAATCTTAATACTGGTGACTGGAATGGTATGGAACAACAATGCCGTTGGTGGGCAAAAGATTTTGGAGACATATATATCGTTTGCGGCCCTATTTTGTTCAATCAGAAGCACAAAACCATCGGCAAGAATAAGGTCGTTGTTCCCGAGGCATTCTTCAAGGTTGTGCTATGTTTGAAAGGTACACCTAAAGCCATCGGCTTCATCTATCGAAATGCCGAGGGTGGCAGACCATGGGGCGATTACGTCAACACTGTTGACCAAGTTGAGCGTATTACTGGTCTCGATTTTTTCCCATCATTGCCTGATAACATAGAAAACAAAGTGGAAGCGCAAGCCGATTTGAACGAATGGCCGAAGTAGATTTATATAAGCCCATGGTTAAAGACATACGAAAGAACATTTTCGATATAATCAGCCCTGAGACCACAGGAAATATATGGTCACGAGCTTATAATTGGATAATGCTCCTTGCTATAGCCATTAGTTTGTTTCCTATGATGTTTAGGAGACAGACTACACTATTCGTGTGGTTCGATATCGCCTCTTGCTTTTGCTTCATCGTTGATTATATCCTACGTTGGATTACTGCTGACTACATAAGAGGTAAAAAAGGATGGAAGGCATTTGCGTTCTATCCATTTACATTCATGGCAATCATTGACTTACTATCAATATTGCCGACATTGAGCCTGTTGAGCCCTGCATTTAAAATATTCAGGGTGTTACGAGTATTCAAGATACTGCGTGTTATTAAGTTCATACGCTACTACGAACCATTAGTTATCATCATCGCTGTAATAAAGAAGCAACGGAAGATACTGCTCACTGTATTTTCCCTTGCAATATTCTATATATTCGTCACTGCACTGATTATGTTCAATGCTGAGTCATCCGTTAATCCAGAAACGGGTGAACCTTTATTCCGAGATTTCTTCGATGCACTTTATTGGGCCACATGCACACTGACAACGGTAGGCTATGGTGACATATACCCAGTAACAGACCTTGGTCGCTTAATCAGTATGCTTTCTTCCCTTATGGGAATAGCTATCATAGCCCTTCCATCAGGCATCATCACTGCAGGATACATGGATGAATTGAAAGATCGGGCAAATAAAAATGAAAAGGAGAAATAAGAATGAGAAGATTATCTTTACTTTTTGCAGTTATGGTAATAAATATCTTGTCTGTCATTGCGCAAACAAGATATACAAAAACAGATATTAACCTTCGCTATGGTCCTGGAACAAATTACAACATTGTCACAATATTGCCAAAAGGTACAGCTGTCACCATCGCAGAGGATTGTGATTGTAAATGGATCCCTGTATCATACAATGGCTATATTGGTTACATACGTTCTTCCTATCTTTCAAGAAACAAAGTAAGTAGGGTGTCCAGTTAGATGTTCTGAGAAACAGAGGCTGATATCACCCGTTGAGTT
>CAZUWO010000255.1:0-1760 GCA_964623995.1 uncultured Prevotella sp. | reverse complement strand
TTAATGGTAGCAGTCTGGCCATCCATTGTAATCTTATTGCCTTTTTTGGACCAAGTTCCGCTGTCTTCTTCAGTGTCAATAGAACCCATTATATTCATAACAGCCACACTTATATAAGAGCCGTCTTCTTCAAAACGTACATAATCTACTTGCCAAAAATCGTCATCGGCTTTCATTGTTTCGACTTTCCATGTGCCAATAATGCTTCCATCCGAGCCATTGGGTTCGTCATCGTCTCCACATGATGTCAGGGTAAACGATAGGGTGGCAAAAAGTGCCACCATAAGAAGTTTGAAATACTTTGTCATTTTTGTAATGTTTTAGTGATTGTGGAACGGCAAACGATGTTTGCCGGTACCACAATCATGTTTTAGTCTTTGTTTAGAACTTATATGCTACGCCGATTGAAATAGGAAGTCGGCTAAAGTGCTCCATGTATTGATATTTTATTTCAGCCCCAACAGACAGCTTTTCTGTGATAGGATATTCAACACCTGCACCTGCATTGATAAGGACTTTGCTTTTTGAGTTCAAATCCTTCCCTTCGTTAGCACCAGAGCGGCTTAGAGGCCATTCGATGTCATCGTAGTCCACATTTCCGCTTGTCGATCCTGCTGAGCAATGTGCATAACCAACTCCGACAAGAGGATAGACCTTGAGCTTCTCTCCAATGTTGAACAGATAATGAGCGTTGACCGAGATGTCGAAAACATCAACTCCTTTATTTTTCATCCAATAGTCAACATCTGCCTCAAGACGAATTGGATTGGTGATGTTGTATTGAAACTTTGCTCCGATACCGAAGTTGGTTATCGACTGACCACTTTCAAGGCATGGTGCAACACCGAGATTCAGCCCAACTGCCATATCACCTTTTTCCTGGGCTGATGCGCACAGCCCGACAAGAGCCACACACATAGAAATGAAAAGTTTTTTCATTTTGTTTTTGCTGTTGCATCTATGGCTCTGCGATGCGGTTTTGATATTGATTGATTAAGAAGGCATATAAAAAAGCGGAGCCACTTTTACACTTGTTTATCGCTGTGGGCTTCGACTCCCATGATATAAGAACAAGTGATAGCAACTCCACTTTGACCGTATATCATGAGAATATGACAATACAAGCCAAAGAGAGCGTACTTTCACCATCTTTCCTTATATCATTGAAGTTGTCGAAGTTTCAGCGATGGAACGATGCGAAAACGCTTCTCTAATATGTCTGCTCACCCATTGTGGGTTTGCAGTGGCAAAGATAGCGTTTTTCATTGAAAGTACGCTCTATTGTAAGCGTAATTCAAAAATCCAATAAGTCGTATGTTTCTAAAAGCTCCTGCTGTCTCAATCCCAAGTATATTTTCGTAATTTGCACAGATGAATGGTTGAATAGTTCACTCAATTTTACCAATGCCATCTGTGCGTTTTCTCCAGAAGATTCAAACACTTTTCTTCCAAATGCTTTGCGTAAGCTATGGCAGGAGAAGTTATCAATTTTGATGTTATACTTCTTTTTAATTTCCTTCAGCCTCACATTGATACGCTGAGTTGTCATCACCATATTCTTTCTTGACAAGAAACACGCCTCATTCATATCTTGAATTTTAAGAGCATCAAAGCACTGTTGGATATGTTTCTGAAAATCTGCATTGATTTTAATAATCCTACGTTTACCAGTTTTCTGCTCACTGATTATGAATTTATCATCACTCAACAACATAGACCATGTAAGTTCTCTGAGGTCAGATACACGAATTCCAAAGAAA
>CAZUWO010000254.1:0-1778 GCA_964623995.1 uncultured Prevotella sp. | reverse complement strand
CATTACCCGAAGTACATCTATGTGAGAAAGAAGATGATGTGACTAGAAAGATAGACGTGAGTTGATAAAAGGCGATTTTTCTTTTGCATTGTCAGTTATTTGACTTAAATTTGCAGCATACTAAGTAAAAGGCTATGAAGTACCCAATTGGCATACAGACATTCGAAAAAGTGCGTGAAGGTGGTTATGTTTATGTAGACAAGACTGACCTTGTATACAAACTCACGCATAGTGGAACAATCTTTTTCCTCAGCCGCCCCCGTCGTTTTGGCAAGTCATTGCTTGTTTCCACCTTGAAGAGTTATTTCGAGGGGGAGAAGGAACTTTTCAAAGGGTTGAAGATTGACTCGCTTGAAAAGGAGTGGAAGAAGTATCCTGTGTTTCATATTGACTTCAATGGTACGAATTTTACCATAGAAAATGCATTAGATGAGACAGTAAATGGGTATGTAAAGAGTTGGGAAAGCATTTATGGAGTTAATCCTTTTAGCGAAGACCTTGGTGATAGGTTTGCATACGTCTTGCATGCAGCCCATGAAAAGACAGGTATGCCATGTGTTGTCCTTGTTGATGAATACGACAAGCCTTTACTGGATGTCCTTGACACAGGTTTGAAGACAAAAGTCGGCGAGAACGAAATGTTTATTGAGGACAAGAATCGCAATACGCTGAAGAGCTTCTACTCCGTATTCAAGAAGGCAGACGCCGACTTGCAGTTTGTCTTGCTCACAGGAGTGACAAAGTTTTCTCAGGTCAGTGTCTTTAGTGGATTCAACCAGCCTGACGATATTAGTATGGATACTCGTTATGACAGTCTTTGCGGTATAACCAAGGATGAGCTAAGCAGCTATTTTGCCGAACCTATTGATCAGCTTGCTGAGCGTAATGGTATCACATTGGAACAGATGCTTGAGAAACTGCGCTTACAGTATGATGGCTATCATTTCAGCGAGGGGATGGCCGACATCTTTAACCCATTTAGCATACTCAATGCCTTTAGTAAACTAAAGTTAGCCGACTACTGGTTCAGGAGCGGTACGCCGACTTATCTTGTCAAGCTTTTAAACCATACCAACGAGAACCTTAATGAGTTGACTGGGAAATATTATGATTCCAGTCAGTTTATTGATTACAAGGCAAATGTTGAGAAGCCTCTGCCGATGATTTACCAAAGCGGCTATTTCACTATCAAAGGCTATGAGCAAGATGACGAGACTTATCTGCTCGATTTCCCTAACAATGAGGTTAAGCGTGGCTTCCTTACAATGGTCTCTGCCGACTATCTTAAGTCGAACGAAGATCCGATGACATGGCTAATACAGACGCAACGCTGCCTGAAGCGGGGGAGGCTTGAAGAGTTTAAGAATATACTCACATCCTTCCTTGCCAGTATTCCTTATACGGCACGGCGGCATGAAAATGAGCGGGAGAAGGAGCGGTACTTCCAGTACACCATTTATCTGCTGATGCGTATGGTGAGCTGTTATACCGTTTACCATGAGAAAGAGACTTCGCAGGGCAGGGCTGACTGTGTGGTAGAGACTGCCGACTATGTCTATATCTTCGAATATAAGCTCGATCATACGGCTGATGAGGCATTAAGTCAGATTGACGAGATGGGGTACGCAAGGGAATACGCCAACGACAAGCGTAAGGTGTACAAAGTTGCCTGCTGTTTCTCGTCCGAAACCGGAACCGTCAGCGACTTCAAGGCTGTATTGGCGCGCTAAAAATGGAAAGCATCTAAAGAAAGGCTATTCATTGAGTTACTGCGCTCC
>CAZUWO010000253.1:0-1812 GCA_964623995.1 uncultured Prevotella sp. | reverse complement strand
ATGTTCGTGGTGGGTGGCTTGGGACTATAAGCTATACGGAACGCTTTCTGACCGTTGCACATATTCCTGTTTGATGCACCAAGCACGAAGCCTGGCAAATGTCTATTACTGGAATAAGCGCCGGCAGAAGTTTGCTGACCAACCCGGGATGGATATGAATTTGCCGATGGAAGATGCAATCAGAATTGTTGGCGAAGAAGAATACAAAATGCTTGTGGACCTAACTTCAAGCAGAAAGGACGCACAATCGTGAGAGATAATCACGACCCGACACTGTAATACCTAAACTACGCGGAAAAACTTTACCGGATCTTGCACTTGAATTCGCCTACTCCTGGGAAAGAATAGGTGATTGCGTGTTTGCTGAGGGAAGCACCGACTCGGAAACCTGGGCCAATGCTGGCAACAGATGGATACGTGAGAACAAAGGCGACCCCAAGAACCTTGCCCGAGACATTGTGGCACGCGGCATGTATTCGCCGTACTGGTCGCAGTTTTTAGGCGAAGACGCAGATGGCAAACGCACATATTATGTAGATGCCGGCAAGCACAGAATTTATTCACTGTTGCAGTTGGACGCTGAAGCCCCTATTGATAAGCGGTTTTTATTTACGTACTATCAAGGAGATCATATGCGTCCTCTGGAAAAGCCCGTAGACTTATACCTTTTTGATAAGCAGACCTTTAAGGTGATTACGGTGACAGCAACAAAGGTTTTTGACTGCGTGCTTGTAATGGACCATTTTATCTGTTTTATGAACGACTGCTTTCACGAAAATGCGCTGCCCCCACTGGGGCTCGTAAACGACGAGCAGAAGTTTGCCCGGTTTATGGAAACCGGCACTATTTTTTAGAAACGCGGAGGATTATCCTTTTGACAGACCGACTGAAAGAGCTGCGACTTGTTGAGATTAGAGCAACAACAGGTTACGCCGTAGGCTAACAGCAGAGTTGTTGTAAATAGTTTCCGTTCACAGAAATGTGTTCGAAAAATAACCCATTGAATTGCTGGAAATACCTAAAGCTCACACCCCAAAGCGAAGCGATGAAACAAGCGCAAGCGCCACGGTTACGAAAGTAGAAAAAAGCTGTGAGATGCCCGCACGGTTAAATCCTAAACGGGTCGTGCAATGGTAAATCAGCAGGGAAGCCTCGAACAGAGGAACCTTCAACGACTATGGCCTTTGACCAGTAGGCTGCAAGCGATTGGCAGCCGAAGTGGTGGGCACCCGCAAGGGTGAAGATATAGTCTGCGCTCACATGAAAGTGTGAGGCCGCCCTCCGTGGCGGCGATACAGGAGTAGCGTCCTGCAACAAGCTTACACTGACTTTCTCACAGAAAGGAGGTGCAACGACATGATTAAATCCTTTAAGTTAAGACTTTACCCTGCTAAAGAACAAGAACACCAAATGTGGCAGCACATTGGTTCTTGCCGATTCATTTACAATTATATGCTGGCCAAACAGCAGGA
Source organism: uncultured Prevotella sp. (assembly GCA_964623995.1). Classification (GTDB taxonomy): domain Bacteria; phylum Bacteroidota; class Bacteroidia; order Bacteroidales; family Bacteroidaceae; genus Prevotella. The sequence goes on along the minus strand of CAZUWO010000253.1, from coordinate 340 downwards.
GCTTTATAAGGCCGGAGAAAAACATCTTAGTCATTTTGACATGATCAATCTCCTCAAGCCTCTAAAGAACGACGGCGCGCATGGCTGGTTATACGAAGTATCCAATACAAGTTTGCAACGAGTTTGCGGTGACTTAAATGAAGTATACCAAGGGTTCTTCAAAAAAAGAACAAGTTTTCCGAAGTTTAAGTCGAAGAAGCGCAGCAAGCAGAACTTTCCAATCGATGCCCAAAAGCTATGGTTTGACGATAAAGGCTTCGCTCACATCATTAAGCTCGGCAAGGTTAAATTCAAAACAGACTTTGATTTACCTACTGGTACCGGTAAAAAGTTCACAAAC
>CAZUWO010000252.1:0-1909 GCA_964623995.1 uncultured Prevotella sp. | reverse complement strand
ATCCATCATCTACTCAAAATACTTTAGTGCAGCCACCACTGTCGGTGCCATATCATAATATTTGTAGTCGGCCAAACGACCTCCCCATATATACTTCTTCGCATTTGGCATTGACTCAGCCATCTCCCGATAAGCCAGATACAACACTGTGTTACGCTCATCATTGATCGGGTAATAAGGTTCAAGCTCCGGAGTCCACTCCGTTGAATACTCCTTCGAAACAACCGTTTTAGGATTATCATAAACCGCTGCACCGAACGATTCAAAATGCTTATGCTCAATAATTCGTGTAAACGGAATCTCTTTTGAAGTATAGTTCACCACTGCATTTCCCTGATAATTCGGAGTCTCAACCACATCCGTCTCAAATCTCACTGTACGGTATTGCTGACGTCCAAGCGTGTAATCAAAGAAACGTTCTATTTCTCCCGTATACACAATTCTCTCCGCAATTCCCTCCAATTCCTCACGGTAATCAAAGAAGTCACAACTCAACATGACATCAGCCCCATCAAGCAACCCCTCGATAAGGCGGTTATAACCTCCGATAGGGATTCCTTGATACAAGTCATTGAAGTAATTGTTGTCAAAGATCAGACGTACCGGCAGGCGTCGGATTATATCTGCCGGCAACTCCGTACACTTCCTTCCCCACTGCTTCTCAGTATACTCCTTAATAAGCTGCTCATATATATCCTTCCCGATCAGCACCAATGCCTGCTCCTCAAGATTCTGTGGTTCCCGCCCATTCAAAGCCTCAATCGCATCTCGCCGCTGCTCCTGAAGTTTAGCAACCGCCTCTGCCGGAGTCTTCACACCCCACATCTGATAAAAAGTGTTCATATTGAACGGCAGATTATACAGTTTCCCGTCAGGAGCCTGCGCCACCGGACAGTTAGTGTATCTGTTAAACGGAACAATCTCATTCACATAATCCCATATTCTCTTGTCCGACGTATGAAAAATATGTGCTCCGTACTTGTGCACATTGATCCCTTCTATATTTTCACAATATACATTTCCACCGATATGTTCACGCCGGTCAATGACAAGACACCGCTTGCCACGCCGCATCGCTTCCCGCGCAAATACCGCACCAAACAGCCCCGCCCCCACTATCAAATAATCAAACAAACACGTCTTCATTATTTTAAAAGACTCTTTAATTTACCACCTACTTTTATTAGCTCTTCAATGAACAAGTTTGATCCTTTCTTATATTTATTACTAAAATATGCGTACAATCTTGTCTGAAAAAATGCTATATCGTTTCCCGCAAAACAATGTGTTATCTCTGCAATTCCACAAAACGGATCACAAATAGCAGATTGAATAGCATCTGTTATTTGACCTGTACGCTTAACTTCCAATAAAACATCCTTATCATTTAACACAAATAATTGTTTATCATTATTGACCGAAGCATTTGTACACAAATAATGAACTATAAATGCATCTTTTAAATATCTTATTCCATGTTTTAATTCACAGTTCCATATATCTAGCATTTCTTTTATAATATAATTAGAACAAATATTAGTCAATGCCAAAGAAGGTTGATCCATACTTACCCCCTTTTCATACCCCATTTCATAATTACGTTTCCATTCAGCATAGAATCTATGTGTCTGAGCTATATCCTTTACATACATTACACCGCTATTAAAATATACCTTTTCCGAAGATATATCTTTACCCAATTTCCTAACATCTCTTATACACATTTCTCGATATGGATTATCTAAGAAACTTGAATGAGTATCTCGACAAGCTCCAATCGCAAAATCAAATGCATCGACAGACGAAAGATCCCTTACTATAATAGTATCACAGTCAATAAATAAATAATCACCCTTTACATATTCCCTCGCTCCAGTTTTTAATAGTCGGGATCTTTTCTGTGGAGTAA
>CAZUWO010000251.1:1573-1923 GCA_964623995.1 uncultured Prevotella sp. | reverse complement strand
GATCAAGATGTTTGCGCCGATAATTGGGTCACCCAATTCGTCATCCACCACTTGTCCCACTAAAGTGCGTGTGTTGTTTTGTTGCACAATGGCAACACTAACTTTCTCGCCGCTTGTGGCAAAGGATGTAGCCGAAGCCAATGGAAAGACTAACATTCCAAGCACGGGATATTTCAACCAACGTGCTTTGCTAATTTTAAGCCAATAATCTGTTTTCATACAGCGTTAAAAGAAAAAAGAGGTTAAGTGTTAAAATGGTAGCTGTTGCTACTAATTCGTTATTTTTGCGGCAAATTTGCTTATTTTCTAATATTTTTAAGTCTAAATTAGTGTCAATTTTGTATGATTTC
>CAZUWO010000251.1:0-1563 GCA_964623995.1 uncultured Prevotella sp. | reverse complement strand
TCCTCCTTTAGGGGGGGGGTAATGTGCATTTTGGCAGGAAGCCGTACACTTTCTGCCTGTTTTCGTTTAGGAAAAGTGGGGGTGGAGCGTGGTTGCCAATCCTTGCAGACGTTGACCGTGTGGCGTGCATATTGAAGGACTGCACTCATGGTGGCTATGCCGGCGAAGGAACTGTCTACTGCAGAATTATAGGCAAAGGCTGACTTTTTCATGATATTTTAACGCCAAATCGTTGTGACTTAGGGATATATTTATTATCTTTGCCAACAGATTTCGAACCGAATAAAAGCACATATATTAATAACTAAAAAACATTATGCTTATGAACAAAGTTTTACGCTATTCACTCATGTTGTTAGTGGCTATGCTCAGCACTGTGAGCTATGCTGAAGAAGCAACGTTTGACTGGTCAACCAACTCTACCACTCAAACAGGTCTTAAGACAGACAATGTGTTCACGCAAGACAAAATTACATTGACGTTTTCTAAGGGCACAAACTCTTACGGCAACATTCCAGCTTTGAATAAGGATGGGAGTCTTCGCATGTATATCAACACAGCCCTGAACATCAAGGCTGAAGATGGATATATAGTGACAAAAGTAGTATTTACCCCTACGGGTAAAAATTATAATGCTACTAAACTTCAATATAACGGTGCTGCCTTAACGAGTGACGAATGGACAGTGCCAACACCTGCACAAAGTATTGACTTGACAGCATCGGCAAATGCCCGCTTTAAAAAGATTGTAGTTACTTATCAGTCGAGTACTGGTAATATCAAGAAGGATGCTGATCTTAGGTGGAGTGAGTCTTCTGTAAGTTTAAAGAAAGGCGATGGCTTTACTGCTCCTACATTTAGCAAAGCAACAACGGCTAATGTTACGTTCCAGTCGGATAATGAGGCTGTGGCATCAGTAAATAGTGAAGGCGTTATATCACTTGGCACAGAAGCTGGAACTGCTATCATAACAGCAACATCAGCAGAGAATGATACATACTCAGCAGGTACAGCTACTTGTACTATTGAGGTTTATAATGTAAACATTTATAAGAAGGTAACAAGCATAGAAAGCGGTAAGAAATATATCATTGCAGCACAACGTGGTGGGGATACCTACTATGCATATCCTTTGAATTCATCAGCTGATAGGCCAACTCCTTATGGCTATTTGCAGTCTGGTAAGGTTGAAGGAACGCCCGACGAACTGGAAATTAATCAGAAGTATGATGACAGTTTTGTTCTTACTGCTGTAGGAAATGCTTATTCTATTAAGGATTCTAAGAATGGACTGTATTATGTACAAAGTGGCACTTATAATTCATTTAATACCAGTACTACTTCATCAGAAGAATGGACAATAGAAGCTCAAAGTGATGGGACTTTTAAAATTACGATGAATGACTATTATATCCAATTTGGGCAAGGTACATATACTACTTTTGGTATGTGGACTGAAGCTCAAGATAATGCGGTAATGCCATGTCTCTATGTTTATGAAGATGCCTCTACTGGCATCAATGGCGTGAAGACTGTTGAGAACGGGAAGGACGCTCCTGTTTA
>CAZUWO010000250.1:0-1973 GCA_964623995.1 uncultured Prevotella sp. | reverse complement strand
TAACACAGCAAACAATATTCTGTTTACAAAAACAGACGATAAAATAGCATTAGGAATACCTACAGAAAGTACAGTTAACGGTATAACTACATCAGCTCCTGCTTATTATGCTATAGTAGCACCAAAAGGTTACCGCATAATGAGAGTTCTTATTGATGTAGATACAGACAACAGTGACATTGCTTTCGAAGGTTCTAGTTCTACTTTTACTAATCAGTGGAATAGTGCTACATTTAAAGAAGTCACATTCGATGATAATGGAGAGCCTCTGTCAACTTCAAATTCATTGACTATAAGTAAACAAAATTCTATATTTGAAATTATAAAAAGTCAGCCAACTAACATTATATATTTCACTTTGGATGCAACTCCCAGCTTTGTTCTACTAAATTCACTAAAAATAACATACGCAATAGACCAGCCTTTCACGCAGCAAATGCCAAGTGCAGAAGGCACTGATTCTATACATACAGGTGACATAAACCTTGGTAAATTTACAGAAAGTGATCATAGCGTCTGGTCTTTTTACAGGTATGGCATAACTGACACCCAGCAAGTGCCAGTGTGGGTAGGAAGCAATGGATCAACACCAACCCAAATACCAACACAAGAACAAGAAATAGTAAAGGTTAGCGACGACCAATATTTCGTTGCTGCAACAGAAGGAGACTATTACATTGAGGCTCCTGCAAAGTTCCGCATCATTGGAGCTACCGTAAACTTCCTTAGCCAAGGCACCAGCTCCACATATAAAGAAGTGACATCTATTGAGAGTGGTAAAGAATACCTAATCAGTGACGGCACGAACTACCTTACCTTAAGTAGTTCTACACTGGGCAATACCACAGACCAATCAAAGGCGACCAAGTGGACGTTTACAAGTAGCGATGATGGCTATACCATTAAGAGTGGAAGCAGCTATTTATATATAGAAAGGACTGGGAGTTGGTGGTATACTTATACACTAAAAGCAAGTACAAGTACAAGCTCAGCCCAAAATTGGAAATATAATAACTCAAAGTTACAGAACGCAGATTATACAAATTATTATCTCGCATACAATAGCGGTTGGGAAGCCAATACAACAGGCTCCTCCATTAAGTTTTACGAAGAAATGGTTTCTGAAGAAATAGTTTCTACAGAAGAGCCTGGCTTCACAACCACTGTATATGGCAGAGATGGTAAAACTGAGCCACAAGAAAACATCTTGACTGCAAACGAAAACAAAGCAACGGTTAAGCTTACAGGCTTCAACAACGATGCCATACATTTCAACATCAGCAATTTGAAAGGCGGCAAGGCTTTGTACAACGTAAACCTGCAGCTTATGCCCCTTGACCCGGAGGTGCAAAAGCTCAGCGTAGGATGTCTTGATGATAATGGAGAGGTAACAGGCAAGACTACAGTCACAGCCGAGAATTTCGTGATGGCTACCAACGACTCACAGACTGCATACGTCATTGTACCTGACAAAAATTGGGAAACATGCAAAATAGCATTCGACGATGCTCATAACGAGCAACGTACAATGTGGTACACTGATGGTACAAAAGAAAACGACGGACACTCCAACTATTTCCTTGTAGGCAGTGCAGCCGACAAGGGCGGAGATATTGATGTCCTACTCAATGCTGAGCATGATAAATTTGCAAAGGCACGCGTACATGCAAAAGTGGCAGGTGAAAACAAACTAGACTTTACCAACATTACAAGTTTTGATTGGGCAGTTGTTGAGGGCAATCCCAATTATCTGGAATATAATAAGTTTAGCAAAATTAGTGCAGGCATTAGCTCTGACATACTTACACTTGAACTCAAAGACGCAGAAGGGACTACTAAGCAAAGTGACCCAAAGACTGTATACGTGTACACAGCCGACCAGCCCACATTCAACATCATGCCCACAGGCAGCGGCACGAAGCACATCGACTACCGCTACTACGACATCACTGTGCAAGCTATTGCTAAGATGA
>CAZUWO010000249.1:0-1979 GCA_964623995.1 uncultured Prevotella sp. | reverse complement strand
GCAAAAAGCTCTGCACAGAGAAGAACCCGATTATGTACCCAATATGATAAATGCGACTACGGGTACATTAGCATACAAAGGTCTAAGAGCCGTTGATTTAATGGGTGATCCCGTAGCATACTCAACCGCACTCTTAGATGTATTCAATGAAATGTGGGTGGACGGTGCAACCATTTTCGGCAGCTCATTTACGCATAAGATCACTCAAGCATTCGACACCGTAGAAAACAAATTCGGTCCTGACGGAAATACTGCCGAACACATACAGCTTGCTCCGATGAAAAGCGATGAATATCCATCTCTTATCGAGAATCCCGATAAATTCGTTACTCAGGAATTATTACCCAGAAAATATCCCACTTTGTTTACCGATAGAGAAGGTGCAAAAAATTCACTGAAAATCTATACGGAAGACAGAGTTCTCGGATTTGTGCAAATCACATCTGTTTTAAACCAAATGCTTATGGATAATTACGGTGTTGCAAGCCTCCTTAATATGCAGGAGCGTATTGAAACTCCTTTGGATATTATTTTTGATTATTTCCGTGGTTTCAGCGGAACACTTACGGATTTACGCCGTCAGCCGAATAATGTAAGAGAAGCAATCGATAAATTATGGGAAGTTCGTTGTATGCCTAAAATGAATATGCCGGTATCTTCACCCGAAACCTTTGCATTCCAGTGCTGTCATATTCCAGCTTATTTAAGCACAAAGCAGTTTGATGAATTATTCTGGCCTCATCAGAAACAACAAATAATGCGTATGGCAGATGCAGGCAGCAAAGCATATATCGTTATGGAAGGCCGTTGGGAAAAAATTTGGCACCATTTCTTGGAGCTTCCGAAAGACTGCTGCATTTTACATGTGGATGATGATGATTTCATCAAAGCTCATGAAACTCTCGGTGAACATCAGATTTTATGCGGCGGATTAAGAAGTGCCGATATTCGTCTTAAATCTTTCGATCAAATCAAAGATGATGTAAAACGAGTTATCGATACTTGTGCACCGGGTGGAGCATTCTTACTCACCACCGATAAAACATGGATATCACCGGGCGATGTAAACGAAACGCTCATAGAAGCATTTAACTTCGCACATGAATACTCAAGAAAATAATGAAAGAGGTTGTATATATGGATAACAAGGAATATTTGGACGGTATCGTCAGAGAACTCATGGAAGATACCGAATGGGAAATACCCGCTGAACTGCGTTTCTTTTTAGCCGCCGATTTGGAATGGAGCCTTTTGGCTTTGTAGAGCAAAGGAAACTTATACTAAATTACATTCAACAAAAATCGCTCTTTAGTACTAAATTTGTTTATTATCGGCTCTTTGATTGACACGGTGAGCTAATAATGGTAAAATATCAAGGATAAACAAATAAATTACGGAGGATTTCCTTATGAAGAGAATACAGACACTCGACACACGCAATCTTTCACAGAGCTTGGAAAACGGCGGTTGCGGCGAATGCCAGACATCATGCCAGTCAGCATGCAAAACATCATGCGGTGTTGCAAACCAGCAGTGTGAAAGCAAAGAGAACTAATTTTTTAGTCTGCTAAATTGCCGCTTGCTCATTAAGAGGAAGTGGCATTTTATTTGAAGGAGATACTTATGATACACCAATATAAGCTTAACGGCTACAATATCGTCCTTGATGTATTCAGCGGTTCTGTGCATGTTGTGGACGATGTTGCATATGACATAATTGAGCTATTTAAAAATTCCTCTACGGAAGATATAATAAAAAAAATACATACTAAATACCCCGATATCACCGAAGATGATATTATCGAATGCATAAACGACATAAAAGAACTTGAAGATTCAGGTAAACTCTTTACCGATGACACATATCAAAACAAAGCATTCGATCTAAAAAATCGACATACCGAAATAAAAGCACTCTGCCTGCATGTGGCTCACACCTGTAACCTAAGCTGCGAATATTGTTTTGCAAGCCAAGGCAA
>CAZUWO010000248.1:0-2016 GCA_964623995.1 uncultured Prevotella sp. | reverse complement strand
AACCTGGGCACTGTCAGCAACCGGCAACTTAGGAGTGCTCGATAGCGAGGGAAAGGCAAAGAAACTGAACCCTGAAAGAATTATAAACGCAAGCGCTAATGTTTCTCACATAAGCCATCTGTCGCTGAAATGGTATCTCATAAATTCAATAGGCGTAGGCGTTTATGCAGAACCAGACCATATATGCTGGAGTTCTGTGCTTGTAAATGGTGCGGCAGTATTTGCTTATCATTGGTTACCAGGTATTGATATCGGCATTGGTGCCGCCCTTACCAATTCCTATGGCATGCCGTTGCTGTTGCCTGTGGGTTATCTTAAATGGAATAAGCAGGGCAGATATTTCATTGATGTGAGCATGATGAACGGTATGAAACTGTCAGGAGGCATTAATATATCCGACGCTTTCAGACTTAAATTCACCGCCTTGGAAATGGATGGTATGTCGGCAGTAATAGATTATGAAGGTTCTACCCGTCTATACACGACTGTGATGATGCGGTCTTACGTGCAAATGGAATATCATTTTGCCCGTAAGAGTTGGTTGTCAGTTGGCACAGGAAGCAACTTTCTCCGCTCATCCTCAATAAGAAAGCGCAAGATTGGCAGCCTCTTTGAGCATAGAAACGAAGATGAGAAACGGCGTTTTAAGCCATCTCTGCTGTTAAATGCTACACTTCATGTAGGACTTTGAAATATAATTTGTAACTTTACCCACATGAAAAGATATGTAATCATTGAAGATGAGAGGTTTGCTTACGATGAGATAAACCGCATGATGCACTCAATACGGCCTGACATGGAACTTGCCGGATGGAGCGCTGGCGTAGAGCAAAGCGTACTGATGCTGTCTCAACAGAAAGGCATAGACCTCATAATAGCCGATATTCAGCTCAATGATGGAACCTGCTTCGATGTCTTTGAGCGAGTGTCAGTGTCGGCTCTTATCATCTTTACCACTGCATACGATGAATACGCCATACGTGCTTTCAAGCTCAATAGCATAGACTATCTGCTGAAACCCATAGAGGAAGATGAGCTTAAAGCAGCCATAGAGAAGGCAGAGAAACTGCAAGCGGTAAGCTCTGCCGGTGAACTTAGCCGTCGCTTACAGGCTTCTCTCGCGGCCGAAGGTCAGCCTAAATTCAGATTTCTTATCCATAAGGGCGACTCACTCTTCCCTATCAGCACCGAAAGTATAGCTTTTTTCTACAGCGAAGACAAATATACGTTTGCTCATCTTGCCAACGGCCACAGGTACATTATTGATTATACACTTGAGGAACTCGACGGTTTGCTTTCCCCGAAGTCATTCTTCCGCATTTCCCGCCGGCTTATAGTAAACATCAGTAGCATAACTAAAAGCACCCGTCTTTTTGGTGGAAGAATGAAGGTATACCTTGAACCGGAATGTCCACACGAGGCAACGGTTAGCCGTAGTCGCGTAGCCGACTTCGTCAGATGGCTTGATGGTCAAACATTATAAAGCGCAATGAAGGATAAAAACATAAGAGCACTGATAGCTTTTCTTACCGTAGTAACTGTTCTGATGTGCATCTGCACTTTCTCGTTGCTTGCTGCGCATGGCAATATCGTGGCAAACAAGTTGGTGTTCATGCTGGTTCTCTACATTCCACTTGGGCTTTTAGTAGTCTTTATCGATTATCTTATAATCAATTTCATACATAAGCGAGTTAGTCATCAGGGCCAACGTATTGCAGCTGACGCAGTGTTGACAACACTGTTTATCACTATAGGAATAGTTATTGCGCATTCAGTATCCTCTGATTTTTTCAACTATGAGGCTTCATTAACCACAAGCTTGCTCCCTGCCCTATTATGGAATCTGATAATGACTATGGTTATAGAGCTCTGCTTCTATTACCGCGAGCAGGTGGAAACAACCAAACGGCTTGCCGAAATGGAGAAGTCATTGGCCGAATACCATTTTCGCAGACTCAAAGAGCAAATCAATCCGCACTTTCTCTTTAACAGTCTGAACACTATTGCTGCCCTTGC
>CAZUWO010000247.1:0-2088 GCA_964623995.1 uncultured Prevotella sp. | reverse complement strand
AGCGGGCTCACCGCTGTAGTAACCCCACGTCATGCACGCAGGGCTGACGTGGGGTGAAAAATACCCTCCCACTACATCGACCCAGGCAGGGTCGCCGCTGAAATTGCCAACATCACCTGAGACATTGATGCCAGAGGCATCACCGTATAATAACCGCAGGTCGTCCCGACCTGCGGATTCGGAATATCCCTCCCACCCCGACTCCGGAGGAGTCGCCCAGCTGCCACAGCCACATAACACCGCAAATGCTAACGGCTAACGCTCTAAAGGGCGAGGGACTTCAATTGAGGACCATTGGGACATCAATTGTGAACCAAAAGGACAACAATTGAAGACCATACGGACAACAATTGAGGGACGTTAGCGAAAGCACTGCCTACAGACAGCCTAACCGCCGACATAAGCACCGAAACACACTGGCTCAAGCCCACAAAAACACCGGCACGAGCACGACAACACACAGCCGCTTACAGGCCAAGCCGCAACACAGACACCGAAAAGCCACAGCCTCGCAGACGCCATGCCGTCGACACGGCTCAGCAGCACCATGAACACGTGGCGGAGAAAAGCATGGCAGCAACGGCCAAAGCCACCTACACAGAACGGCAGAAAGAAAGGCGTTTTCGCACACATGCATTACAATCCATTGTTAATGATGAACTCCATTGATGCATAGATGAGCAATACCAAAACAATATAGCAATGTTAATAAATTATAATTATTACGGTTAAAAATACCTATTTATTGCTTTACTCAAAAAAATGATATACATTTGCAATGTTTTCCACACCGATAGATAGGTGAAAAGAGAGTGGATACTACCCACCGAAAACCTGTAATAGAGGGGGCGGACATTAGAGATGAACGCTTAAAAGTGGAGACGTTGATTTTTACGATTAAGGCGTTTACTTAACGCCTTGTTCTTGATGCTCTGAAATTCTCGCAAAAATTTCAACGCATACTGTCAAGAATGAGGCAACAGTAGATGTCCATTGGATATGTATCCACGAAGCCATCGGCGTATCTTGTTAACAGCAATGATGCGCCCATGGTGGCTCTCTTACATATCGGCGTGGGCTTCTTAGTTGCTTGTTCTGGAGTATCGGGCAATGCGAGAAGCCTCAGAGCGTAGAACGGGCATAAGTTCAGTTCACGCTTTTTTTGTATCTATCTGCCATCTTCTTGCGGACACGAAGACGAAATTGTTGCGATATTTTATATTATTCATATACATTTTCCGAGGAATGTCCACCCGTGAGGGCAGGCATTCCTTTTCTTTATATCCTCAGGATGTGGTAAAATGAATTAACAAACAACTAACAATAAAGAGTTTGTGTATGAAAGAATGTTATAACAACAAGTATGTACTGTATAAGGACGGATAGGCCTTTGCACCTTTGAGGGTAATGGCCGAACGACTGAAGTGTGCCTTACGGTTAAGCCTATGTGGACGTCTCCTATGGGGATTCCGCCTATGCCATTCTCTCATTGTACCCTAAAGAATGTATAAAAATAAGAAAAAGTAAACAAAAAGGATTACCTTAAACAAACCATTTCAACACTATGAATCAGAGAATGAGAAACACTGCAAAGGCCTACCTTATGCTGTTGGTGGCTCTCTTTGCTTTTGCGCAGGGCTCTTGGGCGCAGGAAAAGAAGACCGCAAATCTGAGCCTGTCGCAAAATAGCTATGATTATGAGGTCTACGGAGCTGTATTCGAGGCTCCGCAACTTACCATCGACGTTGATGGAAACACCAATCTGGTCTATCAGTTCACACGCCAGTACAACGTGGTGGGCACTGATGGCAAAATAATAGAGGGAGAAAAGTCTGAGGCTTCCGGCCTGATCTACTCCACCGACCCGACAACAGGCACGAAAGTAAAGGTGGACGATGGCCTTACTTTTGTGGGTGGCAAAACTGGAGAAGTTACGGTCAGGTTGACGGTTACGCCACTTCCGGAGTATGCCGACCAATATAGCAACGCTCCGTATACCACGGACTACACCATCAACATTAAGAAAGCCACTCCCGCTCTGGACGTTTTCAGCCTTAAAAACAATGACTCAGAGAAGTATACTGACGG
>CAZUWO010000246.1:0-2098 GCA_964623995.1 uncultured Prevotella sp. | reverse complement strand
CTCGCTATCGAGCACTACTAAGTTGCCGGTAGCTGACAGTGCCAAGCTTATAGGACGGCCAAAGTTATCCTTATTTGTGGACAACGGGACAATCATTTTTACAGAATATTTCTGCAATTCCCCTTTACCGTACTCGCTTCCGGCCTTATCCTTCAGCATGGAAGACGACAAATTAAATGCCGACAACTCCACTTCCTGACAGTAAACACAGAGTAAGGGGAAAAGCATGCTCAGCAATAGTGATATTTTTCTCATTCCTTGATAATCTATAAGTAACGACAGTGCAAAGTTATTACATTAGGATGGCCACATGAACAAGTTTCCGACGAATGGTAGAATAAGGTGGATGAATGACCATTACCCGATTGTTTTCGCCAAAAGCAACATGAAAACCGAATAATTACTTATTATCTATTAACCGTTAATTTCTGTAAATATGTCACCGACAATGTCTGTGTTTATAGGCATCTACGAGCCTTTCTTGTAAAATTTTGCAAGATTGTGAAAATGCATTTTATAAGTTTTTGCAAGAACTTTGAAAAAATTCGCAAGGACACTTTGTTCATCTTGACACTAACTTTGTGGCAGAAAAAAACGACTGCATTATTAAAGTTATTCGACATGAGAACGAACTATACTCACAATCGCATGCAGCAAAGCTTACAGCCAGCTCTTCTGCTCACGATGCTATTCATGCTCCATGCACCATTCACTGCATGGCGGGCTTTGAACCCATCCTATATTTGAAGGCATTTCTACGATTGATACATTAATTTTAACTTAAAATTATTATGCAAAAAATTCTTTTATCCTTATTCACCCTAATTGGCGTAGCCCTGTGTGCGCATGGCCAACCCCAGAGTTGGAACTATGTGGGCGACAATTTCTCCGGCACAGAGAATGTTGTCCATGTAGGTCTTGTCGACAACAATGGTTCGGCGCTATCACTTACCACAGGCGTGGATTGGCTCGGTGCCTTCATCGACGGTGAGTGCCGCGGTGTGGCACAGGCCACGTTTGCCCAAACAGACGCCGGTGCCATCTTCTACTTTACATTGCGTATCAAGGGTACAGCCGACGACAACGGAAAGACTGTAACCTTCCGCTATTTGCATGGAGCCGACTCCTACAGTTGTATCGAGTACAACCTGACTGCCACTAATTCTCTGACTTACACCAACGAGGCAACCGTCGGCACGCTGTCAGACCTTTTCACACTCGTCTTCGTGGAGCCGGAATCTTTCTCCTTCCCTGAGAAACTTTCGGTTAAGGTCGGTAAGACCATCAACCTCATGGAACGGTTCAAATGGACGCCCGAGAATGCCAACCGCCCGATAAACATCGAGTGGGATTTCTCCAACTCGTCTTCTTATATTAATGTGGAAAACGACGTGCTCACGGGTCTTGCCCCTACAGAATATTCCGCCTATCTTGGATATAGCTCACTGCGGCCCATCATGACAGAGGGCGACCGCTATTATACCGATGTGGAGGTGATACAGCCTCTAACCGATCTCAAGCTTAAGGACGAATACCTGAAGGGCGACACAGTCTACGTTAACGACTCTACCACGCTTACCGACATTCTGCAGAACTGCTACATCAAGACCCCTGCTGACGCCAACGAGAAACTGATATGGACTTGCAGCGACCCGACGGCAATGACCTATTATGTCGACGCCAATTATGGTGAACACTATAAGCCAGTCAAACCCGGCCATTACACCCTTACCCTTAACGGTGAGAGCGTGAGCGTACAGATGGAGCTGACAGTAATGAACCGGCTGGAAAAGATAGGACCCACACTGTGGACTTATCACGTCTTCGTAGGCGATAATGTGGCCGATCTGTTGTCTCATGGCGTAACCTTCACTCCTTCAGAATGGGTCGACACCAGCGTGAAATATGTCGTCAATAACGATACAGCCAATGCCTTGCAGTACAACAGCGACCAGTCAATCATCGCAATGAAGCCAGGCACAAGTTTTATCAACGTCATTCCTAATGAACTGCCCAATGACTATGTGTCAATCACCGTTTTCGTGCAGCCAAATGTTACTGGGGTATCCGCAAGGAATAGTGAACTCACTTTCGAGTA
>CAZUWO010000245.1:0-2108 GCA_964623995.1 uncultured Prevotella sp. | reverse complement strand
CAAATTTACAAAAAGTAAAAAGGCTTTACAACTGAAATTTTCATTCCAGAGCGTGTAAAAAGCATCAAAGGCGGCTGTGATTGGTACAATCGCCGCACATGATTCGCTTGTACGGCGCCTTTGTCTCACTTGTACGCCGTAAACGTCACACATTTGCGGCGGCAATAACTGTTCTTTACGGCGTAAACACGATGCCTTTACGCCGTAAAGAATAAGTCAAAGAGCCATCCGTTTTTCTTCTTTTAACTAACTACTTGATTGATTAACAATTACAGTTTAGTTCATGGTTGGCGTATTTGCTGCCATAACCCTTCTTCTTTCTAAATTCGCTGTTCACAAACGGGGTCTCTATGACTTTTAGTTTACAGGCTGACATTTTTTAAGTAGCCTTATTGACAGACGGGGCAGATTGTCCTTATTTTCATTAAAGCCAAAACCGGCAAGGAATGTCTTGCTTCGTACTGTCAATGACAAGACCGTGAGCTTCAGCTATGACGTGACATTAATGTTCAGTCTAAAATTCTAATTTACGCTATCACCCACTCATCCACAGTATGCTTCTCTGTATTGAAACGCACGCCGACTTTTACGACATTACGTCCATCTGTGAGATACGGAGCAGCATAGCCTTTTTCGTTGATTTGCTCTAATGCCTTCTGTGCTGAGTCATCAATCTTCAGTTCCATAACGTAGATTGTGTCTGGCATCATTACCACAATATCTGTGCGTCCGTTGGCAACCTTCACCTGAGTGCGCACATATACATTTAGCATTGAGAATATTAGATAAAAGGTGTACTCGCAGAAGCCCTCCTTAGTGGCTGCTTCCGCGAGTTTCTTTTTAAAGCCCTCGACATACGGTATGCCCGCAAGGTAAGCTTGCATATGCTGCATGGCAAGGTTTGTGTCATCTTTACGCAATGCCTGCCAAAACTTTATAGCAAACCCCATCTGCACGTCCGTACTGCGAAGCCCTACGTACGCCGGTAACAATCCCTGTGTATAGCCGACACGCACTTCTTGATTAGGAATGGAAAGGGTATAGATGTCTGTAAACAAATCGTAATCTTTGATAGTAAGGTAACCCGTTTGGTAGAGCAATGGCAAAGCATCCTCCATGTTCTCTGTCGGCTGGTCGAAGGCCGAAGACGGCACTTCCAAATGGTCCAAAGAGGTTATGTCCGTATGAAAGTGCTGCATCTGACGGATTAAGAATGTAGGTGTGCCGGATGCAAACCAATAGCTGTTCAACCGCTGGTCGCCTAAGGCGTTTATCAGACTGAATGGGTTGAAGACCGAAGGAGAATCACCGGCAAAGTGATAACCATCGTACTTATTCTTTATCATCTGGTACATCTCCTCTGCTGAAGCTCTGTAAACATCCGCCATACTCTTGATGTCCTCAGCAAACACCGCCTGGACTTCTTCCTCTGTAAATCCACATATTGCGGAAAAACGTGGAAGAAGCGAAACGTTCTTGATGTTGTTTATTGTAGAGAAAATGCTCAGTTGAGAGAATTTAGTAATACCAGTTACAAAGCAGAATTTAATGATAGCCTCATTAGCCTTTAATGGTTGGTAGAATTCCTGCATGACATTACGCATGCCATCAAGTGTTGCCCTATCATGAAGAACATCAAGCAATGGAGCGTCATATTCGTCAATTAAGATGACTACCTGACGGCCAGATTGCTTATGCAACCGATTAATCATCCCATCAAGTTTTTCCCCAGGAGTCACCTCTTCAGAATTTTCATCATAGCAATCAAGCCTGCTAAGCATTAGGTTTAGAGAACGACGAAGCTCGGTAGCATTTGCCTTACCTTTAACTATACTAAGGTCCAAATGAATCACAGGATATTGCTTCCACTCCTTTTCAATAGCTTCAATCTTCAAACCTTTGAAAAGCTCTTTGTCTCCTTTGAAATAAGACTCCATAGTAGAAGTCAGCAAGGATTTGCCGAACCTGCGGGGTCTACTCATAAATATGAAAGTTGCGAAATGCACCAACTCCCATACCAAATCAGTCTTATCAATATAGATATATCCTTCCTTGATAATCCTTTCGAAAGTCTGTATTCCTACCGGGTATTTCCTCATCGTCTGCTC
>CAZUWO010000244.1:0-2137 GCA_964623995.1 uncultured Prevotella sp. | reverse complement strand
AAGCAATAACCTTGTTAGGCATAATATTTAATACATTGTCCACTGTTTGCTGGTCTGCTTTTTCAAGCATAAGACACAGTCGCTTGCCATCAACAAGATACACGTTCCCCTCATGTTTGATAGACGCATTGAGATCCACACCATTCTTAAGCATGAGTTCATAGACCACATTCTCGTTTTTAGCATCAGCAGTCAACGATTCTGTGAAGTTCAACAACTGTTTCTGCCATTGCTCTTTTTCAGTTCCTTTTATGTGCTGCCACTGCTTGAAGTTGCTCTTTGCCACTTTAAATACTTTGAAGCCTGTATCAGGAATTTCAGTCTTAGGTGAGTCACCAAAAGAAAGCTGTTCCTTCTCTTCTGCAATCTTTTTCTCGGCTTCTTCCTTTACAAGATTCCCTGCACGGCGGAGACGCTCCATTAATACTTGTGGAATGTTTTTATAACCAGCCTTATAAGCTTCACTATCCTTGCCATAAGCCTCATCTATTTGTACACAAATAAACCTTCTGTCGTTTCCATCTTCCAAATTCTGAGACATTACAGCATGACCTGTGGAGCCGCAGCCTGCGAAGAAATCCAATACTACATCATTCCCTGTTGTAGAGATCTTCAATAGCAGTTTTATCAACTCAATAGGTTTTGGTGTATCAAAGACAGCGACACCATCGAATAAATCTTTCAAGTCATTCTTTGCTTTCTCATTAGTAGATGCATCTTCTGCCATCAAAATATCTTTGTTAAATATCATGGTTTCTGGCGTCAATCCACGTTCTTTTGAGTTAAGATAAGTTTTTACACGTGGCACACCGTTTCCATCTTTACCAAACCAAATACGATTTTCTGCAATAGCTCTTTTCATTTCTTCCTCTGTGTAAAGCCAGCATCTGCCGCTTGGTAATTCATGTTTTTTCCCATTTGGTGCAATTAGGGTATAGAATTGTGATTTTGTACCATGACCTGCTTGTGCATGTGCCGGGTCAGACTTCCACAATCCTCTTGGGTCATTATCAGGATTGCCATAGTTAGCTAAAGCTTTGGCATTCATTGGTAACTGTGCAATTCTTTTAATGCCTTCGACAGTATATTTTGAATAGCAGAGAATATAATCATGCCTTACAGAAACTTCCTTGCGGTTTTCTCTGTTCAGTCGTTTTTCCCAAATAAACTGAGCCACGAAATTCTCTTCCCCGAATACTTCATTCATAAGCATCCGCAGATTATATACTTCGTTGTCATCTATAGAGACAAAGATTACGCCATCATCCTTCATCAAACTTTTGGCTAAGTACATCAGCGGCATCATCATATTGAGCCAATTACTATGATAATGTCCTTTATCCTTTCCATTGGCTTTGAACTCACCACTTGCCGTGAGCAATCCATTCTTGTCTTTTTCACCGATACGACGCAAATAGTCCTCCCTGTTTTCAGAAAAGTCATCTGCATAGACAAAAGAGTCACCACCTGTATTATAAGGAGGATCAATGTAAATCATCTTCACTTTTCTGAAGTAGCTGCGTTGCAATATTTTCAAAGCATCTAAGTTGTCACCCTCTATAAAAATATTATGGGTTTTGTCGAAGTCCACAGATTCTTCGCGAGATGGAACAAGAGTTGCAGATGTAGGTTGTTGCAACGTACGGAATGCATCACTTTTGCCTGCCCACGAAAGCACATAGCGTTCATCGTGGAAAGAAACATCCTCTCCAAGTGTGGCCTTCAGTTTCTCCCAATCTATCTTGTCCTCATCGAATATCTCTGGCATTAAGGCTTTAAGAGCATACAATCTCTCTTTAGCTGGTATTTTTGAATATCCGTCTGTCATTCTTAGTTATAACCTTTGTTACTGCAAAGGTAACAAAAAATACTCATCATTTAAAAATCGACTCATATTTTTTTATTTCACCAAAAGAGCAGTGAAGGAGCTCTATATTTCTATCATAGCTGTAGATAGAGACAAGCAGAGTTTATCAGCTGCTTCTTTTTTTAATTACGACGCGTATCAATTTTGCCGCTTTGTAAATAGCGGGAGCAGCTCTCGGTCAAATATCTCCCTGCTTATTATTCGGTAGTGAGGACGATATGCATTCCTGTAGTCAGGAGAATGGCTGATGGCATATTCGCCGGCAGAGAG
>CAZUWO010000243.1:0-2150 GCA_964623995.1 uncultured Prevotella sp. | reverse complement strand
TAGGACCTTGCACTGAAGCCGGGTCTTCCCGGTCTCCTTGATCTCAGACCCTGCGGGTGGAAGAGCAACTGAACGAGCTTGCCAGGATAACTTGAAGCTGGTTTGTCGGTAAACTTGCATTCAGGATCAAAAGCTATACCGGCTTCTGTTGTGTTAGAAATTATGAAACGCATCTCAGGCTGCTCTGCCAAAGCCATGAAAGCCTGATTCTGTGAATATGGATTGAGAGCACGACTTACCACATCGATGCGGGTAAGAGTGTTTACAGGCTGGCCATTCTCCTTGCCCTGAAGGTTGACATGATACAGGCAATCCTGGCCATTGAGCCAGTCTACCATTCCCTTAGCAAGTGGCTGAACGATGACAACACTGGAATTGAAATTTGTTTTCTGATCCATGTTGTAGATAATCCAGTCAACAAACGCGCGGAGGAAGTTGCCTTCGCCGAACTGAATGATTCTTTCAGGCATCACACTCTTAGGAGCCGTGTGCTTGTTCAAAGCTTTTAATTGTGCCATGATTTGAATAGTGATTTATGTTTTTTTCTTTTTACGATTGCAAAGATAATCAATATTCCAATACGATAGTCAAAAAAGAATGTGAAATAAACGTAAACCTTTGCGAATATAAGCTTGCTTCTGGCGGCTCATCAACTCCTTTTGCCATGTAAAAGCAATGGTTTCCATGCGCCAAATCAGTGGTTTACTCACACGAAAGCATTGGTTCAAGAGTCATAAACATGCGGTTTAGCCTTTTTTACCTGTATTTATTGCCATGCTTAGAGCGGTGAGGAGTCTGCGCCATTCCGCCAATGCCGAAGCCATAACTGCCTCCCGACGACACGCCACGGTAGCTGTCGTAGCGCTGACGGACACGGTTAACGTAGTCAACCGTCTCGCTTCCACGCATGTAACCATACTTAACAACCGGATCATTATAGAATCGTGGCGACTGAAGGTTGAGTATAAAGAAAGCCACATCGCGCCAACTGTATTGGTTTCGGCCATACTTGCGGGCCAAAGCCATAGCATCACGCACATGATTGTAGCCCCCATTGTAGCTCGCAAGGGCAAAATTAAGGCGCTCTTCACCGTTTGCCACATCGGCAAAGCGCCTTCCGAGTTGGGCAAGATAGCGTGAACCGCCCATCACATTGGCCTCCGGATTGGAGAGTTCAGATGGCATTATGCCAAGATCGGCAGCTGTTTGAGGCATTATTTGCATGAGTCCCCTTGCTCCGGCCCATGAGGTTGCGTTCGGATCGAAGCAGCTTTCCTGATAGCTTTGGGCAGCTATGAGTCTCCAGTCTAGCCCTGCGGCAGAGGCACCACGCTTGAAAATATCGTCAAATCTCGAGATAACGCCTCTTGCTCTGTTGAGAACAGGTGCATAAACATGGCGCTGCACGCTGGCCGCACTGAAGATAAAGTTTATCCTGCGGTGCGCCTCAGCAATCATTTCGGGGCGGAACCAGCGGTTCAGAGTATCGGCAAGCTGCTCGTTAGCCCGTGCTACAATCCACTGTCCGTTGCCCACCTTGGCACCACAAAACCTTACTCTGTCGTGCAGTTTCATGGTTCTTGGCATCGGAAGGGCAACTATGTCAGCCTCACCATCGTTGAGTCGCCTCACCATCTCGGCAGTATCGCGACACTCTTCCACCCTAAGCGTAACGCCAAGACCACTGGCGAAGCGCTCGAGAAGCAAGTATTGCAGTCCCATGCCATGGCCATGGTAATCATAATATGTGTCAGGGCCACTTTCTGTCAGCATAATCATCTCGCCGTTTTCCTGAATATCATTCAGAGTTGGTATGCCACCGGGTGCCACAGTGGCAGAATCCTCCTCTCCCACCGTAGTTCCCCACGGCGTAGTTTCTTTCTGTCGCTGCCCGCAAGAAGCCACAAAAAGAGCGAACATCATAGCCATCAAACAATATTTGGAAAACAAATGCCCCATAAACGTGGGCAAAATTACTCAAACATTTTCATTTTTAACAACTATACTTTGGGATTTTAAGCCAAAAAAGCTAATTTTGCAGAATTGTAATAAAGCATTAAAAGGATTATACATGTTGAGAATTGCAGTCCAATCTAAAGGACGACTCTACGAGGACACAATGGGACTTCTGGCCGAAGCCGATATAAAGG
>CAZUWO010000242.1:0-2152 GCA_964623995.1 uncultured Prevotella sp. | reverse complement strand
GGCAGCGAACGTACCATAAAGACAGATGAGGGAACATGGAAAGACAGTAAAGGCACAAAACATTATTATTATTTGCCCGTATTTGTCAAGGTAAGTGCAAGCGGCGAAATAGAATGGGATATGCTTGCGTGGCATGTCACAGCAGTTACTGACAAATCGAACATCCCAAGCGGGCTATTTTATCCAAGCGGCATGACGCTTGACAACAACGGCAACATTTATGTCAGCGGTATGTTCCGTTCAAAGTTCACGTTTGATACAGAAGACGGTATGGAGGAAGAGTATGAACCGCACAATGTAGACGGATGGACTGGAAAAGATTCTGAAACGAATGGAGCAATGTTCATTGCAAAATTTGACAAATCTGGTCAATATCAGGCTTTCTACACCGATAACGGTTCGGCTACACAGACCTATCTGCAAAAGATAGTATATGGCAACAACAAAATATACGGTTTTGGAACGGCTAAAGGAAACGGCAACTCATTCAATATTGGTTCAACAAGCCTGACTCCACCTAATGTTGGTGTTAGTGCATTCATCGCTGCATGGGACACTAATCTTACGCCTCAATATGCTAAACTTTATCCATCAGATGGTACTTCTAAAAGTGGAGAATTGCAACCTGTCAATATTCAGGCAATAGATGATAACCTGTATATAACAGGTGCTTTTAACAAAGAAAGCTTAAAGGATGGAGATAATAATATTTTAAATTCTACGACAAAGTATACAGGTTTCGTGATAAAGTCAAAAGCTTCAGACGGTACTATAGAATCTGCAGGACAAATAAGCATGGGAAAAGGGATTACACGAACTGTCGGTGTATTCACCACGAATGAAAATGACACAATACACATTAAGGCTTTGGGATATGATATGGCTTCTGCAGGCGACACAGAAAATGCAGGTGCCATTATCAGTGATTTCACAGAAAACTCAGAGAATAAAACGTTGACTGACAATGGTCCTACTACATTGATGGAACGTGACGGTGAAAACACAATCGCCGTAGTTGCAGGTCCTGTAATAATAAATAATAGCATCATATTCCAAAACCGTTTTGGAAGAAGCAATAGCCAAAGTGGATATGGAACTTACCTCGGAGGTAAAAAGACTGCCACTTGTGTCAACTGGGCAGTTGCAGTTTCGTCGGTCTCGTTTAACACTGCAACGGGTATAAACAACATTTTAATCGACAAGTCATCTAATGGGAGCAACCGTATCTATTCTATAAGTGGACAGTATGTTGGAGATGACCCTCAGACACTGCCTTCTGGCTTATATATACGTAACGGGAAGAAGTTTGTGATAAAATAATAAATGATAAATAACATTCATAACCAATGAAGAATATATTTACCTTTTTTGCAGCAATAATGTTAGTTACATCGGCAACGGCTGCTGATAACAACTACACTTATGTTTGGAACCACACTGTTGACGGTCTGCCAGCTGCAGGCGACAACGTCCTTGACATGGCAAAGGCAACCGACGGCAACGTGTTTGTTCTTTCACAGTTCTGCTCCGGCTCAAGTACTGCTTCTGTGGCATGCGGATATAGAAACGCGCCGGACATCTCAGGATTTCTCAATCTATACATTGATGGAGTGAAGGCCCTCGATGACAAAGGCAACGAAATCATCGGTAACGACTATAAGACCACAGACGGGACGTCGACGGCAGAAAACGCTCTCTTGCAGAAGATAGACCCTAAGACTGGCAAGATTCTGTGGAATGTGTGGACGGACCGTGGAGAGCCTAATAGTAACTATACGCATGTGATACCCACCGCAGACGGTGGCGCAAAGCTCGTTATGTACTACCGTCACTGGGCACAGGGCAAAGGCGATACGCTGATGCGCATTCATGGTACAGCAGGAACTTCTTATACACTAAAGACCACTGAGGGTACTTGGAAAGAAGAAAACGGTACTATGCACTTATATTACATGCCTATCCTTGTAAATATAGACAAGGATGGAAAAATTGAAAATGCACTGCTGCTTTGGCATGTTACACCAATTAAAAATCTCCAATATAATCCAGGATGGTTGTCATATACACGTGGCGTAACTCAGGATGAGAATGGAAACTTTTATGTTTGCGGCAACTTCCGTACTACGCTTACTTTCGACACAGAAGATGGCAT
>CAZUWO010000241.1:0-2156 GCA_964623995.1 uncultured Prevotella sp. | reverse complement strand
CCCATAATTTAGGATGCCGCTCACTCATACTGGGCCAAGATGGAATCGATTGGCCCAAGATAGCCGAACTTTTGTTTGCCGGCGACCGCATTGCAGAGGTTCATCGCGTTACTGGTGAAACAGATATATACGTTAAAATGAATATAGACGGTAACGGCCATACCGATATTCAAACAGGCCTCGGCTTCTTCGACCATATGCTCGATCAGATAGGACGCCATGGAATGATAGATCTTACAGTGAAAGCAAAAGGCGATTTGAAAGTGGATGAACACCATACAATAGAAGATACAGGTATTACCCTTGGCCAATGCCTACTCAAAGCCCTTGGCGACAAGCGCGGAATAGAACGTTATGGCTTTACTTTGCCTATGGATGATTGTCTGTGTCAGGTGGCGATAGATTTTGGTGGACGGCCATGGCTAGTATGGGACACAGACTTCAAGCGCGAGAAAATAGGTGATATGCCAACGGAAATGTTCCCGCATTTCTTCAAAAGTCTGAGCGATGCAGCCATGATGAATCTTAATATAAAGGCAGAAGGACAGAATGAACACCACAAAATAGAAGGCATATTCAAGGCCTTAGCTCGTGCCATCAAAATGGCCGTAAGACGTGATGTCGACCATTTCTCATTGCCATCAACCAAAGGAACGCTCTGAAAGTATACATTTAAAATATGGATGTAATTATTAGGAACGCAGTAAATAATTATTAAATGCCCTTATTATACTGCCCTATTTGGTGATAGATTCCTGAACTAATGAAGAGCCAGTATGGATGAATGAGTCAAATAAGGTAGAAAACGGGCAAGACAAAAAATCAGCGACAAATAATATTGTAAGGAGACAATACCAAACAGACTTTTGTGACATCTTACTTTTTAATATAGTCCTTGCTTTGGCCTCTTTCTGTACGAGAGACCGTCTGCTTGGCATTGCACTCGCATAAAATTATCTGTTTGTCGCTTTTGAGGTTGCACCTCTCAGACGCGCCAACGTCAGAAGCTGTAGCCGAATCCGATATTTAAATAAAGTGGATGCAGTGTGTTCCTAACTGTGGTGAAGCCACTGGTGAAGATGTTGTTGAAGCTGTAAGTCAGGTCTGCATTGACAGAGAAGTGGCGGTAAGCAAGCCACGAGGCGCCCATTTCCACACCCCACATCGTGCGGCGCAGATTGTCGTTGAACTCATAGGCGGCCTGCTGGCCATCACTATAAACAATCTTCTCACCAGTTGGGACGCCAGACCTCAGATATCCGTCCTTGACATATCCGGAGAATTCGCCATCCATGCGTATCGACATGAAAGCTCCCGTGTGCACTTTCCAGCGAGAATTAATGCGGTAGTCCACCGTCAGAGGCACTGTAAAGAACGTCGTGGAATATTTAATGTTGACAAATCCAGTCCAATAACCACTGACTCTATCGCCATCACGGATAATCTCTGTATGATAGCTCTTCACGTCGGCGTCTATCTCCATGGCTTTGTTTTCCACCTTCAGGCCAACTGATGTGCCCCATCTGCGGTCCAGCCCCCACCATTTAGTAACCTTCCCTTCGAGAGATGCATTGAGGTCAGGATTGTAGCTGCGCACTTTCCTTACCTCTTGTGGCATGCCGAGTGGCGCTGCACCACCTATATTTAACCCAGCGATTATCTGCCATTTCCATCCTTTCGACGTCATAAGCTCAAGGTTCTTGTCGCGGTCAGGAACATACAGTGAATCCACGTCGGCGCTATGAGCGTCAATGTTTACAGAAAATGCTGTGGCAGCAATAATAAGCAATATGGCGCTTTTCATTTTATTCATAGTTGATGTGTATTTCGTCAACATAAAGGGTGCTTCCTACAGCACCTTCGAAACGTGCACCACCTTCGCTTGAACTTAAGATTATCGCTATGCTGTAGTGTCCGTCAATGAGTTTCTGCTGGTCAATGGTCTTGCCATTTTGCGGCTCAAAAGGCAAGTCGAACTTAACCCAATCACCGCCTACTTGATGGTCGGAGGCCTTCAGCTCAGCTTTGAGCACGATGTTAGGAGATGTGAGCGAGTTGGTGCCATCAATGTAAGGCGCGTCTGCTGTTACTTCATACACTATGGCGTAGATGGCGAAGTCGTCAATCTTGCCAGGCACAGCCACAGTGCCATTCTT
>CAZUWO010000240.1:0-2199 GCA_964623995.1 uncultured Prevotella sp. | reverse complement strand
CGTGGCAATTGTACCTAACAATCTTTACGACAAGGCATCCTATATATTTGGGCCGGTTGACGAAGAAAACGTCAATGCGAGAGACCGTTCTACTCAGAAGGCATTTGCTCAAAGAGTGAAGCTTCTGGCAAGCTTGAATAAAGATAATAAAGATACGGGTATAGACTCCGTCAGTTTCTTCTATGATAAATTTGATTCCAATCTCCAGCTTGTCAAGAAAGAGCCGCATTTTAAAGAAGCGACAAAGAAGGGCAATAATCTTTTTGCCTTTAAAATACAAGGGAAAGAATCTGTTGTCGGCGAAGGCGCAATCAACTTGCCAATGGAAGGAAAGGAGTGTGGACGTTGTCTGGTAACCGGCGATAAGAACGTTCCACTCATAAGGATTAGCAAGAAAATCAAGATAAGGAGTCAAAAAGCCCTTTCCTCAGGTGCGGTTCTTGTCGGTTTCAACAGCAATGCGTTTAAATCGTATGGCAAGTCTCAAGGAGATAACGCTCCAATATCGGATTTGGCAGATTTCAAGTTCACTTCGGCAATTGACTATCTGCTTGCATCGAAGAAGAACTGCATGTCTTTTGCTGGCGACAAACTGATTTTTTGGGCTAGCAAGGACAATAAATTTGAAGATGCCTTCCAATTCTTCTTCACTGCTCCTCCAAAGGATGACCCTGACTTGAATGTTTCAAACGTCCAGGCAATGTTGAAGTCTCCACTTTATGGTGTTGCACCTGACGAGACAGATACAAAATTTTATATCGCACTTCTTAGTCCGGCTCAAAGCCGCATAGCCGTAAAGTTATGGATTGAGGGAAACATACAGGAACTTGCGTCAAATATTCAGAAATACTTCGAAGATTTGAAGATCGGGGAATCTGTAAATAGTGGATATGTTCCACTGGGTTACCTCCTGCAAAGTATATCGTTGCAAGGAAAAGAGGAGAACCTGCCTCCCCAACTCTTTCAATCAATGATGCGGGCAATAATTGAGGGCTTGCCATTCCCGGAATTGCTGGAACTGCAGACAATCGGACGAATTAGGGCAGATAGGATGGTTAATCGCAACCGCGCCGCCCTATTAAAAGCATATCTTAACAGAAAAAGAAACAATAACGAAAAAACAATAACTATGTCATTAGACTTAACCAACAACAATCAGGCTTACCTCTGTGGAAGGATTTTCGCAATATTTGAGAAGATACAGCAAGAGGCTAACCCAGGCGGAGTGAACTCCACCATCAGAGACCAGTATTACGACTCATTCTCCTGTACGCCAAATGTGGCTTTTGCCAGACTCTCGGCACTGTCCAACCATCATCTACAAAAATTGACTCGTGGCAAACAAGTGTACTTTGAGAAGTTGAAAGGAGAGGTTATGGACAACGTTGACCCTAATGGTCTTCCAGCCCATTTCTCCCTGGACGACCAGTCACGTTTCACAATAGGCTATTATCATCAACGTCAGGCATTCTTCAAGAAGAAGGACGAAGACAACGCTGACAATTCGCAAGAGAACGCATAACTTTAATAAACAGTTTAAACTCAATAGAACTATGGAACCAATCAAGAATCGCTATGACTTTATCTACCTCTTCGATGTAGAAGACGGCAACCCAAATGGCGACCCGGACGCTGGAAATATGCCACGTGTGGACGCTGAAACTGGCGAAGGACTCGTCACCGACGTGTGCCTAAAAAGAAAGGTGCGCAACTACGTGCAAACTGTAAAGGGCGCACAGCCTCCTTACGACATCTTCATAAAGGAAGGCAGTGTGCTCAACGATACTATTGCGGACACAGCTAAAGATACAAAGACTAAAGAAGATGCACGTAAGAGTATGTGCGACCGCTTTTACGATGTAAGGACTTTCGGTGCCGTAATGTCTACCGGAAAGAAAAACGCAGGTCAAGTTCGCGGTCCCATCCAACTTACATTCGCCCGTTCGCTGTCCCCTATTATTACCGCAGAACACACTATCACACGTATGGCTGTAACTGAAGCAAAGGACACCAGCGCCAATGACGCCGGAAAACGTCAGACGATGGGACGCAAATACACCGTTCCTTACGGGCTGTACCTCACACACGGATATGTTTCCGCCAATCTCGCCAAACAGACGGGTTTCACCGATGATGACTTGAAATTATTCTGGGAGGCGTTGAAGAACATGTTCGACATGGACCACAGCGCGGCTCGCG
>CAZUWO010000239.1:0-2205 GCA_964623995.1 uncultured Prevotella sp. | reverse complement strand
ACGGATATTGGGGCAGCAATGCTATTGAGACCATATCCAAAGGACTACAGCAAGAACTGCCGGGGCTACGTGGGTTCTCTACTCGTAACATCAAGAATATGAGAACGTTTTATGAGCAGTGGTGCCCGTATCTAAATCGGCAGTTATCGTCTGCCGAATTAAACGATACGTCAATTTTGAGCAGATTTCAAATTCGGCAGTTGCCAACTGCCGAATTTCCAACTGATGAATTTATGTCCGTAGGGTTTACCCAGCATCTGGAGATTTTGTCTAAGATTAAGGACATTGACGAAAGACTATTCTATATTAGGCAATGCGCTAATAACTTTTGGACGGTTGAAGCATTGAAATACCACATAGGCGAAGACCTATACCACAAGGAAGGCACTATAAAGCAGACAAACTTCACCAAGACCATCAGCGATGATGATTTCAAGCGCAAGGCTTTGAGGTCATTCAAGGATGAATATCTTTTGGACTTCATAAATACCGAAGACCCTGAGGACGTGGATGAGCGTGTTATTGAACAAAGCATAATTCAGAATATTAAGAACTTCATCATGGCTTTCGGCAAGGACTTCGCATTCCTTGGTAATCAATACCATCTTGAAGTGGAAGGACATGACTATTATATCGACTTATTATTCTTTTCCCGTAAGTTACGCAGCCTTGTGGCGTTTGAATTGAAGCGCGGTGAGTTCAAACCTGAATACACGGGTAAATTGAATTTCTATCTATCTGCCCTTGATGAATATGTCAAACTGCCTGACGAGAACCCATCTATCGGCATTGTACTGTGCAAATCTAAGAATGACAAAATCGTAGAATTGTCTTTTCGTGACACATCTAAGCCTATGGGTGTCGCCACATACAGAACATCAAGTGAACTGCCAAAAGAGCTGCGCGATGCTCTGCCAGATATGGACGATTTAAAGAAACTTCTGTAGTATATTTGATTTGCAAGAACTCACGTATAATCTGCGGAAACACACTTTTTTAAGTACTTTCCGCAGATTATACGTACACTTTACGAATAACTTCGTAACGAAATTATTCGCAAAGAATCAATCCCACCAAGAAAACAACCTGTATTCTCGTATAATATTGTACAGATGCCATGCTTTGGCTTTACGAAGATCTTCTTTAAAATGTTCGTATCGCCATTTCTTTTCTTCAACATTATCTTTTTTCATGGAATACAAACTACATTGCTCTGATAGGAATCGTTTCCAATTATGAGTATTGACATATTTTGGATAATCAGGTATCATACTCTTGAACTTAGATTCCATCGTATAGCAGTCTTCCCCATGAATCTTATGAAAATGAACTTCAATAAGACTTCCCACTTCATCACTCCATATATTTGTTGCTCTCTCATAGTCCAGAGTAATGTCAAGCAAACGGATGCAGATGTTCAAATCTCTAACAACAAGATGATTATTATAGGCAATATTTGACTCTGAGAAATATTTGGCCATGCGTTTCATCTTCTTTCTTTCAAGAAAGAGAAGGTAACTGAAGTCCCAATCCCTATCGTTTTGCAAGAGATGTTTGTAAGCTCTCACAACATTGTTCTTCTTTTTGCGTCTCATTTTCTACACAAGATTTAAAGGTGGTACCGACGAAATTGTCGGTACCAACCAAATTAATAATAGATCTGCTTTTTGAGAAGGTCTGCGCAGAACTTGTTAAGTTCCTTGTTAAGAACTCTCTGCTCACTCTTGTCAAGAGCGCCATACCGTGAACCGAACTCCTTCATGAAGTCGGTCAAGGCATCCTTTGAGAGCAAGCCCATCATGCGACCAAACTCCTTGGTCATGTTCACCGGACCGGTCTTACTAAGGACGTTGTTCAAACGATTTTCAGTAACGAATGCCGATGCTTCACCGATAAGCGACTTTAGCTCATCGCTATAAGTCGTCTCGTGAGCCAATTTAGCATCGTGCTTCTTCACGCGCTTCTTCTCAGCAAAACGCGCGTTCTTGTTCTTGATAAGCACTCTGCAACCATTCCTAAGATAGGTAGGAGTAACAGGTCTGATAACTACGCCCTCGCAGATGTTGTCTGCAATCGGTGGTAAGCCGAGCCATTCTGAAATGTGGCTCTGAAACTCATTCGGATACTTAAGACACTCTGTCAAAGTTCCCTTGAAGAGAGTCTTCGCATAGAAGATTTGATTCTTCTCGAAGAGAGCGTTAGCCT
>CAZUWO010000238.1:0-2214 GCA_964623995.1 uncultured Prevotella sp. | reverse complement strand
GCAAAAGGTCTTTTTCTATAAGATTACAACGTCGTAAGGCATCATATGGGATCAACTTTAAAGGCAAAACGTACCGCATTCTAACAGCTTCTGCCACGTACAAATATTTTTGTTTGTGGCATCCGCTATTATTTCTAACATATGAACCAATAACTTCATCAACAAAGACAAATATATATCCTGGATTCAGATAAGCAATATTGTCCATGAATTCCTGATATTTTCTTTACTCATCACTGTCAAATGGCACCGCAGCCGACATAAGAATCAATATTATTGGTAGCTATTTTGCGCTAAAGAATTGACACTTTCGCAGTCTGAAAATTCCGCGAAAGACTTGTATTTAAACATTTATCTCTTCATCTTATACACCATAAGGCAAGGCAAAGATAATTTGCTTAACTCTTCCATAAAACCTCTCCACAAAGCTAAGCCATTCTAATAATCAGATTACATAATGCCTGTAACACGATTACAATGATAAGTCTCCGCCCCAATAAAGTTTAGTGCGGCTAATCGTATTTGTCCAACCGGCCACGCCACAGATATTTCCGCGTTTCGTGAACTATGATTCCGTTAAGGCAGAGCAGTGAAATAAGATTGGGAATGGCCATCAAGGCATTCATGCAGTCGGCAACATTCCACACTATATCAAGGCTGGCCACGCTGCCAATAAATATTGCCACGATGTAGAGCATACGGTAGCCGAGCATCCATCGCGGTCCTTTCAGGTACTCCACTGCCCTCTCCCCATAGTAGCTCCAGCCCAAAATAGTGCTGAAAGCAAATGTGAGCAGGCCGAAAGTGAGCAATGGCGAGCCCACATACGGTATCTTGCTGAATGCCAACTTGGTTAGAGTGGCCCCGTCGGAGTATTGAATGTCGGGATAGGCCAGCACGCTGCTGACCACCACTATGCCGGTAAGGGCACATATAACCACCGTATCCCAAAAGGTTCCGGTGGAAGAAACCAGCGCCTGGCGTACGGGATTGCGGGTCTGAGCCGCTGCTGCCACGATAGGAGCAGAACCAAGTCCCGACTCGTTACTGAACAATCCGCGGGCTATGCCATAACGTGCGGCCATCATAACTGTTGTTCCCACGAAGCCGCCACCCGCAGCCTTGGGCGAGAAAGCCGACTCAACTATCAGCTTTATTGCCGGCCATACATAATGACAGTTAGCAAACAGAATGTAAATGCACCCCAAGACGTAGAACAATGCCATGAAAGGAACCAGCATGCTGCACACTTTTGATATGCTCTTAACGCCTCCCAGAATCACTGCACCGGCCATAACGCTAACCACTATGCCCACAACATAGGGCGGTATGCCGTAAGTGGATTCCGATATCGTAGCTATGGCGTTGGCCTGTACGGTGTTTCCAATTCCGAAAGAGGCTATTGCGGTAAACACCGCAAGCCACTTCCAGCCGAGTCCCTTCTCCAAGGCATACATAGGGCCACCCAGCATGCGCCCGTCTGCGGTCTTGACTCTATACTTTATGGCCAACAAACCTTCGGCATACTTCGTGGCTATGCCGAAAACACCCGTCAGCCAGCACCACAGCACGGCTCCGGGGCCACCCAACGCAATGGCAGTGGCCACGCCAACGATGTTGCCTGTGCCTATAGTGGCAGCCAAAGCCGTGGCTAAGGCTCCGAATTGCGATACATCGCCCGTGGCGTTCTTATCACGTTTGACGGACAGTTTTATAGCCATGAATATCTTGGTTTGCGGAAAATGCAGCCTGAATGTAAGAAACACGTGGGTCCCTAAGAGTAAGATTATCATTGGCCATCCCCAAAGAATGGCGCTCAACCCGGTGAAAAACGAATTCAATTCTTCCATAAGAACACAAGTGTTAGTATTATTCAGCAAAATTACACAATTTGTTTCAATAAACATAATAATTATATTATAATGCTTCTTTTTATGCTAATTATTTGCACTTTTGGCCATTCGGAGTCACAATAATATCACAGCATGAGGCAATAGACCTAACTCCAAAGGGCTTTAACACAAATTTCACGACGAAACAAGGCTTTTTCTATAAACAGAAATCGCCTGTACAATAATCTGTTTCACAAACAAAAAGTGTTTTAAATCAACACTTTCCTGTTAAACTGAAAGCCCGGCCGAGGGTCAAAAGAATAAACAGAAACATAACTCCAAATACACAAAGCAATGAAAAAGATTATATTATTTTTCGCAA
>CAZUWO010000237.1:1146-2240 GCA_964623995.1 uncultured Prevotella sp. | reverse complement strand
TTTGTTTTCGATAGCGACTGGGACGAAAGCAATCAGCGCATCTTAGGAGTTCAAAACCGTTCTATAAACACACTTTTGCAAAAGAAGAAGGCAGACATGGATATGAGGTTGTTGGCCTTGCAAGACCGTGGGGTGTTGCGTACATACACCGACAATCAGCTGGTCAACTACATTCTTGGCATTGCTTCGGATGAGCGACCACATTACTTCTATGAGGTCATGGAAAAATACGTTGGTAGCAAAACCAACAGCCGGACAATGGAGCTGTACGAGGCTACAATCAAGAAGTTGCAAGCCTTCTGCGACTACGACCACATTACTTTTGAGGAAATGAACGTGTCGTGGTTGCGTTCATTCGATGCATGGCTCTCCGAGAAATCGCCGTCCGCAAACGCAAGGTCGATACACTTGCGGAATATAAGGACGATATTCAATGCCGCGCTTGACGATGACCTTATTGCGGTTTATCCATTCCGAAGGTTTCAAATCCCATCACGAGAAACAGAGAAAAGGTCAATATCTGTTGAGGATATGCGAAAATTGCAACACTTAGAACTGCCGAAGTATCAAGAGAAGTACCGCGACTGTTTCTTCCTTGTCTTTTACCTTATCGGCATAAATATGGTAGACCTTTCGAGGCTTACCACCGTGCAACAAGGCAGAATATCATACGAACGAGCCAAGACCCACAAACTCTACAACATTAAGGTTGAACCCGAAGCCGATGCCATTCTTGCCAAATACAAGGGTAAAGAACACCTATTGTCGTGGTTCGACAGAGTGAAGGACTACCGTATCTTTGCGGAGAGGGCAAACAAAAATTTGCAAGAAATAGCAAAGAAGAATGGCTTGCCCCCACTAACGACATACGTGGCCAGACACTCTTGGGCTTCCTATGCATCGGAGCTTGATATACCCAAGGACGTGATTTCTCACGCCCTTGGACATCACGTTAGTGTTACCGATACGTATATCCGATTCAATCGTGACAAGATTGATGCAGCAAACCGAAAAGTTATTGATTATCTGCTCAACAAAAATTAGAACAAGCTAAGTTCACACCTTGTGCCTTGCAACCGCCTTTTTGCGAAGGC
>CAZUWO010000237.1:731-1136 GCA_964623995.1 uncultured Prevotella sp. | reverse complement strand
CTGAAATCTCCGAGCCGATGTACTTCAGGCCCAACCGCTTTGCCGCGACAGCCGTTGTACCCGTTCCCATAAAGCTGTCGTAAACTACCCCCCGTTGGTGCATATATGCGAAGCAGATAGTTGCATAATTCTGACGAGAAAGTAGCCCCGTTATAAGGGTTTGCGCCATCATTATTTGCAGCCTCTACAAAGTTGAAGAAGTTCTCATACATCTTTTGCCCTGTCGGTCGTGTAGATACATGCCTCTTGTTTGTATAGAAAGTCATATACTCAGACTTGCGGCAAAACACGAACACAAATTCCGTGATGCGTGTTAGCTTATTTGGAGAGAGACAAGCAGGCAAGGCACACTTCTTCTTCCAAATAATAACATCGGCAATAGTAAAATTTGTCTTGGTGAGAATG
>CAZUWO010000237.1:0-721 GCA_964623995.1 uncultured Prevotella sp. | reverse complement strand
CTGAGTTCTCATTCCCGTATGAGATATTATAGAGCACCACGCCGTTCTCTTTAATTACTTTATCGTAACCTTTAAATAGGTCTACTGTAAACGACCTATAATCGTCATTGCACATTACGTCAACGAACTTGTCGTAACGTGCAAATTCATTCCTAATCTTTCCATCTGTGATTACTTTCCCCCCTTTAGCCTTCATATTGGTGTTGTAGAATGGCGAGGTGAGCACTACGTCTACGCACCGCCGAGGCAACTCGTCCATTGTTTGCCGACAGTCCTCGTTAAAGATTTTGTTTTCAAATTCCATTGTTTACTATCTTATTGTTGTACCTTTGGAGAGCAAAGTTAATAATTTTCACCTTTACTCTCTTCTTGTGCGTTAAAAATTATAAAATATTAAGAGAATAAGAAATTAATCAGTATATTTGCAGTGCGTACAACAAACCAACTAACTTCATGATATTAAACATGGTATACGACCAAGAAGAGCAATACAGGAGAGCTGACGTCATTATCGACGTAGTATGCCAAGTAGGTGAATGTTCATATTGCGATTTCATTTTCAAGAAACGCTCCCTTCGCATGAACATCCTCCGAGGGGTCGCATTCTATCTTTCGTGGGAGTACGGCGTTCACGCCCGGCGGATGGCACTCGTTGCACGGCGTTCGCGGTCTAACGTCATCAATCAGTCGAAGAGATATGGATATTATATCCGAACTGGAG
>CAZUWO010000236.1:0-2252 GCA_964623995.1 uncultured Prevotella sp. | reverse complement strand
CATGTCATTTTAAGGAGTTCTGAGCGCTTTTAAGCAAGTTGGCGATAGCGTAAAGTGAATCGTCGTGGCAAGAGCTAATCATTTTAGCAAGGGTTTGCTTCACCATTTGGCGATCGTCGCTCTTTATTAGGAAATTGTATTCTTTGCACAGGCGCATGACCAAGTTAGCAGTAGCAGAAAGCGTTAGTCTGCGCCTGTTGACCTGTTCTGCCGAATTTTTCCATTGGTCGAAATCTTTTATAATTGCCAAGAAAAGGTCTGAAGAATTATAAAATTGCTGCATGAAGTCGGCACTTGACCTTGGGATAGGCATTCCGTTGTCTGTAGTTCTGCTTTGTGGCTCCATCCCGTATGTCTTGTACACAGAGCCGAATATGCTGTCGTTGCTGTTTTTCCAGACTAAAGCGTAGACTTTGTGCATGATTGATTTTTCCTTTGAACGTTCCATCAGTACGTTGTAGTTATAGTCTGCTTTCGCGCCGAAGACTATAGTTTTACTATTGTTTTCTCCGTCGAGAAAGGTAAGCTTATTGTCTGCTTTGCTGTTGGCTTTCTTCCTTAACGATTTGTAAGCCTTGGTGCTGTTTTGTGTCAAAGCATCGTTGAAATGGTCGAATTCTGCGCTTTTCTTCTTAGGCAAGGCAAAAGATAAGGTTATGTTTGTGCATTCTTCGTCCTTGTCGTTGAAGGTTGTTGATTCAGAAGCTGTGACATAATCTTTCTTCAAGATGAAGCTGGCGAAGTTGTCAAAAGCTTGCTCAATGGTTGGCGTGGTTGACTGGGCTGAGGTTGTCATAGACATTGCTGTGAGGCACGCCACGATGAATGTTCTGAAGGGTGATTTCATAATGAGTTGGTGTTATTAATTATATTGGTTATATTATTGTAAAAGTCAATATACAGCATCGTCGCTAATGACACTATGGGCATTGTAATCTTGCAAGGTAGCCGTGAAAATAAGTTCATCAATGGCAATGTTATTGTTAAGCTGACGAAGTATTTCCCGTTGTTCTGCCTCCATCTTCGCCAATTCATCATAAACCATTCGCTCACTCTCTATGACCATAGAGTCGTGAGCTGCCAAGATAGGCGTTGATGTGGCTGTAGATTGTTTGTTTTGATTAACGCTACTCCGTACGGGCTTCGTTCTTTTGGCTTTCATGCCATGTGAATAAACAGTGTTTGTTTTTACGCCATTCCTTTTTATATTGCCGTTAGTGGGCTTCGCTATTACAGCAGCAAGCTCTGTCTTTGCTTTAGGCATGACAACAGGTTGCCGTTTGTGAAAAAGGAGCGTAGCAGAAACTACAGCAATGATGGCAATCGAAGCAGCATATAGCCATAGCCTCAGATGCTTCTTTGGATTGTGGCTATGTTTTTTTGCGTCTTCGATGGATTCACCTGCATAAGTATTGCGGCTTTCGTTTGTTGGCATTCCATTGTCAAACCATTCAAACATCTTGCGGTAAAGCTCAAGATCGGCATCCGTTTTGGGGTGCTCCTTGAACCAATGTGCGATGCGTTTTTCTTCATCTACGGTTGTCGTTCCGTCCATGAAGCGTTTTATCAGTTGCCTTATTATAATATTGTCGTTGTTCATACTTTTGATATTTCAGTTTTCAAATCAACTTTCCTCTTTTCAAACTTTCGAGCAATTTATGCCTTGCTCTTGACAACAGCACTGGCACAGATGCTGGCTTAATGCCAAGTATTGCCGCTATTTCCTCTTTGCTTTTCTGTTCCACTTGCCGTAGATGCAGGACAAGATATTCGTTTGGTGGCAAGTTTTTCAGATGTTTTTGCAGCCATAGTTCATTCTGCTGGTCTTCGAAAGTCACGTCCGGCTTTTTGCTTTCACTGTCTACGGCTTTGTCCAATACGTCGTCGATAGGCACGTTGCGCCTCTTTCTCAGCCTGTCTATTGCAAGATTTTTGGCAATGGTTACAGAGAGGCGACGCACGTCGTCAGGCATCCTGATATCGTAATGAAGCCTCCACAGTCGCAGCATAGTGTCTTGAGCCACGTCCTCAGCCTCTCCATCTCCTATGTATGCCCGTCCAGTCTCACCTTTATTCCAAAGGGCGAGAGTGGTGCTCATGGCGAGGCGGCGAAGCTCTGCGGCGATGTCTGTGAATTCTTTATCCGTCATCTTTTGGACTTTGTTCTAATCTAATAACGAATAAGAAAGGGGAAAATTAACGGCTTTAACTTTTCACAACGCTTTTCTATAAAGCATTTGTTTTTAGGCTGA
>CAZUWO010000235.1:0-2257 GCA_964623995.1 uncultured Prevotella sp. | reverse complement strand
TGTCTTTGTTTGTTCCACTCCATGCCGTACCACTTATTACTTGCGAGAACGGTGACGGGCCGATACTTGTTGTTGTCGTGCTATCTGCATTTGTATAGCTGCCATTGCCTAAGTCGGCTGCCGGGTCGTAATCGTTACGACCGAGGGCATAAAAGAGACCACTATTTTTAACTCCATTATCTGTCCATTCAGCATAGCCAGGGGCGTGAGTGGCATAAAGAAGATAGAACCGACCTGCATGTAGAGCAACCTCACCAGGAGAAAGTTTGACGGATTCAAAGTCAATGCTTGTAGGGCTGGCAGCCTCAGCCTTGCCCACACCTTTGAGCATGCCCAACTTCGCGTCAGTGCCGAAAGCGGTACGCACCTGCTCTGTTGTCAAGTCGATTGGCAGAACTATAGGTTGCCAACAGTTTAACGTTGCGTTACGCTTCAATAAAGTTGTACGGTTTGTCAGTTTCTTTGCTGTTGAACCAGTAATAGCTGAACGCATATAGCTGTCATCAATTTTATTCTCATTGAACACGAATGGAGCATCCGGACCTAAGTAGTGCAGCTGCATTTCGTCGATAGCTACATACGAATCATCGTGCCGGAATTTATAAGTTGTTTTTGTAGTAGGCCATCCAGTACCTTGTGTCGCATCTCTTGATGCATCAAATGATTGGAAAGATGGTTTACTACCGGTTTTACCTAAACCTATGCGATAAGTTACAGAAGTTACAGGATTTTCTTTATTTTCTGTATCTATTCCAGAGACAGTAAATATAAGGCCGATGGTATATTCAGTATTGGTATCAAGTTCTCTTGCAACTGTTGTCCAATCATCATCTGCGTCTACATTTACCCAATAAGTTCCGTTATTATTTCTTGACGAACCTTGATTCCAGAGTCTGACAGACGGAGTTGCTTTATGTACAGGGGTTGTGACTTTATCTGTAGTTTCGTCTTTGTCTATTTGCGCAAAGAGATAACCGCTGATGTCATCACCGCCAACAGAAATAGCCCTTGCGGTCAACGCATATACTCCATTGTTATGAAATGTCACAGTTTGATAAGCCTCTCCTTCACCTTCAAGTGCGCCCATTTCATATTGAATTTTCCTCATCTTGTCAGTATTGTTTGACCATGCCGCATCTGACGGTCCAAGCTTCCTAAGAACAGGTGAATTCCAAGGCTGCGCATAGACTCCGCTACCGTCATAAGTAACCCCGGATGGTAGTATAGTGTATGTTGATGGATTTGCCAAAAAGTTTACAGCCGATGTAGTATTAGGTTTAGTACCAATCGTCCAGTCATATCTCGGCATATTAGCATCATTGTCAATAGTTTTCGAAACATTGCTGGCAGGAACAACTGTCCATGTGGGAACAGTTTGCGTACCTGCGGTATAATGGTTGAAAGAGGTTTGCGCACGGTCAAAGAACGGGTCATGAAGCAAGTGAGTTACGTTAGCATTAAGACCGGCATAGTCACCTGTCCTTTCACCATTTTGACTTGCTATTATGTCCTCCAATTCAGCTATCGAAATCAAACGCCATTGATAGTTCTTGATGTCAGTATGGTTTGCAATTTCAGAAAACTTTGAAGCTTCTACATATACTGCATGGTTGTTGTCTATAGTCACATTTTTTGGATTATTTCCATCTGTACCCCATCCTGTACCAAGATACCATTCTGTTATATTGTCACTACCACCTTCTGTGAAACGATGTATAGTCTCATGCAAATAATAGGTGTACGGTGTAGTCTTCGTATCTGGATCTTCAACTCTTTCAAGTTCCCACGTACGCCAATAATAGTTCGTTTTACCACTTATATCAAACTGGTAAGATTTGCGAGAGTCAAGAATACCACCATTTATATCTGCATTACTTCCAGATGAAGTCTCACCATTAGGATTACAGCCAAGATATTCCGCGTTCACAGTTGTGACCATACCCGTGTGGATAAGTGTTTGGTCTTGGTTTGTAAGATCTGTTTTTCCTAACGTTCCTACCTTAACAGTTTCCAAAGTAAATGGCAAACCATAGTCCTGCAGTACAAGCATGGCATCGGTATTCCACATGCCTCCAGCCTTGATGAACTTACCTGTACCAACATTGTACAGGAAAAAATAAGTATTCGACTGTAAGGTGTCTTTGTCGCAACCCTTCCACGTAGTTTGCGCCTTAGCCCAGTTTGGCATAAGCACAGCCGCGGCCATGCACAGCACAGCCATAATTATTGGCTTGAATGAAAATCTTGTTTTCATAAA
>CAZUWO010000234.1:1633-2328 GCA_964623995.1 uncultured Prevotella sp. | reverse complement strand
GGGATAAAAGTCAGAATCTCTGAAAGTCTGTCAATGGCCAACAAGCACGAATGGAAGACTTTCATTAAATATGCACTACGTCCTTTTTCGTCAGTAGATGCTAATTACTTCATGGCATGTGGCGTAGATTGTGGTATTTTCCAGTTTGGCAAGAAAGCCTACGATGCAGGGAAGATAGCAATATTCAAGACTGTCATCAACGCAAGTGGGCATCCCTATGATCCTGAACTTAGGGATGTTACGCGTAAGCAATTCGGCTGGGAGCATGATACGGTTTATGGTTTTATAGGAAGGTATATGCCTCAGAAAAACCCTGTTTTTATCATTGATGTTTTTAACGAGATACAGAAACGGCAAGATAATGCAAAATTAGTTTTGATAGGATTTGGCAACCTTGAAGAGGCGATGATGAATCGTGTTAATGAACATGGCATAATCGGGAAGGTTATTAATCTTGGTCGAAGAGAAGATATTAACCAGTTTTATAATGCATTCGATGCGTTCTTGTTGCCGAGTCTGTATGAAGGTCTCCCTGTTGTAGGTCTGGAGTCACAGAGTTGTGGACTGCCGATATTTTTTTCTACAGAGATAACCCCAGAGGCTAAAGCCTGTAATTTGGCGCACTACATGAGTCTTGATGAGCCAGCATCGAAGTGGGCAGAGATGATTATTCCAATTGTGCAGAAGAATATTCC
>CAZUWO010000234.1:0-1623 GCA_964623995.1 uncultured Prevotella sp. | reverse complement strand
TGTTCGCTGCACTCATGCAGAAGATATTGTTAAAGCAGGCTTTGATTCGCATAGTGAGTCATTGCGTATGCAAGAATTTTATTTTAACGCTCTAAAAGAGCAGGGCAATAAGTAATCACTTACCAATAATATGATACCATTTAATAAACCTTACTTCTCCGGCAGGGAGTTGAAGTATTTGGAAGCCGTTTGTCATTCCACGACAATGTCCGGTAATGGACAGTTTACTAAAAAGTGCCAAGATTTCCTTGAAAAGAAATATGGATTCAAGAAATGTCTGTTGGCAACCTCTGGCACTGATGCACTTGAAATGTGTGCCATGCTGTGCAAGTTGAAGCCAGGTGATGAAGTGATTGTGCCTTCATACACATTTGTTTCGACAGCCCTTGCATTCCTTCGGGAAGGTGCTAGAGTTGTGTTTGCGGACAGCGGCAAAGAGTCTCCAAATATCAGTCTTGATAATATCGAACCTTTGGTTACGTCACGTACCAAGGTTATAGCCGTTGTACATTATGCGGGTGTGGCTGTGGATATGGATCCTATCATGAAGTTTGCCAATGAACATGACATCATTGTTGTCGAAGATGCGGCTCATGCAATTGATTCTTACTATAAAGGGCGTCCGCTTGGTTCTATTGGTCATTTCGGAGCTTTCTCATTCCATGAAACCAAGAACATAAGCAGTGGAGAAGGTGGGTGCTGTGTTGTCAATGATGGCCGATATATCAGACGTGCTGAAATTATCTGGGAGAAGGGAACAAACCGTGCCGAATTCTACCGTGGTATGGTCAACAAGTACGGGTGGGTTGATATGGGTAGTTCATTCCTTCCTTCGGAGTTCAATGCAGCTTATCTTTGGGCTCAGCTTGAGCAGATGGAGAACATTCAGAACAAACGTAAGCACATTTGGCAGATGTATAGGGATGGCTTAAGCGGTAAGATAGATCCGGCTGTCAAACTCCCGGATTTGCCAGACTTTGCAACTAACAATGCTCATATGTTCTATATGGTATTCCCAGACCTTGACTACCGTACTAGATACATGAAATACATGAAGGAGAATGGTGTTACACCGACCTTCCACTATCTGCCTCTGCACAGCAGTGAGTATTATAAAGATAAACATGATGGACGTGAGCTTCCTAACTGTGACCATTATGCTGACTGTCTCTGCCGTCTCCCGTTGTACTATGAGCTGACTGATGCAGAAGTAAAGTATATTGTAGATCTTACGGTTGATTTTTGTAAGAAATAGCGTTTACTGTAAAAAGGTAAATTTGCCAAAACAAGATTAGAAAGATGCTTGGCGTAAACCCCGAAAGTTAGAAAAAAACTATCGGGGTTTTGTCTTGTCAAAAAACAAGAAATACATTTACTTAGTTCATCTAAAGTACATGAGGATGTTGGAAGAAGTTTTTCGTTCGATAGATGTTGTTTCAAAAAGTGTGTCTGAGTAGATAAAGTAAAGGTCTACGAATTATTTAGCTGACTGCATCACTATAAATATCACTTAGGTGTATCAGAATGAATGTGCCCCGTTAGCTAGTGCTAGCATGGTTCTGGGACTTCATAATGACCGCAAACGGTTTGGCGATGTGACTTTTGTGATAAGGGTGATATTGC
>CAZUWO010000233.1:0-2344 GCA_964623995.1 uncultured Prevotella sp. | reverse complement strand
CAGTCTCAGACTGAGGCTGAACGCCGTCAGCAGCAGAATAAGTAGCAATAGCACCATCGAGGACACGGAGTGAGCGCTCCACCTCAGCAGTAAAGTCCACGTGTCCCGGAGTGTCGATGAGATTAATCTTGTATTTTGCCCCGTTATACTCCCAATAGCAAGTAGTAGCAGCAGAAGTAATGGTAATACCACGCTCCTGTTCCTGAGCCATCCAGTCCATTGTGGCGGCTCCGTCATGTACCTCACCAATCTTATGAGTCTTACCTGTATAGAACAGAATACGCTCAGATGTGGTTGTCTTACCGGCATCAATGTGAGCCATGATACCGATGTTACGGGTCAAATGTAAATCGCGATTAGCCATTGTCTCTTTTTACCTTAATTATATTAGAATCTGAAATGAGCGAATGCGCGGTTAGCCTCTGCCATACGGTGCATATCTTCCTTACGTTTGAAAGCACCACCCTGATTGTTATAAGCGTCCATTATCTCGGCAGCCAATTTCTCAGCCATCGACTTTCCACCACGCTTACGGGCAAAGCTAATCATATTCTTCATTGATACGCTCTCCTTGCGGTCCGGACGAATTTCTGTAGGCACCTGGAATGTAGCGCCACCTATACGGCGACTCTTAACTTCCACTTGCGGAGTGATGTTATCCAAAGCAGTCTTCCAAATTTCAAGAGCCGGCTTTTCGGCATCCTTCATCTTGGCAGCTACAATGTCAAGAGCAGCATAGAAGATTTCATAAGAGATATTCTTCTTGCCGTCATACATCAGATGATTAACAAACTTTGAGACCTTCTGGTCGTTGAACTTCGGATCCGGAAGGATCACGCGCTTCTTTGGTTTTGCTTTTCTCATTTTATTTTAAAGACTTTATTCTGCGGAGGCTGTATTTGTTCTTCAACATCCACGCCAGGACATTTACTCAACCTTTTAACAATACTCCAGCAAAACGATTTCTTATGTGTCTGTTTAAGTTATTTTCCTAAAGCCATAGCTCCAGGCCTTCTCCGGCCTTGAGCTTCAGGCTTTTTGGTCTTATACCAATTACTTCTTGGCCTTTGGACGCTTGGCACCGTACTTAGAACGACGCTGGTTGCGGTTAGCAACACCGGCAGTATCAAGTGTACCACGAACGATGTGGTAACGCACACCAGGAAGGTCCTTAACACGACCGCCACGCACCAGCACAATAGAGTGCTCCTGCAGGTTGTGGCCTTCTCCCGGAATGTAGGAGTTAACCTCTTTCTGGTTTGTCAAACGCACACGGGCAACCTTACGCATTGCCGAATTAGGCTTCTTAGGAGTTGTTGTGTAGACACGAACACAAACACCACGACGCTGAGGACAGTTGTCCAAAGCCGGCGATTTGCTCTTATCCACAATCACCTTTCTGCCTTTTCTTACTAATTGTTGAATAGTAGGCATAATTTTACTTTTTATTTTATCTTATTTTTATATTTAATTCTTGTCCATAAGGCCCTGTGTAATCGGTTGTATTTCACTCTCCTATCCACTAAGGCGTTTCGGGCTGCAAAGGTACAAACTTTTTGGCTAAACACCTAATATTAAACAAAGTAAAAGTTTCGAAGATTTAGCCAATTAGTAAATTATATACTATTTTTTAATTAATTAACTTTAATATCCCTATTCT
This sequence comes from uncultured Prevotella sp., assembly GCA_964623995.1. GTDB lineage: Bacteria > Bacteroidota > Bacteroidia > Bacteroidales > Bacteroidaceae > Prevotella. Next base: position 684 of record CAZUWO010000233.1, on the reverse strand, counting down.
AACAGCTTCATACATCAGAAGCTGGGGCATAGCAATAGCATATAATTCCTATACATTATTATAATAGGTGTCGCTGACATAGACTCGAATCATATGCAAAAGCCATTGCTTTCCAACATAAGAATTATCGCTAAAAGCATAATAAAGCCTCAATTAGCAGACTCCTTTCAAAGCTCTAAAGCAGTTGGTTTCAACAATCATAGTAAGTATAAAGCAAAAGATTGTGGGCAGCATTATCCTATGCCCACAATCTTAGCTGATATCAACCAAGGCATTAAGCCTCTCCTTTCTTTATATTAAAAGGAGCAGCTGTCATTGGTTGCTGATTGGGAATCCGAATCTTTCCATACGTTTGCTCATAGCGCAGCACGTTCTCTTGCAGTGCCTGCAGCAAACGCTTGGCATGCTCCGGAGCCAAAATCACCCTTGAACATACAGACGGACAAGGAGTGCCCGGAAGCATAGCTGCAAAATCGAGCACGAATTCAGTATTTGAATGGGTTATCAAAGCAAGGTTGGCATATTGTCCTTTTGCCACATCGGGAGATATATCTATCTTCAATCCTCCCTGTTTGTTTTCATTTTCGTTTGGCATATCAATATTAAGATTTAATTTTTCAGTTCTGTCAACAAAGGTAACAAAAATATATATCGTGCGCAAACAAACATAACGTTTTTTCGATT
>CAZUWO010000232.1:0-2405 GCA_964623995.1 uncultured Prevotella sp. | reverse complement strand
AACTTCTGAGTTCTTGATAGTTATTCTACCACCATCTGCAAAATACTTTTGGAACTTATGATTCAAATACCACTCAAACTTGAAAATCTGAGAAGTCATTGATGTCTCAATACGCGTCTCCTTTGCATAATCCGCGAACTCATCGTTGGTCTTACGCAAAGGATGGAGTAGCGCTTGAAGGTACAAAATCAGTTTGCGCCCACCGATGTAGTAAGGCACAAGCTGATTGATTGTCTTGTCGAAATTGATAAAATATCTCATACGTTATCTTCCAGTTTAAGAATGATGGTATCACGCCATTTGGGAAGATCCTTTTCGACTCCGGCACATGAGCTTTGTTTGATATAGCCAGAGTTCGGGACAAAGTATCGTTCAATTTGAACAAGGACATTTTCGTTTTCGTCCTTGACGAGATTATTGTCATCGTCATAGCAAGCCACAAAAATGCCCTGGTGATCAGTATCATTAGAAGACACTGCAACATCGGTGACATGTTCGACTTTCTGAATGGCGTCGATAACCTTCTGAGCATACACCATGCCGTCAAACTCAATGCTTGCGATATAGTTGTTGAGAGCTTCCTCGATTGACTTATATAAATCATCTTCGGTAACAGCACCGTCGTAATAAACTACAACCCTGGGAACGAGCACATCGCCAATGCGACTTACCACTCGCGCATGTTTGCCGGCAAAAAGAAGTTGATTCAAGTAAGCGCGAATCGCTATCAGCTCATTGTCGTTAATACGAGAATATGCCCCAGGAGTACCGGTTGCAATTTTGAATCGAACAATCTTATCATGGAAACCTTGCTCTTCTTCCTCACAATAAGCCACCTTTGTGATTATTCGTTTAGTAGGGTCTATGGTGGGATAAGAAAAAATCGTGCCCTCTTCGTTTATTACCAGTTCATCACCGGACTGATATTTCAATAAAGCATTGGCAAAATAAGCTGGGGTCCCGTTGATGCGATTCTGGAGGTCACGTGCGAGATCAACCTTAAACACCTCCAGAACATTTTCAAATGTCCAGATACAAGCAGCGACTACCCATGTAAAGGCGTCCAAAATTGACATCTTGGAGCTATTTTCAAATTCAGTCAGCTCAAGATAATTGTTTCGACTCTCTTTAGCGTCAGCATATATTTCACTCAGCGATCGTGTCATTGCTTGATTGATAAAGTTGGTTGTTAATATAAAATTTCCACGTATCGGAAGTATTCCATTCCGGTTCGTTCAAGATTGTGTCAATAGCTACATAGCCGCGTACAGAAGGTTCTTTCGTAAGATATACAGTGCATGGCCTACGATCCTCATAATGCGCTACGATATACTCCAAATAATCATCCAGTACATCGTCATTCATATAATAGACATCGCTCAAATCCAGCTCCTGAAGGTCCATATCACCAATAGGAATCAGATTGGCAATAATGCTTTGACGAAGATTGACTTTGTAGGTGCCTTCAAAAAGTGATAGACCCATCAACGAGAATCCGCGCCCTAAGCAAGTATATTCATCGACGGTTACAGGCTTACATAACACCAAAGCACCGCCTAAGCCGGTTGTGTCAAGTTGGGTGAATTTGAGTGTTTGAGTGTCGCCATAAATTCGGATACGTCGCTCATCAACATCGTTGTCAAAATAATGCTCGACTAACCGAAGCGAAGGAGATAGGACGATATATTCGAGCTGGGAGTTATCGCCCCAGTCAATTATCATCGTGCCTTCTCCGGCAACTTTAAGGTTGGTCAGTGACATATCTGCGTTGACGCCTATCAAGAAGATCATATCTTCTTCAGGACGTTTGAAATACACCTTACGAGCTCCGGAAGAGGGCACGATGTTTTGACTCTTAAATTCACTCACAATCGAAGGGTTAAGGATAAACTCTTCGTGATATTCTAATTCCTGGCCGTATGTCAAATCCGATGTCATACTAAGGTCTGGATTGCTTATCAGAAGATCAAACAGACCCTCGATGCTGCCATACAAATGTAAAGCAACATCAAAAAGATTCTGATTCGGTTTTACAATATATTTTGCCATAGCTTATACATCTAAATCTTTTGCGTCCAATTCCATTTGTTTAGTGTCATAATTGAAAGCGGCGTTATTGATTGTCACGCCATCAGCACTAAACTCATCCTGAAGGACTTTGGTAAGACTGCTCGAAGCAACATTGTTAGAGTTAATCCATCGCACCAGCCCTACGCCGGTCAACGGGTAACGGTAATTGCCACCTGGGGTACAAGCCAGAAGACAGTTTGCGTTTTGTCGCCCCGCCTTAATGATGTTAAAATCCGATTGGCTGCTTGAGTACAACTGCGCGAAGCCATCATGGAGCATTACAAAGAAGCCATCTTCCGATATTGAGGGTAAAGTTGAAACGAAGACATTCTTCA
>CAZUWO010000231.1:0-2433 GCA_964623995.1 uncultured Prevotella sp. | reverse complement strand
AGATAGTTGTTGATACAAGATTGAAGGTCAATAACTGCATGGACAAGCTCAAGGTGTCTGATGCGATGAGTGAGATATTTGCGCTTTTCAAGAGATGCAACAAATATATTGATGAGACTATGCCATGGGCATTGGCTAAGGATCCGGAGCAGACAGACAGACTCAACACTGTTTTATATAATCTTGTTGAGAGTATTACTGTCGGAGCTACGCTGTTGGAGCCATTTATGCCTGAAACATCTGAAAAGATATTAAAGCAGTTAAATACTGAAAAGAGAAGAGTGACAGAGCTTTCAGGATTCGGACTTTACCCATCAGGTAATAAGGTTACTGCTGAGCCGGAAATACTTTTCGCGAGAATTGATGCAAAGGTTATGCTTGAAGAGATAGAAAGAAGATTCCCTTCAAAGGTTGTTGAGGAAGAAGTAAAGGAAGAAAAGCCTAAGAAGGCGGCAAGACCTGAGCTTAAAATTCCTACCGTTGATGCAGTTGTAAAGGGTGAGATAACCATTGAAGAATTTGACAAAATGCAATTGCAGATGGGAGAGATTTTATCTTGTGAAGCAGTTAAAGATTCCAAGAAGCTTCTCTGTTCTCAGGTTCAGGTAAATGGAAGAGTGCTTCAGATAGTGTCAGGAATCAAGAACTATTATAGTCCTGAAGAGATGGTAGGTAAAAAGGTTGTTGTCATAACTAATCTTAAGCCGACTAAGCTTGCAGGAGTTTTATCAGAAGGAATGCTTCTTTGCGCAGAAGATTTTGAGGGCAACCTCGCTCTTCTCACAGCGGAGAAGGATATGCCGGCAGGAGCTATGATTAGCTAAAATACACTATATTTCCCTGTTGGCAAAAGGAGATGGATATGTTAGACATTTTTGAAAAAAAAGAGTCACAGGTTAGATCTTACTGTCGTAAGTATCCGGTGGAGTTTAAAAAGGCTAAAAACGCTGAGCTTTTTTCCGTGGATGGAGAGAGATATATAGACTTTCTTGCCGTGGCAGGCTCCATGAACTACGGACACAATAATCCGGAGATAAAATCCGCGATTATGAATTACCTTGCCGATGATAACATTATCAATGCCCTTGATATGTACACCGAGGCAAAGGAAGAATTTCTCACAGTATTTGACAGTGAGATACTTAAACCGCGAGGACTTGATTATAAGGTTATGTGTTGTGGCCCTACAGGAACAAATGCTGTGGAGGCTGCGTTAAAACTTGCGAGAAAAAATACAAAAAGAACAGAGATTATAGCTTTTTCAGGAGCTTTCCATGGCATGTCTCTCGGAAGTCTTGCCATGACAACAGACAGGACGAGCAGAGAGGGTGCCGGTGTTCCGTTGGAACATGTAACCTTTGTACCATATGACGGAACCAGCCTTGACTCAATTTCATATATCAGATGGATTTTAGATGATGACCATTCGGGTATTGAAAAGCCTGCGGCTATTGTTCTTGAAACTTTGCAGGCAGAGGGTGGTATCAATCCTGCCAGTGTAGAATGGCTTAGAGAGATTCGCAAGCTGTGTGATGAATACGGCATACTGATGATTGTTGATGATATTCAGGTTGGTGTTGGCAGAACAGGACATTTCTTCTCCTTTGAAAGAGCAGGAATAGTTCCTGATATGGTAGTATTATCAAAGTCAATAAGTGGCTTTGGTATGCCAATGGCTATTCTTCTTATGAAACCGGAGCTTGACATATTCCGCCCGGCAGAACACAACGGAACCTTTAGGGGAAACCAGCTTTCATTTATCGGCGGAACAGCAGGCATTAAGTATTTTAACAAATATAAACTTGATGAAGAAGTTCGTCGCAAAGGCGAGATAATCCGAGAATATATAGAAAAAGAGATCCTTCCGTTAGATGAGAGACTTTCACTTCGCGGTATGGGACTCATCTGGGGTATTGATTTTTCAAAGATTGATTGTAAACTTGCTCTGGAGGCAGTTCACAAAGGATTTGACCGTCACCTCATAATGGAAGTTGCCGGTAGAAAGGATTCTGTTGTCAAGCTTATGCCACCGTTGACAATAGAAGATGATGTGCTTCTTGAAGGACTTGAGATGGTCAGGGAAGCAGTGAAGGAAACATTAAAATAGTATGGTTATATTTAAATCCGGACGTCGGTTATGTAACGTCCGGATTTTTTATATTGACAAATTACACACGCTTATGGTATCATAGCCTAAAGCATTAAATTCAATTCTATTTAGTGACATTCACGTCACGTCTTTGTTTCTTAGAATCACAGAACTTCAATGCTTTAAAATCCATTTACAAAAAAGCAGAGAGGTTATGTAATTCGGGGCATTTCATATCCTCCTGCCATATTTCAGAAGGAGGGCTTATGAAAAATAAGACAAAGAAAAACACAAAAAACTACAATGCAAAAAGAAACTACAAGGATACCGTATTCAGGATGCTT
>CAZUWO010000230.1:0-2445 GCA_964623995.1 uncultured Prevotella sp. | reverse complement strand
GAGTGAGGGTTATGAGTGCGGCGAGCCCGCTGGGCTCATTTTGATACACCCTCTTTAAATTATTACTCCATCTCCTTCACCATCTTCTCTATGAATGCAGTCTCGGCAGCATCAAGGCCGTACTTCGCATATAGCTGCAAGTCAATATCGTGAATGCTCTTAGACCAGTCTATGTCTGAAGAAGAGGTAAAGTCTTGGAGGGGAACGTACTTAAATTTTTCAGGATTAATCTCTTGAGTTACTTTCAAAACACTAAGCAAAGAACGTAGGAATTTTGTTTTGACATACTTCATTGCGTTCTCGGCCTCTTGCTTTGTATCAAAAGAGCCTATGCTTATAAATGATTCTGTAGTTCCTTCTTCTGGCTCTTCTATTATAGGATTTCCTAATATTCTTGCGGGAATTGGTTTCCCGATAGTTCCTGCAGCGCCGTCAGCTTTTGCCAATACGACTTTATACTTATCAACGTTAGGAACTCTCAGGGTATTTACATAATCTCGTCTTATATACATATATGCACGTTTCCCTTCTTTTCTACCATAGATTCTTAAGTATTTCTGCCCATCGTTTGGCTTTGAAGTAAAGAATACTTGTGGTAATCGCTCAAATATATTAGAAGCCATATCATATGCATGCCCATTACTCAGTTGCGCCTTAGCATTGGGATTGTCTTCATGAAGTTTGTCAGATAACCTATATATTGTACGAGTTATTACAATAGACTCCATTGATTTAAAGTCTGCTGCATGCGTGACCCTAAAAAGTATTTGATTAAGTTCATCAAATGCCGTAAAAACTTCAATAGCTCCAAAGGATTTTTCAGAGTCATGATAAGTAATTGCGATTCCGCCTGTCAACTGTACATTAGGGAATACGTTTGAAGCATTAGAATAGTACTTCAATATCTTTAAAGATGGATCATTAAGCATTTTGCGATTCCACTGCTTAGGCGTACTGCCAGCATTGAACAAGAAGCGTGCAGGATGAATCAGTTCAACTTTATCTCCGATTTGATAAGCTCCATCTATAAACTTATCATAGACAGGTGGGGCAAAACCTTTGTTGTCGCCAATGGTTTCGTCTTGATATGGCGGATTACCAATGATATAGTCGAAGTTCATAGTGTACTTTATTTTATTGTGGGTCTTTGTTTTATGGTTTATGACGTCGAGGAAAGAGAACTCGAAGAAGTCGATGCCGTAAGACGGCGCAGCATTTTGAGTTGTCTTGGGTATCCATCGTCGCAATCGGCATCGGATACCGTTATGGAGCAGTATGTCATCTTTAGCGCATCCCGGACATGGAGATGAAGATGACTGTTCACCGGCAAACAAATCTAATGATGACGATGTTGTTTCGTGGCATGTGCCGGGCACAACCGCTTTCAGTCCATCCATTTGCCATAGGTTCCATGACACTATCTCCGCCGCCTTCATCAGCAAAGTCTCATCAGGTTCACTGCCAAAACGCCGGACGTAGTATTCCACAAAGGATGTGAGCACTGCCTCACGCGCAAGCAAGAGGTTGTCGCCCTGCCACTCATAACCGTAGACGTTGCCCAAGGCAAGCAACGACTGCCGCGCATAATCTTCATCAGAAGCAGTGGCGTTGACATAACGCAGCAGGCGGTCAAGGATTCCTATGCGCTTATCTATCGGTATCGGCTCACCAGTAACGGTGTCGTAGCGGGAGACGAGGAAAGGAGCCTCGCCACAGGTTATTTCAAGGTAAGTGAAACCTCCTTCCGATCCTCTGCTATTGGAAGTGGAGACAGCGCACACATCCGGTTCCGGCATGATATAATCCACCATCGTCTTGCAGACGGTCGACGGCGTGAAGACCTCAGCCATGTCCTTGGTGCGCTTTGACTGCTCTACCTTTGCTTTCACAGAGCGCGGAATGATAACATTGCCGTTGCCACCTGTTATCTTTTCTATCGTTATCTCGTCGTGAGGAGCATAGCCAATGCCCAAATCGGCATAACTGTCCGTAGCCCAAAAGATGTTCTTCCGAGTGGAATGGTCATAGAGCAACTGCCTGAAGACACCTTTATGTGCTTCGAGCAGCTGGTTTTCGTTTATGTCGACATCTTTAGCCATGCATTCTGTTTATGAAAACATTGCAAAAGTAACAAATAAATTGAAATAACCCGAACAAAATATCTTAAAAAAGCGGTCTTTGACAGTTATTTGCGAAAAATGAATAGAAAGAATTGACAAGCGAGATAAATAAAGTACATATAATGGCAATAGCTTCGCCGCTATGCGGCAAAAGTTTCAAGGCAACGCGGCAAAAGTTTCAAGGCATTGCGGTAAAAGTTTCAGGGCATTGCGGCAAAACTTTCAGGGCAGTGCGACAAAACTTTCAGGGCAGTGCGGTAAAAGTTTCAAGGGTGTTGCGATAAAGCCATGAGGCGGCTAATCATAGTCAAGATTAGCCTTTAAG
>CAZUWO010000229.1:0-2450 GCA_964623995.1 uncultured Prevotella sp. | reverse complement strand
AACTGCGTACCGACCTGTTGACCGCCGCATGGAAAGAGAATGAAAACTACACTATAGGTGACGATAACAACTACTATGTCGACAAATATGGGCACATGCAGGAAGCCCCAAACACGCTATTCGAGCCTTCCCTCACCTTCTTTTCCATCAGCGTTGGACTCAGTTATCGCTTTTAGCGGCATCAATAAACCTAATGTTAGGCGTAATACCATCCTGAACGCGTCATGTTATTGTTCTTAATGGGCTGTAATAATATTGCAAATAAAGGGTTTCGTGACTGGAACAGAAGGTTCGAGGCATAGCAATCATAACAGTCATCAATTAACATCCACCCTATCTACAATTGTAAACCGGGTGGATGTCGGCCAAAAGGCATTTGCTGTAATTATATTTTTGTGCGTCAGAACTCGCTCACCACGGTCTTGCCATCAAGCCAATCTATCATGTTCAGCACAAGATAGTTCCAGTTCTGGAAGCCCTTGTTGAGCACGGGTTCACCGCTATCAGGCTCATAATACTCATGAAGGGCACCAAAACGCTCAAAGTCCCGACCGAGAAGTATTACGGTTTTCTCAGCCAACTCGCGTGCGTCATCGTTGAATCCATATTTAACCAGACCGCGGAACACCAGATAGTTGGCCACTATCCAAGTTGGTCCCTGCCATGAAGACGGATTTCCTGAGGCCCTGACATCAAACATTTTCTCCATCGGAGATAACGTATATATGCCTGCCGCACAGTTGAACTCCTCTTTGTTGCGGTAGTGGCGCTCCACCATTTCCTTGGCTTCTTCGGGCGTAGCTATACCTGCCCACATTGGCATGAAGCTGCTCCATACGCTGAAACGCATTATAAGGCAGTCGTAACTGCGTGGTTGTCCGGAGTGGAAGAACAGCTGCCCGGGTTTCACTCCCTTAATATCGGGCTTGCTTACGGGCTTCAGGTCGAAGTCAACACTGTAGAAAGTGCGGTCGCGTGGGTCCCAACAGTATTTCTGTATACTTGCTTTCAGCTCTTCAGCCATTTTTTTGTACTGGCTGGAAGTTTGGGTTAGCTTCAGCCGTTGGGCAAGATATTCCATTGCTTGCAGCTCTTTGTACATGAGGGAGTTAAGGAATATGGAGCCAGAACTCTCATCCGGGCGGAAGAAAGTGGACGGATCATTGTCTACACCTATTGCCACGTCGTTCTCCCAGTATAGTAGTCCGGTTGCCTTATTGCGGTGATAGTTCCAGTATTTGTTTACGAAGCTCTGCAGTTTGTAGAAGTCTTCGCGCAGCCATTCGGCATCTCCTCCGTCCCTACTCACCAGGAATGCGGCGTGCTGTGCCAGTGTTGGCTTGTGCATATTGGTCTTCCAGGGGTTTATTTGCTTTAGAAGGGTGTCGCGCGGAGCCTGATTCCGCTCTATCCAGAAAGGAATCCAGCCGTCCATTCCGCCATAGCTGAGCGAGTTCAGCACGCATCCCTGCTCGTAGGGCAGTGCCTCTTTAAAGTCTTTTGCGGTGCCAATGTCGGTCAGGACCTGCCTTAGCGACACGTCGCTGAGCCAAGAGTCCCAGTCCCAAAGTATGTCAGCATACTGCTCACTGCCTGGTGCGAGGAAGGGATATTTCAGTGCTCCACCGGCCTTACGGTACATTCCGCGCATGTCGCCGCATATATTCTTGCGGCACACTTGCTTGTATTTCTCCACGTTGGCAGCGGTTCGTTCGGGCAGTTGTGCCCCGGCGGCAATGGCCACAAGCAGGGCCGCGGCCACGGTTGCAATCTTGTTGCAGATATTTGTTGGTGTCATTTGTTAGTAAGAGTTATGTTTTTAAGTTTTCATGCCCACTCAAATGTAAGCCGATGCAAATTTACCGAAAAAGTTTTATTTATTCTATTAAAGCGCAAACTATTCTGATATTTTTGCTACTTTTGCAGTCAGATAAATAAAATACAAAGCCTTAATCAGACAAATGAAAGAGATAGCCACAACCGGAGTTTACCAGTTCAGCATCGGAACAGATGCCGGACGGCCTGCACTTTTTGTGTCGGTAAAGAGTGAGTACCGTGCCAAGACGGTCTATTCCAAGACCCTCGAGCGTGAGTTTCGCCGTAATCAGAAGCTCAACAACGACTCTATCCTGAGGTACCTTGAGCTGAAAGACGACCCGCAACTGGGCACTACCATAGTTATGGAATGGGAAGATTGCCGCCCGCTCACTGACTATCTGAAGGAGCAACACAGCGAGGAGGAGCGCCGCGGCATACTGGAGCAGGTGGCCGGAGCACTGGGTTATCTGCACAGTAACAATATGATTCACGGAGCTTTGTCGCCCGATGTGGTGCTGATAACGATAAAGGGCGACCGCGTTAAGCTGCTAAACTTCCGCCAACACTATGTTGACGTGCTGCGAGAGCCCAAGGACTTGAGGCGGTATCAGTCGCCCGAGGCCAAGGACAAC
>CAZUWO010000228.1:0-2450 GCA_964623995.1 uncultured Prevotella sp. | reverse complement strand
ATGTATGCCACGCCGATTACCGACATCGTTACAGCCGGTATGTGCGTGTTTATGCTGCATCGTTTCCTGAAAGAAATAAAACTCAAGGAAGCAGTCGCTTTCGCTGTATAAATTGATAAAAGGGCAGTCATAATTTGGCTGCCTTTCTTTGTAGACAAGAGTTACCACTATAGATGACCTGTTAAGCAATATACACACCTTAGAAGGTATAATAGACGACGAAGGATACCAAACAAGCAAATATCCTGACTTCTATAAGTTTCTAACCTCCAAAATTGCCTTTTCCATTTCGTCAGCGTCTGCTTCTCCAGCCCAACAGCCGTCTAACTGGCGAAGAATATTGTCTGCCATTTCGTATTTGTTTTCTTTTTTTAACTGGTTTCAACTGTGCTGTAAGACCTTTGAGATAATCAAGGACTTTCTTCTTCAAATCAACATTACCGGAAATAAGTCCGAGTTGACGAGCAATTTCTTGGTCTAATTGTAATGTTGTCATAATCTATTGTGATTTTAGATTCTTATTTGCAAATATACGCACTTTATTTTATATTGGCTGTAAAATTGAGATAAAATTTTGAATCGCTGAAATTTTTGACACTTTCATCTACGGCTTTTTTAATTATCGTGCTTGACATTAGAGCGCATAAGTATTTTTTAGACCCGACTTACGCTGTCATCCACGTTGGCAAGTGGCTCAATGACAATCCTTACCACGTCATTCACCGAGTGAAAAACCGAAGCTATAATCAAATAGCCTCGGCTTTTCTATGTTTACGTCGGAATTACTTTTATATTTATTAGTTGCTATGGTTCTTGCTTAGCCATTCAAGCCTTCTCATATCCGGTAAATGCTTGACTGAGAAGTTATCGAAAGAAGCCGTAAAGCCTTCACCGTCAGGGCATGCAGCCATCAAACCCACTTTCACTGGTGTATTGTCTTGCAACCATGCATTGCGCATCATGGTGTAGGTTTTGTCGTCGAACGAATAGAATAGCTCAACGGCATCAAGCCTGCGAACAGCCTTAATCCAAATATAAGGTATTGCCTTGTCAAGAGTTATGACGCTCCAGTCGGACGTGTGGTGAGTGACGACACAACTGATATTGAACTTCCCGTCAACATACTCAATGCCTGCCTTGATATAATTCTCCTTATCAATGCGCAGCATGAGTCCTGCCTGATCAAACCGCGTTTTGTAGTCGCCGGAAATTCTTACCTTCGCTTCAAACTCACCACCGTAAGTAGAATAATAGAATGGTGCATCGTCCACGGTAAATCCGTAGTGTGAGATGCGCCAATAGTCACTGTGAGGAGTCACCGACATTGACATGCCGCCATCTTTTATGCTCCATTGTTCCGGTTCATTAAACCACAACATCTTTTCTAATGACTGGGCGCTGCCATTAACCGAAAAGGCAATCAATGCCAAGAAAAACAATACAGTCTTCATCATATTTTTTTATTTTATTATTAACTTTGCAAAATTATAAATAAGGCAGGAGACCTGCAATAGTCATAAATAACCATTTTTATCAGATGGAGACCATAAGACAGCTGAACGAACTGCTGCTGAGTCAGGATTTCAGTGCAGACGAGTATGCAAGCAATGAGACCTTGCGTTTGCAGATACTTGCCATGAACTATGCCCGTGTGGAAAACGCCATAGCCGTTCTCAGCGACATGCGCTCCAACAGCAGCCTCATCGTCTACGGTGGATTTGCTCAAAGGATAGGGCTGGCAACAGCCGGTACCGGCTATGGCATAAGCTCTATATGGGAAAAAGAAATCTTAGAACGCATCCATCCTGATGACCTCAACGAGAAATACATCTTGGAATTACGGTATTTTCAGTTCATCAGGCACCTTTCCCCTACCCTGCGAAGCCAATTCTATCTTGCTGAAAAACTACGAATGAAAGATTCAAATGGCAACTATATCCAAGCGCTCCACCGTATGTTTTATCTTTCGGCAGACACTCACAACACCATACGCTATGCCCTCTGTTTGTACACCCCGCTGACAACGGATTTTCCTCCAGGAGGGCGCGCCGTAAACACCATAACAGGAGAAATGCAGCAGATGGACAGCCGAAACGACAAAGCCATGCTCTCCTCAAGGGAGAAACAGGTTCTTTTGCTCATCTCCAAAGGTATGCCGAGCAAGGACATTGCCAACAAACTGTTTATAAGCATAAACACAGTGAGTCGTCACAGACAGAAAATATTGCAAAAACTGCAAGTCAACAACTCTATAGAGGCTTGCAAAATAGCCAAGGAATTAGGACTTATCTAAAGCCCTGCCTGCGAAAGCTGTTGAGGCCATGCAAACCATGCGCAAGCTTGTGCCACAATATATCTTATTTACAATAAAAGCAATTACTATTGAACCTGATTCTTCCTGTATTCTGCCGGAGTCATGCCCGTCAGACGCTTGAAATAGCGGGAGAAGT
>CAZUWO010000227.1:0-2461 GCA_964623995.1 uncultured Prevotella sp. | reverse complement strand
TAGAGCGCGACCTTGCCAAGGTCGAGGTCGCGGGTCCGAGTCCCGTTTGCCGCTCTTTTCTTTGAGTCTTCTTTTTTATTTACTATGAATTTATACATTAGGTATTTCAATAACGAAACACTTGTACACTCAGCCGACGAAGCTATCGATTTTCTTTGTTCTATTCCCGAAATTGAGATGACACCAGAATTGGAGCATGACATACGCAGTTATGCAAGCAGTGATGTGTTTTTCCCAAAGCGGTATAAGGTTAGGCCGAGAGTTTACTTCATAGTTATTAAAACTTCGGCTAAAACAATGACCGACTTTAAAGAGAAGAAAGCTCTTCGCAGTGCACCAACCGATAAAGTCCAGACAAACCCTGCCATTGTCGAGCTGAATGCTGATAGAGCTGGTTGGTACGAAGGTATTATCGACTTTAAGCGTGTTGTTCTTGTGCCTGGCACAGGAAAACATGAGTATCGAGACACTCATTTCGTTGCACGTTGCAAGGCTATGTCGCCAATGGATTGCTACAATCGCATTGTGGATTATCTGCGTACACGTGTGGACAATCGCAGTCAATTCCCTTCAGTTAAGGGAAAGAATTTCCATTATCGCTATCTTGGCATGTGGAAATGACACATTTATTAAATGAAAGGAAGCAACATGAACAAAGCCATACTAATAGGTAATGTGGGCGCTGAGCCCGAAGTAAAATACTATGATGCCGATCAGGCGGTGGCACAGGTTAGACTTGCCACCACGGAAAAGGGGTATACGCTCAAAAATGGCACCAAAGTGCCGGACCATACTGATTGGCACAATCTTGTATTCTACCATAAATTGGCAAAAATTGTTGAGCAATATGTTCATAAAGGCGATAAGCTTTTCGTTGAAGGAAGGATACGTTACCGCAGTTATGACGATAAAAAGGGCATGACGCGTTACGTTACCGATATCTACGTAGACAACATGGAGATGCTTACTTCACGCAAAGAGAAGACGCAACATACACAAGAAGATCCCCAGAATAAAGTGGAAGAGCAAAAGCCTTCCGACGATTCGGCTTTGCCATTCTAATCAAGATGCAAATGGATCCTGCTAATTTATTCCTATCAGCTTCATCACTTATCACATTCTATCCAATTACGACTTCGGTTGTAATTGCCATTGTCATAAGTGTGCTCTTGCTGTTTGTATCGGCTTTTGCGAGTGGTTCTGAGATCGGTTTCTTCAGTTTGTCACCTCAAGACCTCAGCAAGCTAAATCCCGAAAAGAGCGTAACCGACCGCAATATCACCTTATTGCGTGATGATAGTGAGCGCACGCTTGCCACAATACTTATCACCAACAATTTCGTCAACGTTACAATCATCATGGTTTGCAATTATATCTTCGGCCGATTGATGAAGTTTAACGTTGCATGGGTACAGACATTGATAATGACTGTACTGCTTACGTTCGTCTTGTTGTTATTTGGCGAGATCATGCCAAAGGTCTTTTCGCGCCAGAATCCGTTGCGTTTCTGTCGTAGAGCCGTTGGTGGAGTACTGTTCTGTCGTAAGATTTTCTGGCCCATAGAGTCACTTCTTATGAGCAGTGGCGTTGCTGCTGGGAAGATAATGAAGAAGGAGAAGCGCCAACTTTCGGTAGACGATTTGGAGACTGCTCTTGAACTGACCGACAAAAACGACATTAAGGATGAGCAAAACATACTTAAAGGCATTATACGGTTTGGCGATGAAACGGCCAAAGAAGTAATGACGCCACGTCAAGACATCGTTGACATCGATATAAGATGGAACTTTACACAAGTGCTAAACTGCATTGTGGAAAACAATTTTTCAAGAATACCGGTCTTTCAGGGCAATGACGACAACATCAGGGGCATCCTTTACATTAAGGATCTGCTTCCTTATCTTGGCAAACCGGCCCAATTCCGTTGGCAAAGTCTTATACGTGCGCCCTATTTCGTACCGGAAACAAAGAAGATAGACGACCTTTTGCGTGAGTTTCAGGCCAATAAAGTCCACATGGCCATTGTGGCCGACGAGTATGGAGGCACAAGCGGGCTCGTCACAATGGAGGATATACTCGAGGAAATTGTTGGTGAAATTAATGATGAATACGACGAAGAGGTTCGCCCTTATTCAAAAATAAACTATAATACCTATATTTTCGAGGGGAAAACGCTGCTTAGTGATTTCTGCAAGATACTCGGAGTTAAAGACGATGAGTTCGACGAGGTAGCCGGCGATGCCGATACCGTGGCCGGAATGCTGCTTGAAATCAAGGGCGATTTCCTGCATTTGCATGAACGCGTCGATTATAAGAACTACACTTTCGAGATAATGGAGATACAGGAGCGGCGCATCAGCAAGATAAAGGTAACTGTCCATGCCCCAGAACCTGCTAAAGATTAGTCCTGCTCAGAATGTTCTCATCTGTCTGAGACATCTCGATTTGCCTTCATCCGGAA
>CAZUWO010000226.1:0-2529 GCA_964623995.1 uncultured Prevotella sp. | reverse complement strand
GACTATTGTAGTAATTTTGCATCAATAAAAGTCAAAAACCATCAATAGATTATGGCAGAATCATTAGATATACGCGAACTTAACGCAGTGATAGAACAGCAAAGTGCTTTCGTGGTAAACCTTACTACGGGCATGAATCAAGTTATTGTAGGGCAGCGCCACCTTGTGGATTCGCTGCTTATTAGCCTGCTTTCAAACGGCCATATACTCCTTGAGGGAGTGCCGGGGCTGGCCAAGACGCTTGCCATACGCACGCTTTCGCAACTTATTGACGCCAAGTTCAGCCGCATACAGTTCACTCCCGACTTGCTCCCGGCAGATGTTGTGGGCACGATGATATACTCACAGAAGGATGAAAGCTTCCATTGCAAGAAGGGACCTGTATTTGCCAACTTCGTGCTGGCAGACGAAATAAACCGCGCTCCGGCCAAGGTGCAGAGCGCATTGCTCGAGGCCATGCAGGAGCATGAGGTGACTATCGGCGACCAAACTTTCGCTCTGCCCGACCCGTTCCTCGTGCTTGCCACCCAGAACCCTATAGAGCAGGAAGGCACTTATCAGCTTCCTGAAGCTCAAGTGGACCGTTTCATGCTTAAAGTGGTGGTGGGCTACCCCACGATAGATGAGGAGAAGCTCATAATGAGGGAAAATTTGCAAGGCAAAATGCCAGAAGTGAAGCCCGTAACCACAGCCGACGAGATAATAAAGGCAAGGGAAGTGGTGAACCAAGTCTACATTGACGAGAAAATAGAGCAGTACATTGCCGACATAGTTTTTGCCACACGCTATCCCGAGCGCTACCATCTGGCCGAGCTTAAGGACATGATAAGCTTTGGCGGTAGTCCCCGAGCAAGCATCAGTCTGGCCAAGGCAGCCCGTGCTTATGCCTTCATAAAGCGCCGCGGCTATGTGGTTCCGGAGGATGTCAGGGCCGTAGCCCACGACGTTTTGCGCCACCGCATTGGCCTGACTTATGAGGCTGAGGCTGCCAATGTGAGCAGTGAGGAGATAGTTTCCAAGATAATCAACAGTGTGGAAGTGCCTTGACACAGGGCCGTTACGGCTGTTTTTGAGATGCAAGTTTGCTTTAGGGAGAATAAGGCAACATGGAGATAGAAACAAAGGACATACTGAAAAAAGTAAGGAAGATAGAGATAAAGGCCCGCGGACTGAGCCAGAATATCTTCGCCGGACAGTATCATTCTGCCTTCAAAGGCAGGGGTATGGCCTTTTCTGAGGTCAGGGAATACCAATTCGGCGATGATGTTCGCGACATCGACTGGAACGTTACCGCAAGGTTTCACCGCCCTTATGTGAAGGTGTTTGAGGAGGAACGCGAGCTTACGGTAATGCTTTTGGTAGACGTTAGTGGCTCTCTCGATTTCGGAACCACCACCAAAACCAAGGGCGACCTGGCCACTGAGATAGCCGCAACGCTTGCTTTCAGTGCCATACAGAATAACGACAAGATAGGCGTTGTGTTCTTTTCAGACCACATAGAGAAGTATATTCCGCCGAAGAAGGGGCGCCGCCACATATTATATATTATACGTGAGATGCTCAGTTTCAGGCCTCAGAGCCGCCGTACCGACATAGGTCAGGCTGTGGCCTTTCTAACTCGGGTAATGAAACGCAGGGCTACGGCCTTCATAATAAGTGATTTCTTCACTCAAAAGGACTTCAGCCACGAACTGACTATATGCAATTCCAAGCACGATGTTGTGGCCATTCAAGTCTACGACCGCCGTGCCCGTGAATTGCCCGATGTGGGATTGGTAAGGGTTAAGGATGCCGAGACTGGCCATGAAACCCTAATTGATACCCACAGTCCGCAGCTACGGCAAGCCCATGCCCGCTGGTTCTTGAGCCGGCAGGAGGGACTTCGCCAGACGTTTGCGGGCAGTAAGGTTGACTCTATATCGGTGGGCACCGACCAAGACTACGTAAAAGCACTGATAGCATTATTCGCGCAACGAGCATAAAAGGACTTTAATGAGCAAGATTAGAAACATAACATACACACTATTGTTGCTCCTTGTGGCATCGGCAGCAAGGGCTCAAGTAAGCATTGAGGCCAAGCTCGACAGCATGAGGATACCTTTTGGCGGTCAGACTACGCTCCGAGTGAGAGTCAGTGCGCCTAAAGGAACGGCTATTCAAATGCCACACTTGAAGGCAGGACAGCAACTCACGGCCGACGTTATGGTGGTTGAGGCGTCAAAAACGTCAAGTAGGACCGCTGGTGACAGCGCTATTGCCGAGCTCTCGGTGCCAATCACGAGCTTCACAGCTAAGCGTTATACTCTGCCTGGATTAAAATTGAAAGCCGGAGGCAAGGAGTTTACGGCCAATCAGCTTATCCTTCAAGTTGACAGTGTGGTGCTTGACAAGAAGAATCCCGAAAAGACCTTCCCGCCAAAGGACATTCAAAACAATCCGTTCAGTTGGGCCGACTGGTGGTTACCGTTGCTTCTGCTTGTGGTAGTGGCACTTCTGGTGGTTGCTCTTGTCGTCTCAGTACGCCGTTTG
>CAZUWO010000225.1:0-2571 GCA_964623995.1 uncultured Prevotella sp. | reverse complement strand
AAAATTAAGCAATGAAAGTAAGCCAAGTTTAGCAATGAAAGTAAGCCAAGTTTAGCAATGAAAGGTGCCCAAACTAAGCAATTTAGAAGTCAGATACCCAATTTTCAAGTATATAAGGCAAGCTCAAAGAACCAAGAAAACAACATTAATAACATACATAAAAGCGCCAAAGGCCAACGCTAGGGCAATGCCGTCTCTGCCCCATGGCATTGCAAAACGGAGGAAAGAAAGCAGCCAAACAGGGCAATAAAAAGAAGAATCTCTCTAATAGTCAACTCAGAATGACTGTTAGAGAGATTCTTCTATCATAGCCAACGCAGAGCCGTGGCCCTGCTATTGGCAGTCAATATAGGCCGGTCAGAGCTTCACCGCATATACATTTGAGTGACCCTCAAAGTTGGCCCTGAAGATAATCCATTTGCTATCGGGCGAGAAATGCACGTTTGGCTCAAGGCTGTAGTCGTGATTCTTCATGCAAACAAGCTTGGTTGTGCGCAGCGTATCGCCGTCATAGTCGTAACGGAATATCCATTGGTTCTGGTCAGACTTGGCAACTCCGCCCTGACTACCACCGTCACCGCAGAGGAAAGTCTCATCAGGCGAGGTGGTAAAGTGTACCGACCATGCATGGCGACTGAGCTTATAGTCCTGCTCTTTGCCCGTATTGACGTCTACTTTACCTATAAAGAAGTTGACGCCGCGCGGCTTCTGCAAGTCGAAATATATGTGACGGCCATCGGCTCCGAACCACTCATGGCCTGCTATCTCACGATACACAGTGCGCTTGTGCATAAGCCGCGGCTTGTTCTCACCAATTCTGATTGTCCAAATGCGGTCTACCATGTGCCATTGGCCTTCATGGCAGAACATTAGCAGCTTAGGGTCGGTGGGAGAGAACTGCATATGGTTAAGCCAAGCAACTTCCGTGTAGAACTTATCAATCTTTCCCGTGCGCGTATCCAACGCAAACAGGGAGCGCTCATAAGGATGATCGGTGAGCATATTGAACCAATCGTGGCGCTTAGGATATTTTCTGAACACCTCTGCCTCCTCATCCGTGGAGTAGGTTCCTACAAGAAGGGTGCCGTCACAGTTGACACAAGCAATGCTTCCATGCTTGCCGGCAGTGCTGAGCACGCCAATCAAGCGCGTGTTTCCATTGTCAGTGCTTGCAGCAAATACGCTATCGCCCCGCTGAAAGAAGAGTTCGTGGGTCTTTGGCGATACTATCTCGGTGTGAACCGGCTGCTTCTCGTGCGTGACCTGACGTATCGCAAGCGTCTTCAAGTTGACAGCATAGACCTGATAGTCGCTACCACCGCGTGTTTTGGTTCCATTGAACAGCATCTCGTCGCCCACGAAGGGATAGTTGTGGAAGTAGAAGCTGCTGTTGTCGCCCTCACGGCGTGTAAGTTTTATAACTTTGTGCCCCGTGGCACTGTCTATCCACTCGTCGGGCATGTTGGGTCCCGTCTCAAGAGTAGGAATAGTTTGGGCCTGTACGCCCAGTGGTGAGATAGCCATAAGCATCATTATGGCTCCCCAAAAATTGATTTGTTTCATAGGCTGATTTTTGTTCTGATATTAATTAGACGCATAAGCATATCAATTGTAATTTTATTTAATCAGAAAATAATAAAAAAACAGGCTTCATTCTAAAATATTCTTAACGGCGGAAAGCATGAATCAGGACTTAAGAAGAATTGGCAGCAAAAATTATTCTGTTTAGAATGAAAAAAGCCTTACGCCTTATTCTCTATCACATATTAATGCCAGCAAAACATGCCATAACAGCAACATGCCGATGGCCGAACAGCCGTAATATTGTTACGGGACGGCCGTAATCTTATTACGAGGCTTCTGTAATGCGATTACGGCACTTTCGTAACGACATTACGGAAGCACCGTAACGAGATTACGAAAGTGCCGTAACACAATTACAGTGCCGATGGGGTTTGAGGATATTAAATAAGGGGATAAAAGAAAACCGTTTCGATGTGGGGAAACCACAATCGAAACGGCCTCAATATTTTTCAGTCTGCAAGCCAGAAAGAGCCTGCAGAGCAAACTGGATCTATTATTTGAAGAAGTCCTTTACAGCCTCATTAGGCACCATATGCTCATCAAAAACGTAAGCACCGGTCTTCGGGCTCTTCACCATCTTTATAACTTTTGTGTAAGCACGACCATCCATTGATCCTTCATGGAGGGTAGCGACCGCTTTCTTTGCCATATTATTTTAATGTATTATTAGTCCTTACTTGATCTCCTTGTGCAGGGTCATCTTCTTCAGAATTGGGTTATATTTCATCAATTCCAAACGACCCGGAGTGTTCTTGCGGTTCTTTGTGGTAATATAACGGCTTGTTCCTGGCAGTCCGCTATTCTTCATCTCAGTGCACTCAAGGATGACCTGTACCCTATTGCCTTTGACTTTCTTTGCCATAATTATTAGTCTCCTATAACTTTAATGTCCTTCCAGTCGCAATAGCCTTTGCTAACGGCCTGCTTTAATGCAGCGTCGAGACCCACCTTGTTGATAAGACGCAGTCCGGCAGCGCTGATTCTCAA
>CAZUWO010000224.1:0-2637 GCA_964623995.1 uncultured Prevotella sp. | reverse complement strand
ATGGGAGTTGCATCTGTGGATGGGCGAAGAATATTCAGCAGGCGGATACACCTACCTCATGAAGTTCAACAACGACAAGGTGACAGTAGCAAGTGACATAGCCGATCCCGACTATACTACATCGTCAAGCTATGACATAATAGCCGATGCAGGGCCTGTGCTCACCATCAACACCTATAACACCATCTTCCATTACCTCGCCAACCCTCAGTATGACGGTTCACAGGTGCAGCAAGATTATGAGTTTGTCATTACTCGCACAACAAACGATTCCATCTACCTCCGTGGAAAGAAGTACGGAAACAAGATGGTAATGACGCGCATGCAAGATAATGTTACGTGGGAAGAATACATTTCAAAGCTACAAACCGTAGACAACGACCTTATACTTACATACGTTATCAGAAATGGTTCTGACAGTATCGGTACAGCCATGCTCGACAACGAATCACGTACGATGGATATAGAAGCTAATGATACAACTGCCAATGTATCTTACTATGTTTCCACTACTGGAGTTGTGTTGCAGCATCCTATAAACATCGGCGGAAGCTACGGTCTACAGAATTTCAACTACGATGCCGACGCAATGACCCTTACATCCCCTCAAAGTGGCGCACAGGCACTGACGTTTAATGCTGTCTTGCCAGACAACTACATGCACTATGAAGAATTTGCTGGCAATTGGCTACTCCATACTGGCGGTACAGGCGACTTCAACTTAACGCTTACGCCAAACAGTGATCATTCTTCGTTCACAGTTACAGGATTGGGCAATGGTATAACTGCTATAATGACATATCAAAAGACAACAGGTTCTTTAAACTGGATGCCACAAAGAGTTGGAACTGCCACAAGTGGCAACGATTGCTATACTGTAGGATGGGCACTCGACCCAAGCTCAGGAACCGGATTATTGTATTACGGCTTGGATTGTGGTTTCAACCTAAGCCACGACTTATCGCAAAGTGGAACTGTACTTACCTTTGAGGACATTACAGGATGGGGCATCACGTCGTTCTATCTCGCAGAAACCACTGGAATACCATCAAGTAGCACATGGGTTGGCACAAGTCCAGGTCTTAGGTTTACCAATACAGCCGGCAGATCATATCCATATCTTGTCTACCTGCTTGGCTCCGGTTACATGAGAAAAGTTGAATAATCCTTAAGCATATAATTATGAAAAAGATATTTAATCTGTTTGCCGTCGCCATCATGGGCGGTCTCGTGCTTGCCTCATGCGACAACGACGACACAACAAATGAGATTGCTACACACGGACTGCAAGTGACCTCGGCAAAGACTTCCTTTGAAGCAAAGGGAGGCACACAGAGCATCTCTGTGGCTGCTACACCTACATCGGCATATTCAAACGACGACTGGGCTACGGTGGCAATAAGTGGTAACACCGTAAACGTTACTGCTGCACAAAACAACGATAGGCAGACTCGCCACACCACAATAGTGGTAAAGTCGTCTCCTCTCGACTCTGCCATAGTCAATGTAGACCAAGACGGCTTGGTGTTTTCTATAGCCTCGGCAGGCATTAGCCTCAACGACAATGGCACAAGGAGGTCAATCTATGTTAAGCATAACATTGATATGAATATCTCTACAAAAGACGATTGGCTACAAGCTACTCTTAATAACGACTCCATATCAATTTCTGCTTCAGAAAACACTACAGGTTCTCCACGTAGAGGATGGGTATATTATACTTGTGGTAACATAGAAGACTCTATTCAGGTGATGCAGTTTGACCCGGAAAAAGAAGTTCTCGGTGACTACTTCTTGAACTACTATGACAATGGGTGGAAATATTTCACTATGAGCCTCAGCAAAGAAAGTGACAATTCCTATGCCATGCGCTTCACCAGTGGAGGTTTGGCAAGCTACGGATGGGTAATACCCGTGACCCTTAACACAGATGTGCCAGGGTTCACCTTCACAAACCTTTCTAACATAGGTCCATTCATAATGTACAAAGTGCTTTTGATGGTACTAATCTATAGAGGCTCGGAAGTTCGTTATTCATTGGTAAATTCTCTTACAGCTACGGCATCATGGGAAGTCGACGAAGATGGCTACGAATTATGGCCTCTTACAGTCAACGAAGAAGGCTACGAATTCTATGGCTTCCGATTAGGACTTAGCACTGATGGCACGACCTATGCACCCAATGAGGGTGGTGGCTCAATCTTCGATTTCGATGGTGCTATATTTGAAAAGATTCCTGCTGGCAATGCAAAGTCTTTCGGACCAAAGAAGGCACCACTAAACAAGTTACGCAAGTCGTCTTCAAGTGCCAAATGGAAAGCTCCTGAGCTTTTGCCAAACAAAACGGTGAAAGCATTATAAACAAACACACTCTGACATATTTATTAGCCCGCGCCACAGCTTTGCTTGTAGCGCGGGCTTTTTTTATGAATATACACCCAAATACTCAAATGAGCAAGCCCAACACACATAGCTCTGACAGCACATGAGCCTGAAGGCTCGCCGCACTCGCAACCACTCGTCATGGCGGCAGTCTGACGGGGGATGAGGACAGGACTAACACTGTCAAAATGAGCCCGGCGGCCGCACTTTTAAGAGGGTGTATCAAAATGAGCCTATAGAGCCTGGAAGGCTCTA
>CAZUWO010000223.1:0-2640 GCA_964623995.1 uncultured Prevotella sp. | reverse complement strand
ACGCTGTCGAGCTACTTGTAGCTGCTTTACCGCTGTGAGAAGCGCAATTGCACATGGGGCATTGCCGACATGACGTCTATCAACGAGGCCGACGAGCTGCAACCGAGCGTTCCTGGCGAGGATCTGGGCATAGATCCTAACGATGTCAAGGACCTGCGCAAGAGCTACCGCTGGCTGGCCTATGCCCGAACGCTGGCCGGAGGCACCATTTCGCAAGACCTGCTGGGCACCGACCGTCCCGATGACGTAAAGAAAGTGTACGACGCTGCCGCCGAATGGCTGGCAAAATAACATAATGATACAGACGAATTAAAACACGAAACAAGATGGAAAAGAAAGAATATCTGATAACGCTTGAGGAGCATTTCACCGACAGGCGGATAATGAGCGAGAACGCCAAATATAACAAGCCGCGCGAGCTCACTAAGGAGGAGAAGGAGGTTCAGGAGTTTTTCGGTGCCCATACCTTTGTAGGCGACGACCTTACCGACACTGACGGCAAGCGGTTGCGCCACATGGACGAGCAGAACGTGGCCATGCAGATTCTCTCTTACACCTCGCCGGTGAGCGACCAGGTGCCCGAGGGCGAGGCCATACGCATATGCCGTGAGGCCAACAACATACTGAGCGAGACGGTGAACAGGCACCCCGACCGCTTCCGCGCAATGGCAACGCTGCCCATGGCCAACCCTACGGCGGCCGCCGAGGAGCTGGAACGCACGGTGAAGGACCTGCATTTTGTGGGCGTTCTGCTTGCCGGACAGTATCAGGGCCACTGGTACGACGAGCCGCAGTTTGAGCCAATATTCCGCAAAGCCGCCGAACTCGACGTGCCTATCTATCTGCATCCGGCCCTCATAAACCCAGACATAAGGCAGAAGGCATACATGTCGCCGGCTTATTCGCCAATAGTAGGGGCCGAACTCTCCTCGGCCGGACTGGGATGGCACCTCGACGTGGGCATAATGGCCGTGAGACTGATTCTCGCCGGAATACCGGAGAGGTTGCCGAAGCTCAAAATCGTGGCCGGACACTGGGGTGAGGGCATGCCGATGATGCTGGACCGGATGGACTATATGCTATCAAAGGACAAGACAGGGCTTAGCCACGACGTGTCGTGGTATTATAAAACTAACTTCTATATGACCCCAAGCGGCATTGAGAGCAAGATAAACCTGCACACCATGCTGCAGATAATGGGTCCTGAACACATAGTATACGCTGAGGACTATCCTTATATCCAGTCGGGCAGCCTGTACAAATTCCTCATGGACGATGATGTTCTGACCGACGAACAGAAGGCTCTCATAGCCCACGGCAACGCAGAACGCATCTACCATCTTAAATAAACTGACAACAGTGTAACTGATAATAGCAATAAAAACATGGAATACATAACATTGAAAGGCGGGGATAAGATATCCCGTATAGGACTGGGCACGTCGCGGTTGACGCCCGACAAGGAAGGCACCGACACCGTTCTGAAGGCTGCCGACAGTGGTATAAACCTCATAAACTGTGCCGACTTCTACAACAGTGGTGACGGAGAGCTGGCCGTTCGTGGCGCCTTGAGGCAGCGGTCGCGCGATAGCTTCTTCATCTCCGTGAAGTTCGGCGCCCTGATGACGCTCGACCACCCCGGCATGACAGGCATAGACGTGGCTCCTGAGCATGTGGAGAACTACTTGGGGTATACACTCCACCGCCTCGGTACGGACTATGTAGACCTCTATCAGCCTGCCCGCATCAACCCGCATATACCCGTAGAGGAAACTCTCGGGGCAATAGAGCGGCTGCAAAAGAAAGGATACATAAGGCACATAGGCCTGACCCAGGTAGACGTGGCCACGCTACAGCGAGCTGCTAAGACCACTTCCATCGACCTTGTGGAGCTGAACTACAACGTGGTAAACCGCCGTTACGAGGACACCACTATGGCAGAAGCCCGCCGACTGGGCATTCCCGTGTGCGCCTTCGGCGTGATGCAGGGCCTGAAGAAGGACCCCCACGTGGCCGAGGGACTGCAACGGATAGCCGACAGCAAGGGTTGCACGCTGGCACAGCTATCGTTGGCGTGGGTGCTTGCCCAAGACAAGAACATGACAGCAATAATGGGCTCGCACCATCCTGAGCAAGCAGAGAGCGCTGCCGCCGCAATAGGCGTAAGCTTGTCGGCCGACGACCTGGCCGCCATAGAGCAAGTGGTGCCCAAAGCCAATGCCACAACCATCTACATGCCCGATATTCCAATGGACGAAAAGGGCATATTCGACCTCTCCATCTTCAATAAGTAAGCCTAATATTATTAACACGGCAGAGGCAAGGCACCGCTTTGCCTCTGTCTTCAGCAAGCATTAATGTACTGAGAAAGCGGTAAGGATGGGCCCAATGGGTTCATCCTTCAGCCGTTAACAGCCGTTACGGGCCGGCGGTAACTCTGTTTCCGTAAATCCCGCAAGTCCATTCAGCCCCGCCGTAGCTGAGCTACAGCCCCGTGGACCCAGCCCGTCTGTGCCGCGGATTGATGCCGGAGGCATCGCATAGTCAGCCACACTGTGCCGCAGATTGACGTCGGAGGCATCACTGTATAGTAACCTCGGGTCGTCACGACCCGAGGATTCGTACGCCACTCCCGCATCG
>CAZUWO010000222.1:0-2678 GCA_964623995.1 uncultured Prevotella sp. | reverse complement strand
AGACTGATGTTTCCGGTAACTACGTATGGCGTTTCAACAAGCCTTGGGATACTTTCACGCAGGATGCCCATAGGGTTCTCGACGGCATTATTGCAAGCTTCAAGCAAAATCTGAGAGTCATCAACAAGATGACAAACTACTACTGGAAATATGTCAACGGCAAGAAGCAGCTTGTAAAACAAACGAAAGGTGACGGTTGGGCTGTCAGGAAGTCGCTGCATAAAGCTACAGTGTCAGGGGCAGTAAGGCTACAAACTAAAAAGACTGTAGCACTTAAAGATGCTTTGGATAATGTTTCCGCTATTGCAGACAAGGATGTCCGCAAGGCTATTCGGAATGTTATAAAACTCTACCATAATAAGGTAGACAAAAAGACATTGCTGAAATATTTTAAGGACAGACAGAACAAGGTTGGAAAGAAAGATATAGGCAGGCTCGAAGTCTATTATCTTCCCGACAAGCCTGAATTGTCTGCAACACGCGTAGCCGTAGATGTGAGCTTTGACATGAAAACAATAAATTCTGTTACTGACTCTGGCATACGCAATATTCTTACTAAACATCTGCTGAACTACAGAGACACATCAGGCAAGGACCATCCCGAACTGGCTTTTTCTCCTGAAGGTCTGGCGCTTATGAACAAAAACATTCAAGAATTGAATGGCGGCAAACCACATAAGCCGATAATAAAGGTAAGAAAGTCGGAACTTCTTGGGATGAAGTTCAATGTTGGTGAATACGGCAGCAAACGTAGCAAGTATGTAGAGTCCGATAAAGGTACCAACCTGTTCTTTGCAATATACGCAGATGAAGATGGCAATCGCAGCTATTTTAGCATTCCATTCAACATTGCTGTCGAAAGAATGAAGCAAGGTCTTGAGGTTGCTGAAACTACAAAAGAAGATGGACGCAAACTTCTGTTTGTTTTGTCGCCGTATGATATTGTAGTTGTACGTGATGATAATAATGATAGAGATGAATACTTTAGATTTGGCAAATCATCAGGGACCGATGCATATTTCCTTCCTGTAAATGTTTCCTCTGTTATCTTCCCCAAAATCGAATTTGGGTCACAAGATAAAATACCCAAAACCGATAACGGTTTTTCCATCAAGCAATACTGTCAGAAAGTAAAGATTGACAGATTAGGCAATATTATCAAGTCTTAGGCCTATGATAAAAAAGACATTGTATTTTGGTAACCCTGCTTATCTCTCTTTGAGAAATAAGCAGCTGGTTATTCGACTGCCGGAAGTGGAACGGCAAAAGGATTTGCCCGACATCATAAAGAAAGAGGCAGTCCGTACTATACCTATAGAAGATATCGGTATCGTAGTGTTAGACAATAGGGAAATAACAATCACCGAAGGTGTACTTGCCGCTTTATTGGATAACACAGTAGCTGTTATAACTTGCAATGACAAACGTATGCCTGTAGGTATGCTGCTGCCGTTAGAAGGCAATACTGTCCAAAACGAACGGTTTCGTAATCAGTTAGCAGCCTCACAGCCTTTACTTAAACAACTTTGGCAACAGACTATAAAAGCAAAGATAGAGAACCAGGCGGAGCTTTTGTCACGCTCTACTTCTAAGTCTGTCGGCTGTATGCTTGCCTGGGCAAAGGATGTCAAGAGCGGTGATTCTGATAACTTGGAAGCAAGGGCGGCAGTCTATTATTGGAAAAATATTTTCAAGGACAATCCAAATTTCATAAGAGACAAAGACGGAACATATCCTAATAATCTTCTGAACTATGGCTATGCTATTCTTAGGGCCGTAGTAGCACGAGCACTTGTTGTCAGCGGTCTGTTACCAGTTATGGGAATCCACCATCATAACAAGTACAATGCTTATTGTCTTGCTGATGACATCATGGAGGCATATAGACCTATGGTGGATAGCCTTGTATTAGATATTATGGAACAGACTGAGCCTGTAGAAAATCTTACCAAGGAGCTCAAGGCAAAACTTCTTTCCATTCCTGTTATTGATGTGAAAATCGGAGGTAGTCATAGTCCTTTGATGGTAGCAGTGTCTCAGACCACAGCCAGTCTTGCAAAATGTTTTAGCGGTGAAGTCCGTAAAATATCTTATCCTTCTTTTATTTGAAAGCAGAACTTAATGAATATAGAGTAATGTGGGTGATGGTATTCTATGACCTGCCGACAGACACGGCGAAAGAGCGCAAGGCAGCAGCGCGCTTCCGCAAGGAAATTATGTGTGATGGCTTTACAATGTTTCAGTTTTCTATCTATATACGTCACTGTGCAAGCCTGGACAATGCAAAGGTACATATCAAGCGAGTCAAGTCCATCCTTCCAGAATATGGTCATGTCGGCATCATGTGCATAACAGACAAACAATTTGCAGATATAGAGATATTTTATTGCAAGAAAGAGAAAGCTCCGAATGTAGCAGGCATCCAACTAGAACTATTTTAAAAAAGGATTCCATCGTCCTCGATGGAATCCTTCTTCTCAACATCTTTATTTTTTCATTTCTAATATACTTCTTAAATACTTATATATCAGCAAATTACTTCAATCAAGCTGTTGATGACCTTGCAAAGGTACTGAAATTTTAGCTAATCACAACGATTTAGATTTTTCCTTATTAAAAAAAGGGCTGTTGATGACCTTGCAAAGGTACTGAAATTTTAGCTAATCACAACAGTTAAG
>CAZUWO010000221.1:0-2794 GCA_964623995.1 uncultured Prevotella sp. | reverse complement strand
TGCAACGTATCGTAGGAATGTCATGCCACAAAGTTACTAATTTTCTTTCGGATAACTGAGTTATTTTTTGTAAGATTACTGTATTCTTGAAAATTATTGCTAACTTTGTGGCATCGCATTATTGCAGCACTATGACATCTAAAGAATTTCTGCGTTTACTCAAAGAAGAAGTAAAGACTTATAAATCATACTTGGAGACAGACAGTGAGGACTGGATTGTCAAGGGATTTATTGATGTCAACAAAAATATCTATACCATTACCAATGATACTAAAGTAGTTTCCAAGATAATAGAAATCCTGCTTATTCCTAAGTTGGAACTTTTTGCAAAGAGGAACGGCTTACGGCTTGAATTGCCTTCTAAGCAGAATTACTATCCCGACCTTACTTTTATTGACAAAGAAGGTCATTGTTTTGCCGTTGACTTTAAGTCGAGTTATTATGACGGTGATAAGATTAACGGATTGACGCTTGGCTCATATTGGGGATATTTCCGTCAGCGTGACATAAGGAAAAACACAGACTATCCATACGGGCAATACAAGTGCCACCTTGTTTTGGGAATGCTTTATAAACAGAGTGTCATTGGTCAGGATGAAAAGACGGTCTATAGCATTGATGAATTAAATGCCATTCATTCAGTCATTGAGAAGTTTATATTCTTTGTCCAACCAAAATGGAAAATTGCTACAGATTATCCTGGCTCGGGCAATACTCGAAATATCGGTGGCGAGACTAATATAGATAAACTCGCAAATGGCAAGGGAATATTTTCCAACTATGGTGAGGACATCTTCGATGACTATTGGATGAACTACTATAACGCAGCCGACGCAGAACATGCGGGAATAGGCAAGCCGCATTATCATGATTTGGCAAGTTATGTAGAATATCTGCGTGAGCAAGGCAAACGCTCTAAAGTTTTTGATAAGGAGGATTAGATATGGCAGTAATGGTTCCACCTATAAAGTCGCAGGGCATCAAGACAAAACTTGTGCCTTGGATTAACGACCTAATATACAAGTCTGGCGAAAGCCTGTCGGGCAATTGGCTTGAACCTTTTTTCGGGACCGGCGTTGTAGGTCTGAACTCTCCGCTCAATGGAAAACACATAGCAGGAGACACAAATCCTCATATTATCAACTTTTACAATGGCATAAAAGACGGGACTATTGACGAATACAAGATGCGCGGTTATCTTGAAAAAGAAGCGAAGCTACTGGCTACTGCCGAAGATAATGGTTATGCGCATTACCGTGAGGTAAGAGACAGATTCAATCGAGAGCATAGTCCTTACGATTTTATCTTCCTTTCACGTGCAGGCTTTAACGGAATGATGCGCTTTAACCGCAAAGGCGAATGGAATATTCCGTTTTGTAAAAAGCCAGACCGTTTCTCTCCTGCATATATTACTAAGATTTGCAATCAAGTAGCAAAGGTAAGGCACATTATCCAACGCAAAGATTGGACCTTTGAGAATGTCACTTTCGATAAGATTATTGAACAGGCTCAAGAAGGTGACCTTATTTATTGCGACCCGCCTTATTATGGTCGTTATGTAGATTATTACAATGGCTGGACAGAAGAAGATGAGGCTTTGCTTTATAAGCTACTTGCCAATACCAAAGCAAAATTCATCCTCAGCACGTGGCATCACAATGAGTTTCGCTGCAATGAGATGATTGACCGCTATTGGGGCAACTTCAATGTCATGACAAAAGAACACTTCTATCATAGTGGCGGCCATATCGAAAACCGTCATGCAATGGTTGAGGCTCTTGTCTACAACTTCGACTTGAAACCGTTTGTTCGTAAGGTCGTGCAGCGTTCGCTGTTTGAGCCTGTGGAAGCGTTGTTGGCGGCACGCCGTTCCTCGACAATCAATACACTGTCTTTGGCGAGGTAGAGGAAGGCCTTGATGTTGTGGAAAAGATTCAGAATGTAGAGACTCTGCGCGGAGACAGACCAAAGGAGGATGTTTGCATGTCTATGGAAAGCGACAAAGAATAACTATGGATACACCGAAGGATATACGCAATGAGAGGTTGGCATCTACTCTCATCAAGCACTTGAAACAAAGACATTATGATGCTTATTATTGCCACAACACTGATGAACTCTTGGCTGAGATTAAATCTCTCATACCGGAAGGCAGTAGCGTAACATGGGGCGGTTCCGACTCTATTCGCTCAACAGGTGTTACATCTATGTTGAAAGATGGCAACTATAAGGTCTATGACCGTGACGAGATAAAGACGGCGGAAGAAAAGGTAGCTATTTACCGTAAGGCTTTCGAATGCGATTTCTACCTCGCCAGTGCCAATGCTATCAGCGAGGATGGCGTTATTGTAAATATTGATGGAAACGGCAATCGTGTGGCAGCTATAACATGGGGGCCCAAACACGTTATCTTTGTCATTGGCATGAATAAGGTTTGCCAGGATGTTGAAGCAGCTGTGAAACGGGCACGTAGCGTTGCTGCACCAATAAACATGGCGCGATTCGACTTTAAGACTCCTTGCTCAATAGACGGCACTTGCCACGACTGCAAATCGACGGACAGTATCTGCAACTATGTCTCCATTCAGCGCATGAGCCATCCGGCAGGAAGGCACATTGTTATATTGGTAAACGAGGATTTAGGCTATTGAGCTGATATAAAGGTCGCTATTGGCAATATCCCTTATGTCGGGAAGGTGCATTGCCTGAAAAAGTGTGAAGGTTATACCTCCACCACTTCATTGTGCCTTATATACCATAGGTAGCCGGATATGTTTTTATAACCCATGTCGGC
>CAZUWO010000220.1:0-2799 GCA_964623995.1 uncultured Prevotella sp. | reverse complement strand
GTGAATCCAATACAAGACTGGCAGACTATGTTGCCAATACCAGTCAGCGTTATCGACATCAATCCTCAGGTGGCTCAGAATGTGGGCTATTAAAGTAGAGTGAATCATATACAAAAAAGCAAAGTCAAAAAATGAAACATAAAGCATTCTTAAGATTAGGTTCGCTCTTAGCTGTGGCCCTGGTAGCGGCTTCGTGCGACAATACTTCTGTAAATGAACTCCTGTCATCTGCCCCGTCCATAGAGTCGTTCAGTCCTTCGGAGGGTAGCATTGGCACCGAGATCGTAATCACAGGTTCCGACCTTGACGACGTGGTTAGTGCCACAATAGGTGGTGTGCCGGCCACTCTGAGTCAGAAAGTATCAGATAAGCGCCTCTCAATCAAGGTGTCCGGTGAGGCAAAGAGTGGCAAAATAGCCCTCACTAACGCCCTGGGGACCACAGAATCGGAAGCTACTTTCACCGTAACCTATCCCGCTCCCGCCCCCAATGAGACGATTCTGCCCGACGAAGTTGAGATGGGCAACAAGCTGCTCATAAGTGGCAGCCACATGAATGTGGTGGCTTCGGTGGTGTTTACGGCCGAAGGACATGCTGAAGGCCATGAGGCTCAGATTATAACCCAGAACGAACGCGAGGTCGTGGTAACTGTTCCATACGTTGAGGCCGATGATGCACGCATTACTTTCCGCTACTACGATGGCACTTCAGAGACAACCACCGCACCCACAAAGGTGATAACCATAAAGCGTTATCAGCCCGTTGTAACCACAACCACATTTGCAGAGACAACCGTTGGCGACGTAGTTACACTCGAAGGCACCTATCTTGACAAGATAAACAGCCTGACGCTGGGCGGCGTGAAGTGCGTGATCACATCGCAGACTTCGTCAACTCTCAACTTTGTAGTGCCCACAAGTGCTTCGTTTGCTGATGGTCCCAACGTGCTGAAGCTTGAGATGACCTACTTTGAGGGAGTGGAAACAAGCACAATTACCGACCATTTCGTGGTAAACGTGCCCTACATCTACGTTTGGAAAAACAAGAAAATATATGGCCAAGGCCGCGATGTTGACGAGTTGACCTCGTTCTTCTCGCCTGAGACAGGTATAGCTTATGCCAACTCTTCTTGGCGTACTCTCGATGCTATTTCCTATCAGTATCAGAACAAGACATGTTCTTCAAGGAACGTTCCGGCCGTAACTGAGGCTGAATACAACTCAGTGCCGCCTTATTTCTTCTTCTCCGGCACCAGCGCAGGTTTACTTCAGATTAACTCTCCTGCCGGTTCAAACACTCAGTTGCGCAATTTCTACATGATAAACAATTCTGCTGACGACTACCGTGTTACCGGAAGAAGAGACAATTGCTATGGCACTCCGTGTCTTGCCTTTGTCTATATGGATCCTTCTAATGCCGCCCATGTCGACATCATCAACCGCGTCAAGAATGGCACACTTACCAGAATAGACGAGAATAGCTTCCCAATCGACGCAAATGCGAAGACCATTGGCAACATCAGCGTGGCCAGTGTGCGTCAGAGTGTCACCAATAGCATATATGCTCCGGGTGTATTTCCTGTAGGCGCAAACAAGTCAGCCGATGTCGATGCTGTAATAATGATCATCTACTACAACTATCATGGTCAAGGAAGCAATGCAGCCGAGAATGTGCGTCGCATAGGTTTCATCCACTTGAAGCACGTAGACTACAAGTTGTACAACAATACTAATGCTCCTTCTTCAAGTGCTGTTACATTCGACATGTACTGGATGAAGCACAATTATGCTAACAATTAAAAGTCTAAAGGCAATACAAAGATGAAAAAGATATTGTCAGTCTTAACCCTCATGGCAGTGGCTTTTGCCAGCCATGCTGCAACGGCCTTAGTGCCGTTGCAGGAGGTTGAGCGTGCCCTTGCAACAGCTCAGCCTGGCGATGTTATAACCATCAAGGACGGAACCTACACCGACGTAAGGCTGAAGTGGCGTGCCGCAGGTCAGAATGGCAAGCCAATCACGGTCAAGGCAGAACATCCCGGTGGCGTGGTTGTAACAGGAAAGTCGAGCCTTCAGATAGCTGCCGACTGGCTGACTGTTAGCGGTCTGCACTTCCGTGATGGTGTTCCTGCCCGCCGTACGCTCATAGAGTTTGGCCTTGACGGCAAGTTCGCCCATAATTGTCGGCTCACTGAGACTGTGATAGACAACTATAATGCTCCCCAACGTGATGAACAGCACGTCTATATCATGCTTTCGGGCAAGAATAACCGTGTAGATCATTGCTCACTGCTGCGCAAACGCAACATCGGAGTTACGCTCATTGTGAATCTGAACGGCAGCGACTGTTTGGACAATCAGCATCTTATAGACCACAATTATTTCGGGCCTCGCGAAGTTTACGGCTCAAATGGAGCTGAAACCATACGTGTTGGCACCTCGCAACAGTCTTATGAGACCTCACGAACCACTATTAGCGACAATCTGTTCGACCGTTGTTCTGGCGAGGTTGAGGTGATATCGGTTAAATCGTGCGACAACATCATCACCCGCAATGTGCTGTGGGAGTGTCAGGGGCTTGTAGTGTTGCGCCATGGAAAGCGCAACACCGTAACTCAAAACCTCTTTATTGGCAATAACAAGCCTAACACCGGAGGCGTACGTATAGTGGATGAAGGTCACAAAGTAATTGATAACACCTTTTACGAGTTGGCTGGTCGTCGTTTCTTCTCGGCCCTTGCCATTATGGATGCTGTGCCAAATTCACTGCCCAACCGTTATGTTCAGGTCAAGAATATAC
>CAZUWO010000219.1:0-2854 GCA_964623995.1 uncultured Prevotella sp. | reverse complement strand
CAAATGTGTCTTGCCACAACCTGAAGGGCCGAAGACAAACATCGGGTTGAACTGCGTGGAGTTAGGATGTTCGGCTATGCTGAGGCCGATAGAGCGGGGAAGTTTGTTGCTTGTCCCCTCAATGTAATTGTTGAACGTAAGTCTGGTATTGAGCTGTGGGTCAAGGTCTGACACTGCATCAAGCTTGTCAGGACTAACGTTTGCGGGCTCTTTTGGCCGATGGGTGCCTATGTCGGCAGCCGGATCGGACTGCACTGTCTGCACTCCGCCGTTGCTGGTAACCACCTCTCGGTAGCCGAGACGTACGCCTTTGCCGAACACACGGGTCAATACATTGCCGAGAAGCTGAATATAGTTCTCCTCCAAGTACTCGCGGTAGAAGCTGCTGGGCACTTGAAGCACTATCATTCGAGTCGTTTCGTCGAACGATTCAAAAGTTAGTGGCCTGAACCAGGCGTTGTATATCTCGGCTGAAACGTTGTTCCTGATAATCTGGAGGCAACTGTTCCAGCGTGGGTCGCTATGATGATGCATGTCCTGTCTGAATTATATGGCCTTCGGTATCCCGTCAAAAGGCAATGCAAAGTTAATTAAAATTTTCCTAACTTGATATGGTGTTGTGGGCAAATGCTGTTTGCTTTGGCTTGCAAAATGTTCTAATTCACAGACAGTTTGGCCTTATACAGGTGACTTCTTGGCGGTTTGGTGCGGATTTTTCAATTGTAATATGCTGATTTATTGCTAGTTTAGCTAAGTTGGTTAATGAAAAAGTTGAAACGGTGGAACATCTTTGATTCGGCCGAAAAGTATTGATTGACACCGCATTTAGATTCTTTGGCCAATTTGTGGAACAGCTTTGATGCTATTTGTACTAAATTTAATTAAGCGATATTGTTAAGATTGCTTTTTGCTATGAGATTTGTTATGTTTTGTTTTCTTCTGTATTGTGTGTCTGTTTTGTAAAAACTGTAATTAAATATCTGTAAATTGTAACGGATTGTATTATATTGTAAACTCTGAACATGGCTAAAATAGCTTCTGTTGTGGGTGGCTTGTGGCTGTTATTTTGCATTAAGGAAAATCCTGTCGTAGTGTTCTCTTGGGGCAGGCTGATAGCTGTAAACTTATTACGAGGCTTCCGTAATCGCGTTACGGGGCTTTCGTAATCGTGTTACGGGGCTTTCGTAATCGTGTTACGGGGCTTCCGTAATCGTGTTACGGGACTTTCGTAATCGCATTACGGCACTTCTGTAATCAGTTTACGAAACTGTGGTGTTATTTCTGTTTCCTTTTAAGGCAATTCTGAGTTTGTGCAAAGGTATAACAACCGTATGGCGATTCCAAATTTTTCTTTGCTTTATTGCGTCTTAGACTTGCTTTCAGCAATTTTGTCAAACAGCAATACAACTTGTAGGTGTTAGTATAAAAGAAAAGCCGCAGCACTTCTCATGGAGGGCTGCGGCATTTACAAAGTTATGTAAAAAACTTTATTGAATTAAATTTAAACGTCCTTAAGCTGGTCAGCAACCTCAGCTGCGATGCGGTCGGCAAACTCCTCTTTGGTCATAGTAGCTTGCTCTCCACCTCCCTGTTTGCGCATCGACACAAGGCCTTCTTGAGCCTCTTTCTCACCAACTATGAGCATATAGGGCACGCGCTTCAGTTCATTGTCGCGTATCTTTCGGCCAATCTTCTCGTTGCGGTCATCGATAGTGGCACGCACATCGCGCGAATCAAGATACTTGCGCAACTCTTTGGCGTAGTCGTTGTACTTCTCCGAGATGGGCAGTATGGCCACCTGGTCGGGCGTTAGCCACAATGGGAAGTGGCCGGCGGTATGCTCTATGAGCACTGCGGTGAATCTTTCGAGCGAGCCAAACGGCGCACGGTGAATCATTACCGGTGTTTTCTTGCTGTTGTCTTCAGCAGTGTATTCCAGTTTGAAGCGTGCCGGCAAGTTATAGTCAACCTGAATGGTGCCCAGTTGCCATTTTCTTCCAATGGCATCCTTAACCATGAAGTCGAGTTTAGGACCATAGAATGCTGCTTCGCCTGTTTCTTCACGGGCCTTTAGTCCCTTTTCGCGGCAAGCCTCACGTATGGCATTCTCGCTCTCTTCCCATATTTCATCGCTTCCTATGTACTTTTCCTTGTCCTTAGGATCACGGAGTGAGATTTGGGCTTCATAGTTATCGAAGCCGAAAATGTGGAATACTTTTAATATAATGTCTATGATCGACTCGAATTCTGCCTTTACTTGGTCGGGGCGAACAAAGATATGAGCGTCGTCTTGGGTGAATGTGCGCACGCGTGTGAGTCCATGCAGCTCTCCACTCTTCTCATAGCGGAATACGGTTCCGAATTCAGAGATGCGCAGAGGCAAATCTTTGTAGGAACGAGGCTTACGGGCGTAGACTTCGCAATGGTGCGGGCAGTTCATCGGTTTCAGCATATATTCCTCATCCTCTTCAGGAGTATGGATGGGCTGGAAGGAGTCTTTGCCGTAATGTGCATAGTGACCAGAGGTTACGTAGAGGTTCTTTGAACCTATGCCCGGAGTGATAACCTCCTGATAGTTGTAAGGTTTCAAGATGCGACGTAGCAAATCCTGCAGGCGCAAGCGCAACTGTGTACCCTTCGGAAGCCAAATAGGGAGTCCGCGGCCAACACGTTCTGAGAACATGAAAAGCTCCATCTCCTTGCCTATCTTGCGGTGATCGCGCTTCTTGGCCTCCTCAAGCATAGCCAGATACTCATCGAGCATCTTCTTCTTCGGGAAAGTGATACCATAGATGCGCGTCATCTGTTCACGCTTGGCATCGCCCCGCCAGAAGGCTCCGGCCACACTGGTTAT
>CAZUWO010000218.1:0-2895 GCA_964623995.1 uncultured Prevotella sp. | reverse complement strand
AATTGTTTTTCCTGCCCTCTGCTGATAATCCTCAATGGCTGCACGTGAGCTATAGGGCGGACGGTAAAAACAGGCATGACTGTAGGTAAAGCCTGTCTTTATTATTTAAGCAAGAAACCATAGTCGTAAACTTTCGGCTCAATGGCTTTTGCAAGTTCTTTCAAGGCTTGGCGCAAGTTGGTTATCAGCACGGTGTATTGCGCATCGTCGCTTTCGGTGTTCATCTGCACTTTCCCTGTTTTGGTGGTCTTATAGCCTTGGAAGTGCAGACGGATGTCATAGAGCGACGCATTGGGGTTGGCATCTGGCTGGCAATGGTAATAACGCCATAGCTCACGACCAGCGTCCATGACGGCCTTTGCTTGTAAGGAAAGATTTTCTAATGGGACATACTCATTATCATTAGTTCCCATTGGATACTGCTTCGCAACTGCCAATGGCTCGGCTGCAAACAAATCCTGCTCAACGGGAGCTGAGTTTATGTCTATCGTTTTCGTGTCGGCGTTGGATGCTTTGCCACGCAGGAGGTCGCTCATGAAATGACTTTCGAAAGCCTCTTGCGCACCAACTTCATCCTCGGTGAATGGAATCCAATGGTTTACGCCATCTTTGCTCTGAATACGGTTTTGTCCATCGAAAAGTGCAAAAACTATGCAGTCAGACAAGAATTCACGGTCGCCTTTCCATCCATCGTTAGGGTAGAGAAACTGGTCACGGTCATTAATCCATGTTGCGGGAATACAAAGGCGCACGGCAAAGTAAACGCAACATTGCAAGACGTTCTTTGGAGTTATCCAAGAACCTTTGACCTGTTTTAAATCGTTTTGTGAAGGAGCGAGCGTGATAAAGACACCATTGTTATTTTGGAAATCAGTGCCTAAATAGCGCATATAAGCTATGTGTTCACCTTGCTTGTCATAATATTGCCTTAACCAGTCAATAATGAATTTTTCTTTTCCGTAAGAGTGAATGTTTTTTTTGCCAATATCTTTTCCACTTGCATTATAAACGTCAGCTGTAGCATTGCTAAACTCTGTTTTGTCTGCCGTATGGTAGATTTGGAATCCTATGGGAAACTCTCCTTTAACATTGTCAAATGTTTTCGCAGGAACCAAAAAAATTCGACCGAGCTTCGCTCGGTATTTTTCCCTAAATCCCGCGAAGTTCGGTCCTTGCAGCGTTTTCAACTTTGAAAACGCTGCAAGGACACAATAAGGGATTTCGTCCATGATGCGAGCGAAAAATTGAGCGAACAGTTCATTTCCTGCTCTTCCCAGTTCTCTGTCTAACCGTTGTTTTACCTTAGATGCTGATAATCCCTTTCTGTTGCTCCCCGTACCCTTGACGGTTCGTGAGTTGCTTGCCTCCGCATACGGCGGATTGATATATATGACGAGCTTTTTGCGCTTCTCATCGTCGTTGAGAATATCTATCAATGACTTGGGCAGTTTGCTTTCGTCGGGATTGTCAAGGTTGAACGGGTCGTTGAGAAAGTCGAACTGGAATACATGCTTGTCAAGCAGGTTTGCGCCCTGTCCGTTGGTTGACGCCTCGTTCATGTGGCGAATGCGGTCGTGCATGACATCGACATCTGCCTTATCAAGTGTAGAGACCCAAATATGATATTTGTTGGTGAGTCCTGCTTCAAGATTGCCCGTGCCGCCACAGCAGTCCCAAATGTAATACTCGTCCTGCCAGTTCTCGCCTAATTCAGCAGCAAGATATTCCTGTGAAAGCTCAACCCATTTGCGCGGAGTGAAGAAAGAGCCTTTACGCTCACGCACATCCTGCGGCACGAGCAGGTCGCGGCGACCAACTATATACTCCCAATATTCACGCTTTGGCGGGCGCTCATACCGGTTCCAAAACTGCTTGTGCGCTATTTGGTTGTCGTTGAAGTCGGCACGTTTCGACTCCCAAAAGCCCATGCTGTCAAGCTGACGGTCAAGGTCGTAGTGGTCGTCACGCAGCAAGACGGAAAGCGTAGTACGAAGCGTGACATTATGCTCGGAAAGAATGTCTGCAATATAGAAGTCGGCATCAAGAATAAGGTTTTTCTTTGCTTCTGTCCAGTTTACGGCAATGCTTGGCTTTACCTCCACGAGCCATTTCTGGTAAATAGAAGTAAAGTTGTTTTTGTTGATGCGTACTTTCGACACGCTCGACTTTCCCATCCTGAAGTTCGCTTTGATAAAACGACGGAGATCTTTATCGTCCTTGTCGAAAGAGAACACAAGCAGATTCTCCTGCAATGTCCTGCGCACCTTTCCCATGATTTGTTTGAACTCCTTTGTCTCATGGTCAGACGGTTTTACATTCCAGTTGAAATCATTTTGATAGAAGATGTCTAAAACGGAATTGTAAGGAATAAACGCTATCTTTTCAGCATCGAAAGCACCGAGAAAAGCAGGAGGCAGTACCTTGTCAAAGGTACGTGCCTTACCGATAGTAAGGATTAACTGAACAAGGCTTTCGTAAATATCATGATGGTTGCCTTTTTTGGCTTCAGCCCATAGTAAATATTCTGTCTCGAAAAGTTCTGGTCCCTTGGATGGCACAGCCACAGCAAAGTCGATGTCGCCAAGCACTTGCTCGGCATCATAGCTGGCAAAATAATCTTTGCGCAGTCTATTTTTAATTTCTTCCTCCCTAACGTTATTGCTATAAGCCATATCTATAAGAGTGTTCTTTTAATGCAGAAATCCTCACCTTCCTTATTTTGCTGACAAAATTAAGCAAAAAGATTGTCTAATCCAAAAGTTTGTTTATCTTTGTAGTTACCAAGACAACAGAAAGGCGTGATGCTAATTTTTGTAGATTGCATCACGCCTTAATTTTGCTACGTTCTATTTATAGTCATTGTTACATGCAAGCAATTATGTCATGCACGCAGCC
>CAZUWO010000217.1:0-2905 GCA_964623995.1 uncultured Prevotella sp. | reverse complement strand
AAAGTTCCCACGCTTTTTTAATGTATATGATAAACCTCTGCATCTGGGAAACTGTGGAACTAAAGACTACTTTGCCATGAATATAGACAAAGTTTACCATTATACAAGTTATAAAGCTTTGCTTAGTATGGTCAATGACCAAAAAGGAAAGATAATCTTTTGGGCTTCACGCTATGATTGTATGAACGATCCTACCGATTGTATGTTTGCAAGAGGAACTGTTATGCGTACCATTACTAAATACTGGTGTAAAGAACATGAAAAAGAAGATATAAGAGATTATACTACAGACGCTTTTCCGTATGTGATTTCCTTTTCAGGAAAAGGTGATGACAAGTTTATGTGGAAACATTATGGTAGTCAAGTCTGCTTGGTACTCAATTCAAATGTTATAAAAAATAATGTAGATTCAAAGACCGGGTTGAACTTAGCTAGGTGGGGCAAATGCTATTATGTCGAAGATGGAGATGACATACAAGAAGTGATGAATGCCTCTTACGCCATCTACCGGTTTATGGACAAAAGTAACGACGATCTTATGAACTTTCAGGAAACATGTTCATTCATTAAACGTGCAGCATATCAACGTGAAAGTGAGTGGCGATTAGTATTGAACGACTACAACGCTATGTTTTTTCACTCTGCGAATGATGTGAAAGAAGAAGAGTATTCTGATCCAAATACTAAATTTCGATGTAGTGACAAGGGAGAGATAATTCCTTATAAAGAGTTTCCCCTGCCAGGAGATTCTCTCTTAGGCATCATTGTAAATGAGAGTAATCCTCAAAGATACTCTATGATAAAGAAGCATATTGAATTGTTGCTCAACAAGAACAACTTTTCAAATTACTTTGTGAAACAATCAAATAGATACCCATTATAAACAATTAAAACTATCTAATAATAAAGAAAATGACAGAAAGTAAAGATTTAAAAGATTTGCTGAGAAAAGCCATAACCCCAAAGTGCCTGTTTCGCATGAAAAGTGAGGACGTAACTGTTATTAAAGTGACAGAGTGCAAAATCTTGAGTCTTCAGGAAGGAAACTTTATTGACAGTAATTACAGTTTCACTGCTTTGGCAAATCTTTCAATGTCCAAAGGGGAAGACTTCACTGAAGATACATATAATCTTGATGGTTTCTTCGATGTGAATAATGATGAGGAAGTTGTCATCAAGGGGAAAATCAGCATAACGAAAAGATAATCATAAATCCAACATCTGCATATTGAACAATAAACATAAAATCAAATAAACTATGAAAAGACTTTTATTTACATTCCTCTGCATGTTAATGCTGCTTGCAGCCCGTGCCACTGGTTATGAAACCATTAACGGTCTAAAGTATCTCATCAACACAGATGACCAGACTGCAACTCTTGTAGCTGACACTGTAAAATATTCAGGTGATATTGTTGTACCAGAGAAAGTGACCCTTGCAGGTATTGAATATCCTGTAGTAGCATTCGGAAAAGATTGCTTTAATGACTGTAAATCATTGACATCGGTTTCTATTCCTTCGTCAGTGACAAGTTTAGGAGAAAGTTGCTTTGTTGGCTGCAGCTCTCTCACATCCATAACAATTCCTTCGTCGGTGACAAGTTTAGGAGACTATTGCTTTAGAGGTTGCAGTTCGCTTACATCCATAGCCATTCCTTCGTCGGTGACAAGTTTAGGAGAAGGTTGCTTTTGGGCTTGCAAATCACTTACATCGATAACCATTCCTTCGTCAGTGACAAGTTT
The DNA here is from genome assembly GCA_964623995.1 of uncultured Prevotella sp. GTDB lineage: Bacteria > Bacteroidota > Bacteroidia > Bacteroidales > Bacteroidaceae > Prevotella. Next base: position 1,162 of record CAZUWO010000217.1, on the reverse strand, counting down.
AGGAGAACATTGCTTTGATGGTTGCAGTTCTCTTACATCCATAGCCATTCCTTCGTCAGTGACAAGTTTAGGATACGAGTGCTTTTGGGGTTGCAGCTCTCTTGCATCAATAACCATTCCTTCGTCGGTGACAAGTTTAGGAAACGAGTGCTTTTGGGGTTGCAGATCTCTTACATCCATAACAATTCCTTCGTCAGTGGCAGTTTTAGGAGAAGAGTGCTTTTCTGGTTGCAGCTCACTTACATCCATAGACATTCCATCGTCGGTGTCATATATAGGTAGAAGATGCTTTTGCTCTTGCCCTTTTCAATCTATAATTTTTCCATCGTCTTTAAAAACGGTAGGAGACTATAGCCTATCGGGATGTGAGAAAATAGAAACAGTATACTGCTATGCTACATTTCCTCCAAGAGGTACTACTAGCTTTGAGCAAATACTAGAAAGTTTGGGGCAACCTACAAATACAATCCTATATGTGCCAGAAAGTTCTGTTGACAAATACAAACAAACAAAAGGTTGGAATAAATTTATGGTCATTCTTCCAATAAAGGGAACAGAGGGAGAATCAAAGGGTAAGTGTGAGAAGCCAGTAATAACATACCGTGATGGTAGACTGCACTTTGAGAGCTCTACCAGTGGTGCGGAATATCATTACACTTTGAGCTGCAATGATGTAAAATCAAATGTATATAGCAAGAATGGAAGCATAAACCTTGCAGCAAAATATAACATCACGGCATACGCCACGGCTGATAATTACTCTCCTTCTGACAAAGCTACCGCTACGCTATATTGGATTAACGGCAGCTTGGATAGTCCTACGAACATCAATGCGGCAAAGACACGCGGGGTGCTTGCCTCGGCGCAGGATGGCGTAGTGACGGTATCGGGGCTGAACGACGGCGAGCACGTGGCTTTCTATTCTGTTGACGGCAAGCTGATAGGTGCTGCCAATGCCGTGAATGGCGTGGCAAGCTATGCCGTCGGCAACGAACAGGTCGTAATAGCAAAGATAGGAGAACAAAGCATCAAGATTGCCATGAAATAACGGCAACGGCTTATCCTTACCAAGAGAATATATCACATATTTATAACATAAAAAGGGGATGTATCAAAATGAGCCCAGCGGGCTCGCCGCACTTTTAACCCCTACTCATCCTCG
>CAZUWO010000216.1:0-2917 GCA_964623995.1 uncultured Prevotella sp. | reverse complement strand
AGACCATTGACAACTGCCTGCGCAACCGGCAGAGAAGGTGGACATTGCAAGACCTTGTCGATGCTTGCTCCGACGCATTGTATGACTTTGAGGGAATACGCAAGGGCATCTCAACCCGTTCCGTTCAACTCGACATACAGATGATGCGCAGCGACAAACTCGGCTACAATGCCCCGATAGAAGTCTATGACCATAAATATTACAGGTATTCCGACCCAGACTTCTCAATAACAGAACTGCCACTCTCTCAGACCGACTACGACAAACTTGCCGAGGCTGTCGACATGCTTCGCCAATATGCCGACTTCGACTATTTCACCGAATTGTCGGATGTTATCGGCCGCTTGCAGGATACACTTGCAATAGCAAGAAACAAACGTGCGCCGATTGTAGACTTTGAGCGCAACAGCAACTTGATGGGTTTGAAGTTCCTCAATCCGCTTTACAACTATATTGCCAACAAGCAGACACTCACAATAAGTTACCAGCCGTTCAACAATCCTAAGCCAAAGGATTGGATTGTCTGGCCATATCTGTTAAAAGAATACCGCAACCGCTGGTTCCTTTTCTGCACAAGGGTTACCGACCACAAACTCTTCAACCTCGCACTTGACCGCATGAAGTCGATTGAGCCAAATAAAGAAATAGCATTTCAGGAAGACTCACACTTCGACCCGTCGACATTCTTTAAGGATGTAGTTGGCGTAACCAAGACAAGGAAGACTCCACTTGAAACCGTCCGATTCATAGCCAACAGCGAGCAGGCTCCCTACATAGAAACGAAGCCTGTCCACAGTTCGCAAATGGTACTCGAACGTAATGAAGAAGACGGAACAGTACTCTTTCAATGCAAGGTCGTCCTCAACTTCGAATTCTATGCACTTATGCTCTCTTATGGTCCTGGAGTTAAAATAATCTCTCCAAAATGCGCTGTCAAGACAATTAGGAAAATGCTCAACGAAGCAGCCGAACAATATAATCCGAAAAATAATTTATGACTGTGCATTGTTTTGTAACAACCAACCATTAACTTTGCACACATAAAAGAAAATAAGAATGAAAGACTTTGCAGCAATAGACTTCGAGACAGCCAACTTTGAGCGGACAAGCGTCTGCTCAGTTGGTGTGGTGGTTGTCCGAGACGGAAAGAAAGTAGACCAGTTCTACTCTCTTATTCATCCCGAACCAGACTATTACAATCGTGTCTGCTCCAGTGTCAACGGACTCTGCCGTGAAGACACAGAGGAAGCGCCAATCTTCCCCGATGTCTGGAGGCAGATTGAGCTAAAAATAGAAGGACTGCCGCTTGTAGCCCATAACAAGGCCTTCGATGAGACATGCCTCAAGGCAGTGTTCCGCATGTATCAGATGGACTACCCAGACTACCCGTTCTATTGTACCCTCATAAAATCCCGTCAAGTATGGCCGGGCGGTCATCACAACCTCGACATCATCGCCGAGCGTTGCGGTTATGACCTCAAGAACCATCACCATGCTCTTGCCGATGCAGAAGCGTGCGCTGCCATCGCTTTAAAGATTCTGTAAATGCCAACAAAATACATTTCAAATTCAGACCATTACAAGGAAGTTCTCTTACATGTCAAATACGTGAAGAGTACTTTATGGATTGGTACTGCAGACATCAAGGATTTATACATTGAAGCCGGCAAACAGAAATTGCCATTCCTCGGTATACTCGCTAGACTCATTAACAAAGGTGTAGATGTACGACTAATTCATGCCAAAGAGCCCGGTCCTGCATTTCGTGAAGACTTCGACAAATACCCTGTTCTCTTCAACCGACTTGAAAGAGTTCTCTGTCCGCGTGTCCATTTCAAAATGATAGTCTTTGACTGTAAGGAAGTCTACATCGGCAGTGCCAACCTCACAGGCGCCGGCATCGGCATGAAGTCTGATAACACAAGAAACTTCGAGGCAGGCATCCTTACGGATGAGCCTCTAATAGTAGAACAAGCTATGGAGCAATTCGACAACGTATGGAATGGTTCTATGTGCAAGAAGTGCAGACGTAAGCAATATTGTGCCGATCCAATTTCAAATCTTTAGTCAAGAAAAGAAATTCGAAACAAAAGTTCTAACCTTCCCATCACCGCCCAAATCCCATGGATCCACAAGTTCTATGGGGCGCATTGGTAATCTGTCAAACGACTGACACATCAGACATTGATGTTCTTTCCGTCTGAACCGCCGATTACTCATCCGCTTCCCACGCTTCTGGGATTTACAGCCAACCCAAGTGCTGCATATCACCTTTTTTCTGCTTCTGCTCATAACAAGTATCTATTTGCTGGCGATAATAGTAATGAGAATCTTGTCATCCAAGCTTTCATTCACTGCAGTGTAAACTGACCAACGACTACCATCATGAATAATACTTCCACAGAAATTCCTCAGTCTCTGTTCTTCATCCATCAGCAACGGATGACTCATCGCATACTCAATGCAGAAAGTAAAGCGTATATAGTTCTCCGGCTTCATCAAAGCGTACTCCCTGTACTGTCTTTCAATAGCACTTACACGCGACTCTCCATTCTTAGGAAACGAAATGATCCTAACCTTGGCTATAGTACCAGCATTCCTCAGATAACTAAGTTTACCAGTCATACTCGCACCCTTCCGCTCATAGTCCGAAATCAGACTTTCAACCTCATCTCTACCAACAATTTTGTTGCTTACATCTTTTTTCTTATGTATATCCATATTATTATGTTTTATAAAGTTACAAATCACAAAGTTAAAGTACGTATGTAACAAAACACTGCACACCCTAAAATTAATTGAAGAAAAATATGAGAATTGTTTGTTTTCTCATAAAATATGCTTAATTTTACACCCACTTTAATTCTTAAATAATAAATATGGCTAACGTTTGGAAAATTGGTTCAAGATGGGATGA
>CAZUWO010000215.1:0-2978 GCA_964623995.1 uncultured Prevotella sp. | reverse complement strand
CTACCGAGGGGTATTGTAATTTCGAGTTACGAATTACTAATTAGCCCTCACCGCCACACCTGTCTCCTATTAGTAATTGGTAATTACAAATTAGTAATTAAAAAAATACGCTTGCTTGGGTGGCATTACGTGAGGCATGGTTGCGGCAGCGTGGCGGTGTGCGGTTTGGGGCTGATGCCTGCGGGGGCGGTGCCGTGAGCTTGTGTGCTGGTGGCGGCAGTTAGGTACGGTTGTATTTTTTCTTTACTTATGTGTGGCTGGCATGCTTGCCGGCGGAATAGGGCTGGGGTGTTGCTTTTCCGTTTTGGTGCTAAGTTTTAATTGGATGTATATATGCCTGTGTGCCAATGGTTTTGTGGTTTATGCTACAGTTAATATTGAGCGGGGGTGGCTGCTTCCTTGTGGCAGGCTTGGCGGGGCGGTTGCCTGCCGTGTGGTCTTGCTGCTATATTTTTACAAAATCGGGCCGGTGCCCTGCCGGAATGTTGTTGCGCGTAATATGCTTTAATAATGTCTAAATATGGACAGTGGGTCGGTAAATGTTTTAATTTTTTTAAAATAGAAGGCCCGTGTGTCTTGTTTTTGCCGATAAATAATTAATTTTGCAAACATACTATACACAATAAAAACGAGCGTAAAGACAAATGTTTGAGAATTTAAGCGACAGACTTGAGCGATCCTTCAAGATACTGAAAGGTGAGGGTAAGATAACCGAAATAAATGTGGCTGAGACCCTTAAGGACGTGAGACGCGCCCTGCTCGATGCCGATGTCAACTATAAAGTGGCCAAGCAGTTTACCGACACTGTTAAGAAGAAGGCCTTGGGCATGAACGTTCTGACGGCGGTGAAGCCGGGCCAGCTGATGGTGAAGATAGTACACGACGAGCTTGCCGACCTTATGGGGGGCAAGGCCACTGAGCTCAGGCTGGAGCACAGGCCCGCCGTGGTGCTCATGAGCGGCTTGCAGGGTTCGGGCAAGACCACATTCTCAGGCAAGCTGGCCAACCTGCTCAAGACCAAGCAGAAGCGCAAGCCGCTGCTCGTGGCGTGCGACGTGTACCGTCCGGCAGCCATAGAGCAGCTTAAGGTGGTGGGCTCGCAGATAGGGGTGCCCGTATACTTTGAGGACGGCAGCAAGAACGTGAACGAGATAGCTGGCCACGCCATAGACCATGCCAAGGCCAACGGCTACGACACAGTAATCATCGATACTGCCGGCCGACTGGCCGTGGACGAGCAGATGATGGACGAGATAGAGAGCTTGAAGAACTACGTTCATCCCGATGCCACGCTGTTTGTGGTAGACTCCATGACAGGTCAGGACGCCGTTAACACCGCCAAGGAGTTCAACGACCGGCTCGACTTTGACGGCGTGGTGCTGACCAAGCTCGACGGCGACACCCGTGGCGGCGCGGCGCTCAGCATACGCACCGTGGTGAGCAAGCCCATAATGTTTATAGGCACAGGCGAGAAGATGGAAGCCATCGACGTGTTCCACCCCGACCGCATGGCCGACCGCATACTGGGCATGGGCGACGTGGTTAGCCTCGTGGAGCGCGCGCAGGAGCAGTACGACGAGGAGGAGGCCAAGCGGCTGGAGAAGAAGATACGCAAGAACCAGTTCGACTTCAACGACTTCTACAACCAGATACAGCAGATAAAGAAGATGGGCAACATCAAGGACCTTGCATCTATGATACCCGGCGTGGGCAAGCAGCTGCGCGACGTGGACATAGACAATAACGCCTTCAAGTCGATAGAGGCCATCATACAGAGCATGACCCCCAAGGAGCGCACCCATCCCGAGCTGCTCAACACCAGTCGCCGCCGCCGCATAGCCCGTGGCTCAGGTACCGAGCTGCAGGAGGTGAACCGGCTGATAAAGCAGTTCGACCAGACGCGCAAGATGATGAAGATGGTTACGGGCAACAAGATGGCCCAGATGATGATGAGAATGAAAAAGTAGTGTGAGCCATTCACTGATAATTATAAACCAAAGAGAGAACAATGACTATTATAGACGGAAAAGCAACGGCAGCGGCAATAAAGGCCGAGATAGCCAATGAGGTGGAGCAGATAGTGGCCAACGGCGGCCGCCGCCCCCATCTCGCCGCAGTGCTCGTGGGCCACGACGGTGGCAGCGAGACCTATGTCAACAACAAGGTTAAGGCTTGCGAGGCCTGCGGCTTCAAGTCGACCGTGGTTCGCTACGAGGACGACGTGACCGAGCAGGAGCTCCTCGCGTGTGTGGACAAGCTGAACCGCGACGACGACATAGACGGCTTCATAGTTCAGCTGCCCCTGCCCAAGCACATTGACGAGCAGAAGGTGATAATGGCCATCGACTACCGCAAGGACGTCGACGGCTTCCACCCCATCAACGTGGGCCGCATGGCCATAGGGCTGCCGTGCTTCGTGTCGGCCACGCCTCTGGGCATCATGACCCTGCTGCAGCGCTACGGCATTGAGACGAGCGGCAAGAAGTGTGTGGTGCTTGGCCGCAGCAACATAGTGGGCAAGCCCATGGCCCAGCTGATGATGCAGAAGCAATACGGCGACGCCACCGTCACCGTGTGCCACTCCCACACCAAGGACATAAGGAAAGAGTGCCTCGAAGCCGACATAATAATAGCCGCCATGGGGCAGCCGGCATTCGTAAAGGGCGACATGGTGAAGCCCGGAGCAGTGGTCATCGACGTGGGCACCACCCGCGTGCCCGACGCCACGAAGAAGAAAGGCTTCAGGCTGCAGGGCGACGTAGACTTCGACAGCGTGGCCCCGAAGTGCAGCTACATAACTCCGGTGCCCGGAGGCGTGGGCCCAATGACCATCTGCTCGCTTATGAAAAACACGCTGCAGGCCGCCCGCCTGCGCGCGCAGGAGCAGAAGATGTAAAGACATATAATGACTGAAACCATGACAGCCGAAGAATGGTATAAGCGAGGCAACCAATACCGCAGGCAGGGCGACTGGCAGC
>CAZUWO010000214.1:0-3001 GCA_964623995.1 uncultured Prevotella sp. | reverse complement strand
ATCGTAAGTGGCAATCATTATAGCCGGCTCCGGAGCTACAAATGTAAGTCTTGGGAAGTTGGCGCGCCCATTAACCTTCTTCACTTCCTGAGCTTGAACTGCGGTAAAGCTTATAAAAAGCAACAAGTAGAGTAATAAATTCTTCATAAAATGATTATTGTTAATGACTGCAAAATTAATATGTAAGAGGTAAACTGACAAATTTTTAAGTAGAAATAATTTGCATTTGACATCTACAATATATTAGTTTATAGCTTTCTAAAGTAACCTTATAAGGCTAAAATCCAGTTAAACTTTGTTTTAGATATGGCAACATATAAAAATTATTCATACTTTTGCAATCAGAACGACTTGGTCCTGGTAGGAACCTATGCTTTAAATTAAGGCATGAATAAGCTCCATTTATTGTTTAATTTAAAAGTATAGGTTCATGAAAAAGATTGTATTTATCGTTTTTCTTTTGCTTGTTGGTATGAGAGTTATGGCCACAAGCAATAACGTCAAGAGTGTAACGGCAATAGGAGAAGTGCTCGGCGATGGAGCCAAGACCACAACGGTTGCCATTGAGTATGATGAACCAATAGACATCAACAGCATCTCAACGGCTTCATACTCTGTTAGTGGTCGTACAATAACCAAGGCTTATACTAATTCTGAGGCGATTAAGTCAATAATGCCGAAGAAAGGACGCTTTGTCATATTGGAATTAAAGTCAACAGTATCATTGACTCCTGACTTTGGACCCGATAAGAAAGCAGAAAACAAACAGCAAAATGGGCAAGGAAATCAGAAAGAAGCCAAAGAAGGAGGCCCTGTTGGAGGCATAACTGCTGGCAACCGTCCTACGCGAGAGCTAAATCCATTCCCCATTAATGCCACAATAGAGCAGTTAGCTGACATCAGAACTATCAGTGGAATGGTGTATAAGCATGGTGTCACACTGTCTAATGATAAAAGTTGTGTGCTCATTGCCGATGACTTTAAGCAACTCACATTTCAAGACAGTAAAACTGGAGTTACGCTTCGCTACAATCTTTTCATTCCCAAGAATTATGATTCGGCAAAGAAATATCCGCTTATATTGTTCATGCACGATGCTAGCGGAGCCAATCAAGTGGACAAATACACATTGCTTCAAGGTAACGGTGCCACGGTTTGGGCTTCGCCTGAAGACCAAGCAAAGCCCCCATGCTTTGTACTTGCACCGCAATATGATGAGATTGTAGTGGATGATGATTTCAATGTCACTCCAAGTGCTGAAGCAACAATAAATCTTCTTAACTATATCAAGACTCAATACAGTATAGATACCGACAGAATATATACCACAGGACAATCTATGGGATGCATGATGAGCTATTTACTCATGTCAACCTATCCTGATGAATTTGCAGCAGCATATCTTGTTGCCGGCCAATGGAATCCATCAGTAATAGCTCCTATGGCCAAGAAACCGTTGTGGTTGGTATCGAGTACGGGCGATGCCAAGAGTTCTGCAGGTGCTGCTACGGCCTTGAAACTGTGGAGTGGACTTGGTGCAAGGGTAGATTCAGCTTCTTGGCCTCTTGATACTACGGCTACTGAGTGCGCCAAAGAGATAGAAAAACTGCGGAGTAAACCTGTTACCATACGCTATAGCCATTTGCAAGGAGGCTGGCACAACGGCACATGGCGTGTGGCTTACACATTCACTGGTATACGGGACTGGCTGTTTGAGCAACGTAAACACGACTGATTTTATGAACATATTAGTGTTGGCATTGTTAGCTAGCTATTGGGGCCAAATGCCAACACAAAAAGCAAGGTTGATATAAAGCTAAAAGTAGACTGAATTATGATATGTGGCTACTATAGTGTTGAGATGGAAGCCAGGCTTAAATTATTGTAAAAAGAGGAGTAATAAAAATCTCCTGCAGACTACTACAGGAGATTTCAAAAACCTAAATAGTCTTATGTCTACTTCAGAGCATTCTCAACGCTTTTCTCCACCTCTTTCATGTCTGTTGTTGGCTCAAAGCGTGCAATTACTTCGCCATTGCGATTAACTAAGAATTTAGAGAAGTTCCATTGTATGTCATTTTTCTTGCGTGGCTCGGTGTTGGCTTCGTTGTAAAGTTTCTCCATCACGGCAGCAAGTTTAGCGTCATAGTTACCATTGCAGCCCTTTTGCTCCTTCAGCCAAGTGTAAAGAGGCAGTTCGTTAGCTCCATTTACATCGCTTTTCTTAAACTGTGGAAAGTCGGCACCGAACTTTAGAGTGCAGAACTGGTGTATTTCTTCGTCAGATCCAGGTGCCTGATGACCGAACTGATTGCAAGGAATGTCGAGAATCTCAAGGCCTTTGTCCTTCAGACGGTGATACATGGCTTCCAAATCCTCATACTGAGGAGTGAAGCCACAGCCAGTGGCAGTGTTCACTATGAGCAGAACTTTGCCCTTGTATTGTTCCAAACTCACTTCGTTTCCCTTCTTGTCCTTAAGACTGAAATCATAAACTGTTTTCATTTTTGTGCTTTGTTTGTGTCATGGTAGCCATTGGGATTTCAAGCAGCATGACTTTGATTATTGTTTTATTTATGGGTGAGATGTAAAGTAGCGGTTTAAACCAGCTAAATATGCTGTTTATATTAGCTAAAGTAGCGGTTTGTGATTCTTGACTTGTGCTCTCATACATTCTTTAATTATACTTGATACTTAAAGTCGCACTACCCCATTGCCAACTTGATGTATAATGCAGTTTTCTGTCGTTGCTAATGCAAAGGTATTGAACTTATTTCGTATTGCAAATAATTTAATAATGTGCTTAACTTGCATTAACTCTATAATGCTAAGGTTATTATTCTCTACATGCAAAAAGGGCTTACTTTAATTGGTAAGCCCTTTTCTTGTAAAGTGAACTTAGCATACTTTTATGCAATCTCTATGCATTTTGTCTCTTTCTCAGCTTTCTGAGTGCGAGGAAGTGTTACATGAAGCACACCGTTCTCAACCTTTGCCTGAA
>CAZUWO010000213.1:0-3053 GCA_964623995.1 uncultured Prevotella sp. | reverse complement strand
CCGCTTTGCCCGTGGAGGACGTGGCGGTAAGGTGGTTTATGTAACCAATCTCAATTCTTCTGGCCCAGGTTCTTTCTTAGATGCAATAAAGAATGGCAGCGGACCACGCACCGTCTTGTTCATGGTTTCCGGCATTATAGACCTTGGCACTCAAACAATCTTTGCTGATGACAATATCACAGTAGCGGGTCAGTCGGCTCCAGGAAAGGGAGTATGTATAGCTCACAGTAATATTGGCTTAGGCGATGACAATATCTGGCGGCACATGAGGTTGCGTCGTGGGCTTACGGATAATCATGGTAATGCTATGGGCATTGCCAATTGCAACTACACCATTGCCGATCACTTATCAACAAGTTGGGGTACAGACGAGACTGTTAGTGGTCGCTATGCCAAAAATGTTACCTTCCAGCATAGCATGATAGCTGAAGCCCTTGGCATAGGCCACGGATTTGCAGCCAGTATTTGCGGTGATGTAGGCTCGTATCATCACAATTTCCTTGTCAATTGTTCAGGGCGTAACTGGAGTATGGCAGGAGGAGCTAATGCTAACGGCGAATATACGGGCCGACTCGATATATTCAACAATGTGGTATATAACTGGTGGAAGCGCACTACAGACGGAGGAGCTCATGAAGTTAACTTTGTAGGCAACGTTTACAAAATGGGGCCTGACACTAACAAGAAGATTCTTTTCGAGATGCAACATGACGGATTAGGCCATGGTACGCAGAGAGCATATGTGAGCGGTAACATTCGTGTCAACAAAGATGGTTCTGTAACCGAAGATAAGTTTGGCGATACGTATCGAATAGATATCTCTGATGGTGTTAAAATAGATTATGAGACCTTTGTTGACAAGCCTTTCTTCCCTTCGTATGCCACGGTTCACAATGCTGTTGACGCCTATAAGATAGTGTTGTCTGATAATGGTGCCAATATGCCAGAATTCGATAGCCATGATCGTCGTGTAGTTAGTGAGGCTCTAAATGGCAGCTGGCATTATAAGGGTAAGCCGGGATACAGAGGCCATATAGACAGTGAGGCAGACTGTGGTGGCTTTGAGGTGTATCCGGAACAGAGTTGGCCGAAGAACTTTGATAGTGATCTTGACGGACTGCCTGATTGGTTTGAGGCTATCATAGGAACAAATTCGAACTCTCCTTCAGCCGATTTCTCTGACTCTAATGCTGATCCTGACGGCGACGGCTATACCAATCTTGACACATATCTTGACTTTATGGCTCAGCCGCATTACGCCATCAGGCAAGGTGAGGAGCTGAAAGTTAACCTCAAGCCATATTTCGCAGGATTTACTAATACCCCTGTTTTCTCAGTAGAAAGCATTAATGGCAACATTGAGGCATCTGTTAGCGACAGCATTCTTACTGTAAAAACAAACGAAATGGGCAAAATATCAGAACTGACAGTAAGGGTTAATGACCTGGAAGGGTCAACTTATTCACGGCGTATTTGTATTGCTTCTACCAATGGCGTAGTTTCTGGCTTGAATTCGACCACTACACTCAGTGAAACTTCCCAGATATCGACTTTCGAAGTGTTCACCTTGGGAGGCATTAAGGTTATGGAGGGCAATGCAAATGGGGCAACTCTGGACCGCCTAAACTTAGGAAAGCTTGCCGGTGGCGTTTATGTTTTAAAGACTGTAGACGGTAACGGCCACGTTTCTGTGGCTAAAATGATAAAGAGGTAAGCTTTTTATTTCATAGGCATACTTGAAGCTTTGCTGGCCGTTATGGCTGGCAGAGCTTTTTTCTTTTGTTTGACATGCTAACTTTGTGTTATATTTGTAATCCGGCAAATAATTTCTTTTGCAATCTGTCGGTGCTAATATGTGTTTTCCTAATGGCATAAATGATTGGTTGTTTTTACCATGTTTTTATCCTTATGCCTTGTTTCCGGTCATATAGTTGCAGTCTTATCATTGTGTTGTGGGCTATGTCGCAGCCCCACAATAACCCCATATACCGACTTTGAATAATGCTATGGTTAATCATTCTTCAATTGTTGTCCGTCCGGCCCACAATTGATGCGCTTTTGGGCTTCAATTGTTGCGAATTCGGACTACAATTGATGTCCATTCGCAAAAGCCGTGATTTTACGCTCCGAGGTTGCTGACTTGAGCTGGCTGTAGCCTTGGTTGCGTGCGGCCGTGGCAGCACCTACGGCAGGCTGTGTGTTTGCTGCCGGCTCCGGCTATGATTATTCCGTTTTTATGGAATTCTTCTTTCTCGGGCCTTAAGCAGGCTTGTCTTGAACGTAAATGCCACCCTATTTGGCGAATTTTCCACTTCCTTTTATTCAAAACTTCATAATTTTGTAGCCAAACAGACAAACCTATAAAACTACAATTCAAGCATGAAAAAAATCTATTTGCTTTTGCTTTCACTCCTGATGGCAATAGGCATGAATGCCCAAACCTACATTGCCGCGGCCGATAGCTATGGAGGCGGCGACGGAACAAAGGGCAACCCCTATCTCATCTCAACGCCGGGACATCTGGCTAAGCTTGCTTCTGACATGGCTGCGACCGCAAATTTCAGCCGGGGAAAGTACTTCCGCATGACGCAAGACATAACCCTGAACGACAATGTGCTTGCCGGCGACAGCGCAAACATGAACAAGGGCACGCTGTTCAAGCAGCTTCAGATGATTGGCGACTATACCGACGAGCAGAACTACAATCCCTTCCAGGGCGTGTTCGACGGTGACGGCCACTCCATTCACGGGCTTTATCTGGCTCTTGAGGGCAACTACGTGGGCCTGTTCCGCACCATCGAGAACGGAACGGTGAAGAATTTGGGTATAGAAGACTCCTATGTTCATGGCAATTCCACCGTAGGCGTGTTCTCGGCCCGCACCTATGCCGATGCCAAAATAATAAACTGCCACGCCGGCAACGTAAGAATTGAGAGTTGGGGCTCATACGACGGCGGCCTTGTGGGGCAGATGCTTAAGAACTCTACGCTTCTAAACTGCTACGCAACCAACGTGCGCATGTACGGAAAGAACAACATCGGCGGTCTGGTTGG
>CAZUWO010000212.1:0-3142 GCA_964623995.1 uncultured Prevotella sp. | reverse complement strand
CCTCATTGCGGAAGTCCTCCAGGTTCTTCTTGCGTTCGTCATACATCACTTCAGGAGAAGCGATCAGAGCGATTTTGCCTGCAACAAAAGTGCTTTCGGGTTTTACAGCCTTCCATACGTCGCGCTGAGTGCCAGCAGTCATGCGGGAATCCAGCAGAACGATATTGCCGTTTTCAATAGCGGCAGGGTCAGAATCATGGAAAATAACGGATCTGAGCTTAGAACCGTCGAAAGTACCGGTCAGGTTATCGGTACGAACTACAGCGTATGCCATAATAAATTCCTCCTATTTTAGTCTTTTTTGTAGCCAAATTTTTCAAAAAGTCCGCCATACAGTTTGCCTTCTTCATCGTGGGCATAACCGGTAATGGCGGGCAGCTTGATGGGCTTATTATTTACTTCCACAGATTTACCGCGAATGGCAAAGCATCGATTTTGGATCTCTTCGATTTCCATAGAATCAATATTGCTTGCGGCAAACTGTTTAAATTCTTCGTTGTCAGCCAGGTCTTCAAAACTGTCAAATACGCTCTGCACGGCGACATTACGAGCCTCAGCTTCTACCTGAGCCTTAAACTCTCTGAGGGACTCTACTTCGCAGTCCTCATAGGAATGAGTTTCCTTGTATTCGGCGAAGTCCTGCTCGGTCTGATTGGCCGATTCTCTCTCCTGCATCAAGGCTTCATTTTCGGCTTCAGTGAGCCAGGTAACTACCATGCGTTCAAAATCACCAATAATTTCAGCCTTGACTTCCTTTTCGTCAAAGGTGTAAGCGAATCGGCCAAAGTTGCACTTTTCTGATTCTTCTCGGCTCCAAATTCGCTGTTCTACCAGCATATAAGCGTCATCAAAATCAGACAGCCAATAATCTTCGGCGCCGATGATTTCATCGCTTTCTTCGTCGCGAATCACCTTAGAAGGCAGAGCCTTAGCCAAAGCTTCAAACTTCTGTCGATAAGTCACAACGGAAAACTCTTTTTCTTCGACTTCGGGTTCAGCAGATTCTTCCTCGGCTTCTACTTCCAGTTCTTCTTCAACAACTAAAGTCTTTTCCTGTTCTTCCACTTGTTCATCCCCTTTCTCTTCGGTGTATTCGCGAAGGTCATCCAGCATCAAAGCAAACTGACGTTTATATTCGTCTTCTCTCTTGAATGCAAACAACTCAACAGCAGCACTCTCAAAGCAAGGTTCAACAGCCTCTAAAAGACAAAAAGCGCTAAAGCAAATCTTGTCTGCAACATAATAGCCATCGTTGTCTTCATGATAATCTAAGAATTCAACTTCCATGCTTTGGTCAGCGGAACCAAGCTCCAGTAGATGTGCATAAGCTTCCTGTCTCTTCCAGAACAAAACCTCTACGCAAAGATAGGCGCGTACTTGTCCGTCTGCTTCGGTGACAGTTTCCCAACACCACTGAGCGCCAGCCGGCACAATGCCGATGGGCGTGGTCGCGTTAACCACTTTGATTGCGTTGTCGGACACCACTACTTCGATGTCGTGACCGCCAAACATATTCTTTTCACGGTCATAGCGTACAACGACCGGACAATTGAACATCGTAGGAATAGCTTCCTCGAAAACTTCCTTGCTAATATCGGTCATGTTACGATTTCTACCGGCATAAGCGATGCGCATCTTGCCAATGGCAAAATTGTGGTTGATGTCTTTGATGTCGGTGAATGTAGTTCCAAAATCAAGATTAAATGTTTTGTTGTTCATGCGATCTCACCACCTTCCTTTACAGCGTGATGTTTCAGAATGTCATAGTCAGCCGGTTAGTGAGATTACACTTGCCGCGATACTTTTCGTCCTGTATATCAAAATGGAGACTGTCCAGGCTCATCGTCCAAACAGTCTCCCCATTGATACTATTTTGCTTGTTTAACAGCTTTGCGCCTTCGCGAAGCAATTCTTCGTAAAGGTCGCTGTCATATACGCACAGATAAGTTTTCATACAACGTACCCTCCTTATCTGTTAGTATTGCTTTCTTTGCTCTTTTCGCCCTCGTCGGAGATGTCACCGACGTCTTTTTCGGGTCTGCCTCCGTCGTCTCCGCCGGAAGACATGGTGTTCGAGCTTTGCAAGGGCACAAAACGATCCTTAATCCCAAGGACATTGTCTTCCAAGTAATTAAGGGTATCCATTTCACTCTGCCCAATTCCAATTGCAGCGCAATACAGTGACACCGTAGGCAGCCCGTACATTGCGCCTTCGCGATAAAGTTTGGCCAACTCGATGCGATTAAAAGGCGAACAGTCCAGAAAAGTCACGCGAAAATCGCGAGACCAGCTCTGTGATTGCAGAATTCGGTTGATAGCTGCCTCAATACTCTTCACAATGCCAAAGGTAATAGCCTGGTCGGCCTTGATTGAAAGAAGCATTGCGTTGCTTGAGGAAGTGTTTTTGCTGGAAAATATCTGGGAAGAAACGCCAGCGGCGCTCATCAGATGGTCCTCCGACTCCGAAACCTTATCCGTAGAAGAGGTTCCAGCTTCATCGAACGAAATCTTGTCGATGTCCATTGGTGTCAAAACGGAGCCAACTTCTTCAGGCAAAACAGAATCCAAGTTCTCCCAAAACTGCTTTGCCTTGCCAAAGTCCATCGCCCAGTTGCCCTCTTTGTCCATGCCCAGCTTCATAACCAGTAGAGCATAGTTCTCTAACTCGGTCTTTGTAAGCTTCAAAAGCTTATAGTCTTCAATCTCGTACAGATTTGTCAAGATGCCAGCAAAAGGGGGAAGCGAATAGTCGAGGATCTCCTTATTGCACTTGATTGCAAATGATGTGGGGGAATCCAGCTCCTGCCACTTAGCCTTAGTGCCGTTAGTCTTGTACAAGTTGTACTTATTTTCGAACTCCTTAGGGTAGTATTCCAACAGGTTTTTGTTCTGATCGAAGTAGGCAAAGTTAAATGTTACGTTCAGAACCCCGCCTTCAATGGTTGAAATCTTACAATAATCAGAAGGCAACTGCTGAATCGTAATGTCGTCGTTGCTAATCCATGTTGTCGCGTAGTATGTATCTTCGCGCAAGCAAACCGTTAGGATGTTGGTTCCCTGATCTTTGATATTTAAGGAGTTCATGAACTTCAAGGTTCTCAGATAGTTCTTTCTAACCTTTTCCGGATTGGCAGTGCTCGTA
>CAZUWO010000211.1:0-3155 GCA_964623995.1 uncultured Prevotella sp. | reverse complement strand
CGGATTGTTATACTTTTATTGTCTTAGCTTTGACACAGTTGAAATGACGCCCTCATTTGGATTGCGTAAACTACAACTATTATAGCTTGACACAGTTTATCTTGAACTCTCTGCAACTAACACTGCAACTGAATTACTCAATGGTAAAAAACATTTCAGGGCACAACTTAGACCTATCATAGACAGAAAGTTCTTCTTTAACCTTAAGAAAATCTATGCATAGTCCATACGTTTTTTGCAGATAGTCCACTATTCTTTGATGATTTTCTTTAACTCCTTTTCTATATTTTTTTTACATCTATATATTTTTCTTTTGTCATCTTTCATATAATTATCACATATGAAAAAAGTTTGATGATAATTTGTTCCTTTTATAGTTAATACTAATCTTGGAGGCAATTTGATTATGTCACAGAGAGTTGCATTCTGTAAGAGTTCATACAGTTCTTGGATTGAAATATCATCATTAATAATGTATTCATTATCACCAAAATAATTTTTTACCAATATTTGCTTACAAACTTTTTTGTTTATAAGATTAGGATGTATGCTATTTTTACAACAATCACATAGGCAAAACAACCCACAAAAACAAATTATTTTTAGTAATTTATTCATGAAAATAGTGTATTTTAATTTATAAAACTCATCCGGCAAGATAGTAGAGCATTTTACTTGTGGAAATTCGCTTAGGTGTAATTAATATTCTCTACAAGGTATTAAATCTATGTAGAGAATATATTTTTAAATCACTATGGTTTTATAGCATGTTTTATAACTGCTTTAATTACACTTTTAAACTCATACTTAGTTTTTTGACCTGGATCAACTAAGATATCCGTGTTAAGAAGCATTTTTGTATCTTCAAATAATTTATTTGGAGTTACATAACTCTTTTCTAAGAAAGACTCTTCACCTTTAATTTCTTTATCTGAAACAGCTCTCACACCTTCTCTTGCGAAAGTAGAGCAATTACGAGACATACCTTTGTAGCCTTTATTTAACTTAATTTCATTTTGTAATGCCTTTTTTGCTCTTTTATCTGTTTGATAATTAGTTGAAATCTTAATAACCCCATCAGGATTACTATTTTCACCACTATTGAAATTATTAGTTGTCATTTCTTTCATAGTTACTTTCGTATCTATTACAAATAGACCTCTAACACGCTCATCATGTCTCGCTTGTTCAGGAGAATACGAACTGATTGGGAATAGTCCATAGACTGTGATTGTCCCATCTGGTACACATTTTTTCTCTTTAGTACTCCAAGTATAATTGTCAACACCAAAGGCCGCATGCCCATAAGCATCAGGTTGTGATGCACAAATAATCAGATAAGAATCCTGTCCGTTAGGATCAATAACTTTGATCTGGTTGTTGAGACAAAAGCAATAACTATGAATATTAGGATACTTATCTTGCTTAGGATCTGTTCCCAGCCAAATACTCAACCTTGGTTCATAGTATCTCGCACCATAGTAATACAATCCTGTCTCCTCATCGAATTCCTTCGCATTGAAAAGATAAGGTGTATTCCATATGTTATTACGTTCCTCTATGAACACCTCGCCGAATGGAACATACTCGATATGCTGCACCACCTCGCCATCAAGGTTGGTGATGTAACTACTGCTGCCCAAGTGGTCTGGGTGGTAGTAGAACTGCATCTTCTCGTATGCGTCGCCTTTAGTACAGGCATAAGATGAAGAATGAAAAACCTTGCTCATAAGCATAAAGTCCTTATACGTTGGGCATGTGATTACTTTGGGATTGTTTTCTATTCCATTTGCAAATATAGCGATTTAATAAACCAATGGCTATGTTTTTTGAATTTTAATGATTTCTCCAGCCATAATATAAAAATGGTAACGGATCTTACTGCCTTAGAGAATCCCTGTTGGCTGAATTGCTCCTTTGGCAGGATACTCTATACCGCCGTTCTTCAAATGCTGCCACCCGCTGCTTCTCAGCCACGGAGGGCTCATAAAATATTTCAGCTGTGCTTTTGCTTTATAAGATGACCCTTGTTTATACTTGCCTTAAGCTCCTTTGAACAAGCCGACAGGAAGAATATGCTGCTTAGCTTCGGGAAGCTAGGCCGGATTCATAGGCTCAAGCAAATGCCTCCTACCCCCGGCTATTATCCACTTTCCCGACTTTGAATTTTCTTTATAGCCGTTATTTTTTGCTACGCAGCCTTTATCTTTTTGCTACGCAGCAAAAGACTTTTTTCTATAAGATTACAACGTCGGTTGCATTGCTTTCAACCCGCCTACACGGTGCCTTTGCCCCGCAAGGACAATGAGTTTACGGCCTGCTGCCACCTCACCTTGTTTTCGCCGAGGGGCAATATGGCAGCCGGAGTATTACCGGATTATCAATACACAGGAAGCTTTCCTCTATTTTCCATTATGCTTTTAACTTCATTTCTGGACCTTTCATCTGCCTCATATGCCCCATTCTGATGGTGTGAACATTCCCAAATAGAATGTGTACAAGACCTTTCCGCTCAAATAAAATACAATTTTTGTGAGGACGTTTACAGACAAGTGCGTGCCGTATATCCTCATAAGAGATTTTATGGTATTAAAGTATCTTTATGCCGCCATACACACGAAAGCCATTGATGCCAGAGGCATCACCGTACAGTAACCGCGGGTCAAAGACCTGCGGATAACTCAATCCTCCCCAAACCCGACTCCGGAGGAGTCGCCCATCTGCCACATCGGCACTGCCATTAAAGCCATGTAGTACGGAGAACTTTCCCCTCTCACCTCATCAGCAAGCCCATTAAGTCCGGCGGAATTACATATTCCTCCACATTGAAGGAGCCATTGAGTCCGGAGGACCCACCGCGTCCCATCATGCAAAGCATGTAAGGCGGGGTGTTTCGCATGCCCGTAGCCATCGACCCAGGCAGGACCGCAGCTGGATCCGGCTTGTGCTTATGGCTATTTCCGCTCACACAGGTGGCTATTTCAGCGGCACTACAGTGCTGACTCCATGCCACCGTAGCATTGGCATCGTGGCACTGATAGGACGAGTCCTTGCCGCCATACATGCATGAGACATTGATGCCGGAGGCATCACCGTCCGATAACCGCGGGTCGTCAGACCTGCGGAACGACACCCGCAGCCCCTCACTACGACTC
>CAZUWO010000210.1:0-3221 GCA_964623995.1 uncultured Prevotella sp. | reverse complement strand
TTTTTGCCCCCGTCCTTTCAAGCAGGAGCGCGAAAGCAGCCGGTATCGCACCAAGCGATGCCGACAGCATCCACTTTGTCACTGCCTCATCAAGTCAATTAATCAGTCAACATGTTTCACCTATAAAATAAGTCAGACTATGAAGAAACTTCTACATATACAAACCTCACTACAACACAACACATATAAAATAGGCAGTGTCCTCGCCCCAGTCTTTAGGGCGAGGGTCACTCTCCTATGCATGCTTATGGTGCTGTCTGTGGCACAGAGCTACGCACTTGATTGGAATTTTTATGCAACACTTACTGCAAAAGTAACATCTGATGTAGGTGGCACAGTAGTAGTTTCGGATCAAAATACAGATCCAGTCTCAGGCTATGGTTCGACTTCTTCGAAACAAGGGATTACGAAAACAAGTGGTGGTTATTTTAAACCTGACGTTAAATCTGCCGATGTCACTCTTTATGCTTATGCTCAAGCAGATCCAGGCTATAGCTTTGACGGTTGGTATGACAGTGAAACTGGCGGAAATAAGGAAGAGACAAAAACACAATTTAAGTGGACAGTAACCTCAGAAGCATATAAGGGGTTAGTTGGGGGGATGCATAACACAGAGCCCAAACTTACTATCTATGCACGTTTCGTAAAGAATTCCGCCCAGACAGTAACATTCATTCAGGCTACCAATGGCAGCTATACTGTAAGCGATGCAAATGATGGTACAAAAACCATTACTAATGGCGGAAGATTGACTGCTGATAATTTTAATCTTAACGCTACTCCGAAGCAAGGCTATAAGTTCTTTGGTTGGTACACTACTACCGATGGTGGTGCAACTAAGGATTATTTTTCTTATAATGCCTCAACGACCAAAAGTTTTCAATCAGCAGTCTCTGTTGGGGCAGACTTCGTTTCTAATGATACTCCGATATTCATAGTAAAGAGTGCGCCAACAATAAAATACAAGGATCTCAATGCTGCTGACAATGCTGCTGGTGGCAGGGGGACAATAGTGCTTATTAGTGATGGAACACTGCCTACTGGCAACTACACCATTTCTAAAGGCAACACATTGCTGATACCTTACGATGATGCGTATACATGCTATACTTCTGGAGACAATGCGCCGACTGTGTCTCGAGACAGGGTTACACCATCTGCATTTAAAACATTGACCATGAGTAATGGTGCACATATTGATGTAAATGGAAATATTAGTGTGTCAGCAGGAATGTTTTGCTCTCATTCTCCTGCATCTGGAGCAGGTGCACCAAATGGCAAATATGGTCTTATTAAGATGGATGTAGGAAGTTCTATTACTGTTAATGGTGGTGGAAATCTGTATGCATGGGGTTATATATCAGGCGACGGAAAAGTTGAGGCATTAAATGGGTCTAACGTTTATGAAGGTTTCCAAATCAATGGTTTTAGAGGTGGCTCTGCCATGTCAAAAATGGACAATAAAGTATTTTACTTTAACCAATACTATATCCAAAACGTAGAGGTTCCGCTTACCATTAACTATGGTGCAACCGAATCTGTCAGGACAAGCTTGCATGCATCTATAGTGGATGTAATGACAAGTAATTTTGTCCTTATTGGAACTAATGATGGACTGTTTAGAATAAAAGACACTAAAGGTAGTCTTACAAAAAAATACGATTCAAAACTTGATAGACAAGTATTTGACATAAATGGAAATGCAGAGGTGCAAGGGATAAAACTGGAAATGAGTACAAGTAGTTTTGGTAAGAGCACTGTCAATTCGTCAAGCTTTGTCCTGCCTATTACAAATAATATGACTGTAAGTCAAAATAGTGGTACTCTTACAGTTGGACAGGATGTCGCATTACTGCCTGGTGTAGAGCTAAATATTGCTGAAAATGCTTCTTTAAACATCTCAAGTGGTAAAAATCTATATCTCTATGACGCAGATGAATGGGGCAAATACTCTTGGAGTAATAGTGGTGATGTAAAACTTGTCCCTGTAATATATTCTGCAGCTAATGGCACAAAAATCATTCGTACTGAGAAAGATTTAAAAGATGCGCAGATAAATGTACTTGGTAGCATTACTGCAATCGGTAATCTCTATACGACCAATGGTGGTGCGAATATCTATTCAAGCGGTAATGGAAAAGTAAACATGCAGACTGTTCCTACTGATTCAAAAACATATCAGTACACACAAGGGGGGGATGTAACAGCTCATGAAATTCCTGTCACCGCCGCCCAGCTCCACAACGCTGATGGTAGCTATGTTAAGACGGCAGGAACAGCAGCTAATAGTACATATTATTATAATAATGGCGTATGGTCTTTACCTCCAACATTCTCATATAATGATAAGGGCCATAGTGAGTTTACGCTTTCAAATGCCGCAACGGTGACACCGGACCAAGTGAAGACAGAGATTGGTAATAATAAAGACAAAGGCTCTGTATTGTCCGTAGACCTTACTAACGTTACAGGTAATATTGACATAGCTTCTTTGCGTTCTACCATTGATGAAGCAACTAAAAACAGTAACGTGTTGCTCTATGTCCCTGCTACGGTAAATGCTAATAATGTTCCTAACGTGGTGATAAAGGGAACTGATGGTAAATACACAGCATCAAACTTCGTGATAACTGACAAGCAGCCGATAGATGTGCCGACAGCGTTTACGGCTACAAATGCAAGCTACAGCCGTGCGAACACAAAAAATGCAGGCGATACACAATGGGGCACGATATGCCTGCCGTTTGAGTTGACGAGTGGCAATGGAATACAGTACTATCAACTGGAAAGCATAGATGACAGTAAGATGGCATTCACGGAAGTTGATAAAGTTGAGGCTAATCAGCCGGCAATATATTCTGTGGCAAGCAGTGGTGTTAATACTTTGTCAATCAACGGTGGTGGCACGAATGTTGCTGTGAGCGCGACGGAAAACAAAACTGTCGGCAAAGGCGGTTTCATTCTCGTCGGAGTGCAGACAGAGGTTAAGACTCTTACAAATGGCAGCGACAACTATTATATTGCCCAGAACAAGTTTTGGCAACCAACAGGTACAGATGTGAACGTGCGTCCTCAGCGTGCTTACTTTACTTTTGTGGCAAATGGTTCGGCAAACCAAAAAGCCAAGGTATTCAGCATAGGCGTTGTAGAAGACGGTGGTACTACAGGCATAGACTCTACGCCGTGGGACGGCAACGAACCGACGGTGGTAGGTATATACA
>CAZUWO010000209.1:0-3256 GCA_964623995.1 uncultured Prevotella sp. | reverse complement strand
GTGCTAGACGTGATAGCCGGAGCGTGGATACTGGAAACCTAACTGTGCGTCATCATGGACGGCGACTTGATCGTACACCTGCTCGAAGCCATTCCGGTAATGGGCTGTTACTGCGACATCATAGCCGTTAGGAGCTTTGCCGGCCTCTCCGATCGTGATTATGACTATGCCGAAACCGTTGTGGGCCAGTTCGTAAAGTATAGCGGACGGCCCGTCGTGGCAATGGAAACGGCCACCGTTCACCCTCTTCAGGCATTCGCTGACCTTATAACCATATCGGAGAAATGGCACCAACTGGGCCGCACTGGCAAACCTAAGGTGGTCATGTCGTGGGCACCCCACTGCCGGGCATTGCCCCAAGCAGTGCCTAATAGCTTTGCCCAGTGGATGAATTCTGCCGATGTCGACTTCGTGGTTACACAGCCAGAGGGCTACGAACTCGACCCAAAGTATGTTGGTAATGCCCATATCGAGTACGATCAACATAAGGCTCTCGAAGGCGCTGACTTTGTTTATGCCAAAAATTGGAGCTGTCCGGGAGTGAAAAACAAGGACGACTACGGCAAGATACTGTCAAAAGACATGAGCTGGACCATCGACACCGAGCACATGAATTGGACCAACGACGGCTGGTTCATGCACTGCTTGCCGGTACGTCGCGGCCTTATTGTTACCGACGACGTTATAGAAAGCAGCCACAGCTTGGTTATTCCTGAGGCTGCCAACCGCGAAATTAGCGCCGAGGTAGTGCTCAAGCGCGTGCTCGAAAGCCTGTAATAACGGTGCACGATTGCCCGTTAGGGCGGTCTGTACAGCAGCCTCAACAAGGCCATTATTTATACATTGCCCCCAATTGTGCCATTCACGGCCAATTGGGGGCAATGCTTTTACGGTCAGCTCGCAGTTTTTCACCGTTCCGGAAGCATAGCTTTTTTAAGCGTCCATCAATTGTTGCGCTTATTGGCAACAATTGTTGTCCTTTTGGGCATCAATTGATGTACAAAAGGCTATCAACTGAAGTACAAACGTTCTTCGCCATAAACCCGAAGGCACAACGAACAATACTACAATGCGCAACGTTAGAAGGACATTAGCGTTTCTGCTTATTTCAGGCAAAAGAAAAGGCAGCACCGCACCCCTGTTGCGGGCTTACGGCACTGCTTTTAGGTTGATTCTTAGAAAAAATTCTGACTGTAAGGCAAGAACATTGTTACGGTTCCTATCCCTGTTGTCAATAACTCGATACGTGCGTAGCGGCAATCCGGTCAGATGGTTCTGATAATAAGCGATTTGGAAAGATGCCGCTTTTTGTCGCTCACCCGCACGGTTATCTCGCCTGTCTGGTTGGAACTCTGCACCAGAAGCACCAGCTTGCCCGAGAAGAGTTTCATCTTAGGCTCGGTGAAAGGCTCAAGACTGGTGGCATCACCATTGCATACGGCCTTGAAATGGCCACACCCCGACACCTCAAACTCAAGTTCATCGTCGGCCGTTGGCACAAAGTTGCCACTCTTGTCGGCTAGCGATACGGTTATGAAACTTATGTCCTGCCCGTCGGCAAATATAGTTTCACGGTCGGGTTCCAGCACTATCTGCGTTGGCTTTCCGGCCGTACGTATGGTTTGTTGGGCAGCCTTGCTACCGTTCTTGTCGTAGGCCACCACCGTCAGTTCGCCGGGTTCATACTTCACGTTGTCCCACATCAAGCGGTAACGGCGGGCCCTTTGCTGCGCCTCCTCACTGGTTGCAGGCTTGCCTGTTGCCGTCTCGCCACGCTGAGACGGGTCCTTGCTGATGCGCCCTTGGCTCTTTCCGTTTACAAAGAGCTCAGCTTCGGGGTAGTCGGTGTAGCAGAACACGGGGGTCAGCTCGCCTTTACGCCCCGGCCAAGTCCAATGTGGCAGCAGGTGGAGGGTGTGCTCCCGCTTGTTCCATTGTGAGCGATAGAGGTAGAAACGGTCCTTAGGGAGACCGGCCAGGTCACATATCCCGAAATAGCTGCTGCGACTCGGCCAATAGGTATCATAGGGAGTGGGCTCGCCAAGATAGTCAAATCCGGTCCAGACGAACTGTCCTATGGTGTAGCTGTTATCGTCTTGAGCCATGAAATCCTCCTCTGGCAGGTTGCTCCACGAGCACCACTGCGTGTCGTAACCGTTGACTTGGCCGTCGGGATAGGTAGTATTGTTCGACCAAACCACCGGAAACTTGTATACGCCACGGCTGCTAATGGTAGATGCTGTTTCGCTACCAAGCAGGAAACCCTGTGGCAACAGGCTCATGCCAAGCCCATACTTGTACACTCTGTAATTGAAACCGGGCACATCCATCACCTGTGCGAAGCCCGATTTCAAGGCATTATCTATCCTGTCTAAGCCTTGAGTAACCGGCCGTGACGGGTCAAGCTCGTGGCAGAGGGCCTGCAACCGCTGCGCCATCCTGCGGCCATCGGCACTCCCCTGCTCCGGAATTTCGTTGCCTATGCTCCACATCACGAGCGAGGGATGGTTGCGATGGTTTAGCACAAGGTTGGTTATGTCGCGCTCACCCCATTCATTGAAGAAGCGCGAATAGCCATTCTTGCACTTAGGATAGTGCCACATGTCGAAGCTCTCGGCCATAACCATCATGCCCAAAGAGTCGTAAACCTGCATTTGCATTGCAGAAGGCATGTTGTGACTTGTACGTATCGCGTCGGCGCCCATATCCTTCAACAGCCTCACTTGGCGTATAATGGCGGCCCGATTCACCGCAGCGCCGAGCGGACCAAGGTCATGATGGAGGCAGACCCCTTTAATTTTGCGTGTTGTTCCGTTAAGTTGGAATCCGTGTTCACGGCTTACGCTGACGGTGCGTATGCCCAAACGGTCGGTGGTTTTGTCAATAACGTTTCCATTGCGCAGCAATGTTGTTACCACATTATACAGATACGGGCTCTCTGGCGACCACAAATGCGGACTGGTAACGGTGAAAGTGCGGTGCATTTGGCCCGTTGCGGCCACAGCGTCGGTGGCAGTTGCCACGAGCTTTCCGCCCTTATCAAATATCTGTATCAGTGCGGTCAGCCCCTCATCGCCCTTGGCCACGTCTATCTTAGTATCAACACTGACTTGCGCCTTAGGCCCTATGCTGAGCGTGCGCAGGTAGGTTCCCCAGCGGTTAATGGCCGAACGGCCTGTGAGAATCAGCGTTACAGGACGGTAAATGCCGGCTCCCGGATACCAGCGACTGCTCTCTTCAACGTTAGTAAGGCTAA
>CAZUWO010000208.1:0-3272 GCA_964623995.1 uncultured Prevotella sp. | reverse complement strand
CTACCGAGGGGTATTGTAATTTCGAGTTACGAATTACTAATTAGCCCTCACCGCCCACCAGCTCCAATTAGTAATTAGTAATTAAAAATGGTAATTGGAATTTGCCTTGCGGGCAATAAAGCCGTCGGGGGTGCGTTATTAATCTGTATGCACAAAGGTAAAATAGTAAAAATCGCCACGCTGCTGCTGATGGTTATGGCCGCGGCCGGCTTGCGGGCACAGACGTTCACCCTTCAGGGCAGGGTTACCGACAAGGACGGCAGTCCGGTGGAGCTGGCCTCGGTGTCGGTGGTGTCGCAGGGCAAGATGGTGATGACCAACATGCAGGGGCGCTACCACATGACGCTGCAGAGTTCCGACTCGGTGGTGGTAAGATTCTCCATGGTGGGCTACAAGGCCAAGGAGCGGGTGCTGCGCCATCCGCGTGGCACGCAGACGCTGCAGGTGCAGCTCTACGACGACAACAGCCTTGACGAGGTGGTGGTTACGGCCGAGGAGGCCCGACAGCAGGGCATGAACCAGCGGCTCGACACCAAGAACCTGAAGACGGCGCCCAGCGTGGGGGGCAATGCCGTGGAGGAGCTGATACAGAGTCAGGCCGGCGTGTCGACCCACTCGGAGCTAAGCTCGCAGTACAACGTGCGCGGCGGCGCCTTCGACGAGAACTCTGTTTATATCAATAATGTGGAGATATTCCGCCCGTTCCTGGTGCGCAGCGGCCAGCAGGAGGGACTGTCGGTTATAAACCCCGACATGGTTAAGGAGATTCAGTTCTCTACCGGCGGCTTTGATGCCAAGTATGGCGACAAGATGAGCTCGGCGCTCGACATAACCTACAAGACGCTGAAGCCCAAGCAGGGCAAGAAGAGCTATGCTGAAGGCTCGGCTCAGGCTTCGCTGCTGGGTGCGGGGGTGTATCTGGGCGTGGCCACGAAGAAGCTGTCGTGGCTTAACAGCCTCAGGTACAAGACCAACCGCTATCTGCTGGGCTCTCTTGAGACCACAGGCGAATATGAGCCAAACTTCCTTGACTATCAGACCTATCTTAACTACCGGCCCAACCAGAAGTGGACCGTTGACTTCATAGGCAACATATCTGACAATCACTACAACTTCAAGCCCAAGGACCGCGACACCAACTTCGGCACGCTGGAAAACGTGAAGAACTTCCGCGTTTACTTTGACGGTCAGGAGAAGGACCGCTTCCTAACCTATTTCGGCTCGCTCGGGCTCACGCGCCACCTTACGGCCAAGACCAACGTGAGCCTCATAGCCAGCGCCTTCAAGACCAAGGAGCAGGAGAAGTACGACATACAGGGGCAGTACTGGCTGACGCAGACCGAGACGTCGGAGAACCTCGGGGTGGGAACCTACATGGACCATGCCCGCAACTATCTTGACGCCAGCGTGGTGAGCCTGAAGCTTATGCTCAAGCACCGCACTGCCCACCACAACGTGGAGGGTGGAGTTACCTACAAGTGGGAGAACATAAAGGAGAACTCGCGCGAGTATGAATACCGCGACTCGAGCGGCTACAGCATACCCCACACGGGCAACGACCTGTACATGATATATGCCCTCAGGGCCATAAACAAGATTGACGCCCGCCGAACCGAGGTTTACCTGCAAGACTCGTGGCACTGGACCACTCAGGACGACTCTACCCACTTCACCCTCAACTATGGCGCAAGGTTCAGCAACTGGAGCTTCAACAGCGAGAGCATATTCTCGCCCCGCGTGAGCCTGAGCGTCACCCCGAGGTTCAACAACGACATGACCTTCCGCCTTGCCACCGGACTCTACTATCAGGCGCCCTTCTTCAAGGAGCTGCGCGACACCACCACCCAGAACGGAATAACCACTGCCGGACTTAACAAGAACATACGCTCGCAGCGGTCAATACAGTTCATTGCGGGGTGGGACTACAGGTTCAGGCTCGTGGGCAAGAAGTACCGCTTCTCGGCAGAGGCTTACTACAAGATGCTGCAAAACTTCATTCCATATTCGGTAAACAACGTGAAGGTGGTATACTATGGCGACCAGAAATGCTCCGGCCACGCCACTGGGCTCGACCTGAAGCTCTACGGCGAGTTCGTGCCCGGCACCGACAGCTGGATATCGCTCAGCCTCATGAACACGAGGATGAAGCTTAACGGCAAGAGCATTCCGCTGCCCACCGACCAGAGGTATGCCGTAAACCTTTTCTTTACCGACTACTTCCCCGGCACCACCCGCTGGAAGATGAGCCTGAAGCTGGCTTATGCCGACGGACTGCCCTTCTCGGCCCCGCACCGTGAGCTGGAGAACAACACCTTCCGTGCTCCCGCCTACAAGCGCGCCGACATAGGAATGCAGTGGCGCGCCATCAACAATGAGGACCGCCACCTGCGCTCGTTTGTAAAGAACCTGTGGCTGGGAATAGACTGCCTGAACCTGTTTGGCATAAACAACGTAAACTCCTACTACTGGATAACCGACGTGACCGGTCAGCAGTATGCGGTGCCAAACTACCTGACCGGAAGGCAGATAAACGGCAGGGTGCTGCTCGAATTCTGATAAACTGCAACTGTAAGAGACCGCCGATGAACATACTTAGAGAACTCAAGCGAAAGGACCACCCGCATGTGCTTGGAGCGTTGGACATATTCAAGTACATCGGTCCGGGGCTTCTCGTAACGGTGGGATTCATTGATCCCGGCAACTGGGCAAGCAACTTCGCCGCCGGCTCAGAGTTCGGCTACACGCTGCTCTGGGTGGTTACCCTGTCCACGATAATGCTCATAGCCCTACAGCACAACGTGGCCCACCTCGGAATAGTAACCGGACTCTGCCTTAGCGAGGCAGCCGTGAAGTACTCACCCAAGTGGGTGGGGCGCCCCATAGTGGTTAGCGCCATATTCGCAAGCGTCTCCACTTCGCTGGCAGAGATACTGGGTGGCGCCATAGCCCTGCAGATGCTCTTCGGCATAAGCATTCCCGCCGGAGCCGTACTCGTTACGGCGGCGGTGCTCGTAATGCTCTTCACCAACAGCTACAAGCGCATGGAGCGGGCCATTATCGGCTTTGTGTCAATGATAGGGCTGTCGTTTATCTATGAGCTTTTCCTCGTCCACGTCGACTGGCCTCAGGCTTTGGCCTGCGCGGTGGTGCCCAGCGTGCCACAGGGTTCGCTGCTAATAATAATGAGTGTGCTCGGGGCGGTGGTTATGCCCCACAACCTTTTCCTGCATTCAGAGGTGGTGCAGAGCCGCGAAATCAACCTCAGCGGCGAC
>CAZUWO010000207.1:0-3273 GCA_964623995.1 uncultured Prevotella sp. | reverse complement strand
ATAGAGTGTTCCGTAATAACGTTACGAAAGTTCCGTAATAACGTTACGAAAGTCCCGTAATCATGTTACAGAAGTTCCGTAACGTGATTACGGGCGGAATACGGTTTTCAGCTTAGTCTGCTACGGCCTTACATTGTAGGCTAACAGACTGTCAGTCAGTTATTTTAGGCTTCCTGCGATGATGCGCTTATGTTGGCCTCTTCAAGCCCGTAGTGGTTGCGGTGGTCGGCATAGAGCAGTAGCGCGGCAGTGATAACGGCAAGCACTCCAAAGGCGGCAAAGATGAGCATGGGCACGGTGTAGTCGGCCCTTCCGGCACTGTCGGTGTGCTCATCAATCACTCTGCCGGCCCACATGGGCACAAGCATGAGGCCGATGTTCTGAATGTAGTACACTATGCTGTAGGCTGTGCCCAGCTGCCGCAGCGGAACTATCTTGGGAATGCTGGGCCACAGGGCCGAGGGCACAAGCGAAAAGGCCACCCCTACCAGCAACATCACCACCAGCGCAAACCAGGAACTGCTCACGAAAGGCAGACAGAGACACAGGTGACAGGCCGTTAGCACGGCACAACCTATAAGCATTAGGCGCGCTCCATGGCCTATCCGGTCGTAGAGAGAGCCGAAAAGCGGCGTAAGCACAATGGTTCCATAGGGTATTGCCGCCACAATCCACCCCGCTGTGGTCTCTTCCACGCCGTATTTGCTCACCATCAGGTCGGAGGCAAACTTCATAAAGGGCCTGATACTGCTGTAAAAGAACACGCAGAGGAATGCAATGAGCCAGAAACCGGGGTTGCGCAGCACGGCCATGAAGTCGCTAAGGCGGAACCGTTCTTCGCCGCCGGCCTCAGCTTGGGGCGCTTCGGCCCCGCCGGATTTACGAGTACGGTCGAACCAACTGTCCATAGGACAGTACAGTATGAACAGCACGAAGGCCAGCAACAGCACAGCCACGCCCGCAAAGAGTGAGGCCCTAAGGCCCCAATGCAGCGCTATGAGGGGCGAGAACGACAGGGCCGAGGCCGTGCCCAAGCGGGCAAGGGCCACCTGTAGGCCCATGGCCGAGGCCAGTTCGTGGCCGGTAAACCACTTGGTTATAATCTGTGAAACTGTTATTCCAGTAATGTCGCACCCCATTCCGAACCGCGCGAAGCCCAGCGAAGCTATGAGAACTTGCGTCTTTATGTGGGCCGGTACGAGTCCGAACAGCGTAAACGGCAGGCTGGTATAACCCGTCGGTGCCATCATTGCTATGGCATAGTAGTTCACTATTGCTCCCGCCAGCATGTATCCTGTGGCCATCAGCCCCGTGAGCCTTATGCCACACTTGTCGAGAATTATGCCCCCGAAGAAGAGCATGAGCAGGAAGATGTTGAAGATGGAGTAGCTACCTGCATAGAATCCATACTCGGCGGCGGTCCATCCCAGGCCTCCCTGCGCCGCGGTGGCCTTAAGAGAGGTTGACAGAGGCGACAGTATGTCCCAGAACACGTAGCCCATGGCCATTACCACTGAGGCCAGAACGAGAACAGTCCAGCGGGAGATGGCTCCCGCCGGACTGTTGTTTGGGTTGCTATTAGCCTGAAAGTCAGACATTGTTTTTAGCACTATTGGCAGTCGGCCACGAGGCTTTCGGCCTTATTTTATGTTTGGTTCCTCAAGTCCGAGGTGGCGCTTCTTGTCCACGGCCTTAAGAATAAAGCCAATGATAAGGGCGGCCACGCCGAGCATTGCCAGCATAACGAGCGGCGCAGTGTAGTTGAGTTGGGTTGCATCAGTAACGCCGGGATTCGTCTTATCGAGTATTTTGCCAATGAGCATTGGGAACAGCCAGAGGCCGATGTTCTGAATCCAGAAGATGAGGGCATAGGCAGAACCGATGATTTTTGGTTCAACGAGCTTTGGAACCGATGGCCACAGGGCTGCGGGAACAAGCGAGAACGAGGCGCCAAGTACAAGAATGGTAAGATAAGCCACCACAACGCCGCCTACATCGTTGCCCTTGAACTGCGGGAGAATAAAGGCAAAGGTCAGGTGACAGAATATAAGCAGCAGCGAACCCAGTACAAGCATCGTGGCGGCCTTGCCCTTATGGTCGACGTAGTTGCCGAGAATAGGAGTTATGCCCACTGCAAGCAGCGGGAAAACGGCAAATATCGACTCGGCCGACTGGCGCATGTAGCCCATGTAACAATAGCTAATGAGGGCCAATACCGACACGCAGAGCACGCTGTACTTCACGGTCTTGTTCTTCATGAAGTTGAAAATAAAGGCTGTTGCGGCCACAATGAGCATTATTACGTACTGTACTATGGTGACTGAGGTGCTTGCCCAGAACGAGTCGGCGGGCACATCGTGGAACGTAAGGTTGCATTGCAGCATGTTGACGGCATATTTCTGGAATGGGAATATGGCGCTATAGTAGAGCACACAGAGCAGTGACACGAGCCAGAAGCCCGAGCTCTTGAGTATATTTCCTATGTCCGACACCTTGAATGGGTCGTCTTTCTCCTCAGCTTCGTGGGTTTGCGAGTCGAGCTTCTTATCCATGAAGAAGTAGATGATGTTCATCATGAGGGCTATACATAGCAATACCACGCCGAAAGCAACCGAGCGCGACACGTTGATATGGCCGCCAAGCTTGGCAAAGAACGGCGAGAATATCATGCAAGTGGCCACACCCAGGCGGGCCAAAGCCATCTCAGAACCCATGGCAAGTGCCATTTCGCGGCCCTTGAACCATTTTACTATGCCTCGGCTAACGGTGATACCGCCCATCTCACAACCACATCCGAAGACCATGAAGCCGCATGCCGCAAGCTTGGCTGATGCGGGCATGCCCTCATAAAACGGTGATACGCCGAGCTGTTCGAACACGGGAATGTGGTTGAGATGTGTGGTAAACCAAGCCTCAAGACCACTTCCGATGAAGCTTTCGCTTATGGCGTAGTACTTGATTACGGCACCAGTGAGCATCACTGCACCCGAAAGTACCGCCGTGAAGCGCACACCCATCTTGTCGAGAATTATACCTGCAAAGATGAGGAAGAACACAAACACGTTGAGGAACGTCTCTGCTCCCTCCTCGGTTCCGAAGGCAGTAGAGTTCCATCCCCGCTGAGACGCCATCAAGTCCTTGATAGGCGAGAGTATGTCCATAAAGATGTAGGCACAGAACATGGCCAGTGCCAGGAGCAGAAGGGCAGTCCAACGCAGGGCAGCCGAATCTCTTAGAGTTTTTGTTGTTGATTCTGTCATAATCGTTTTTTAT
>CAZUWO010000206.1:0-3300 GCA_964623995.1 uncultured Prevotella sp. | reverse complement strand
CTTGAAAACCGTCGTACCGAGAGGTACCGGGGGTTCGAATCCCTCTCTCTCCGCTGAAACCGTTAAAGGGAAGTCCAAAAGGGCTTCCCTTTTTTCGTTGTATGTCAACAAAATAGCTTTCCTATATACTTGTAACTCACTGAAAATAAGCCCTATAAGGGGATATCGTCAAGTTTTGGAACACGACATTCCATGACTTGACATGCACTGACATGACGCAATTTTTGCATTACAATGTGCAGTACACCTCCCTTATAGTATGCATTACACTTTGCGAGTTTAACATTTAATCTAAAAAATATGGGTAAGGAAAGCTTGATGAGAGTGCCAACTCTCACGTTTGTCTACAACCGACGGAAAACCGCCAAGAGAGGACATTCTGGCAGCGTTGAACTGCGTATTGGCTACGACAGAAAAGCCAAATTCATGTCTACTGGCATACAGTTGTTACCGAAAGAATGGCGTAATGGCAATGTTACCAACAGGGTTGATGCGCAAGAACTTAACAATAGTCTTGCAACTATGCGTAACAATGTGCTCAAGGTTATCAACCAAATGCTTAACGAGCACAATGTCAACATCTTCGAAATCCCAGACAGGCTTAATGCAATGTCAAATGAAAGTGGCAAGACTTTCTTGGAGTTCTGTAGGGAGAGAGAGGAAGTAAGGACTTACGGCAAGTCTGCCGACAGCAAAGAACGATACGAAAGGTTCATGCGCTGGTTTGAGAAGTGGGGGAAGATACGCTACTTCTCGGATGTCACTGACAAGAACGTCTTAGCCATGGACGCTGCTCTCAAAGACAAGCACCTCAAAGACAATTCCAAATGGAACAACTACCATCGTTTTCTCAATTCTTTCATTCTTGATGCCGTAGCTGCAGGTCTTGTGAAGCGTAACCCTTATAAGTGGGTAAACATCAACAAGGACAAGAACAGCAACAGTCTGGGCACTAAATACCTTACTTTGGAAGAGATGCGCAAGTTCTCATCCAAGGATATGGGCTCAGAATGCCTTAACAAGGTTAGAGACCTATTTGTCTTTCAGACATACACTTGTTTGAGTTACGTTGACATGGCGGCTTTCGACTTCTCTAAGTGTAAGGACTTCGAGGGTGGAAAGATATACACTGGCAAGAGAGGAAAGACAGGACAGGAGTTTACTTTCCTTCTCTTAGAGCCTGCCATGAGAGTTTTGCGTAGATATGACTATAAACTTCCGTTATTGTCCAACGTCAAGTATAACCAGTATCTCAAAGTTTGCGCCCAGATGGCTGGTATTGACAAGCCGTTGACAACTCACTGGGCAAGACACACAGGAGCCACCATCCTCTTGAATGAGGGTGTTGATATGGAAACCGTGGCGAAGATACTCGGTCACTCATCAACTCGCATCACCCGTCAAATCTATGCCAAGCTTATAGACAAGACTGTGGCAGAGAAGATGGCTGAAGTTAACAAGAAGATTTCACAGGATGCCGAAAGATAACGGAAAATGAGGGTAACTTAAGAACTTAAGAAGTAAATGCACATAACTCGTTGATAATCAATAGTGGGTAGTTTACCAGTAGTAAACTCTTAGTTTCCAGTGTGGTTACTGATAGTTTACTATTTTCTCGCAAAAAGTAAACTCAAAGTATTCACGAATTGAACTTATAGTTCATTTCTAAATCATTAAAAGTAAACTCTATGAAAAAAGGAGAAGTATCTATAACAGAATTTCCTCTGAACTCCGA
Organism: uncultured Prevotella sp.; assembly: GCA_964623995.1. Taxonomy (GTDB): domain Bacteria; phylum Bacteroidota; class Bacteroidia; order Bacteroidales; family Bacteroidaceae; genus Prevotella. Next base: position 1,565 of record CAZUWO010000206.1, on the reverse strand, counting down.
AAATCCGTTTCTCAAGCAAGCCGTAGAAGAAGTACAGAGCCATATAGTAAAGAAATGGAAAAATAATAGTGGTACAAGTAGAAACGCTATTTTAACTGGCGTCAATGCAGATGGAGAACCTGTTGGTCATTCCACTTTCGTTCAGCTTGCAGAAGTCGATGAAGATAAATTTGCTAAATTATTCCTTGCCCATTTCCAAGTGTTTTTTAATTTGTCGAATGCAGGAATAAGGGTATTGGGATATATTTTGCAATGTATGAGACCTAAAAAGGATATGGTAGCATTCAGTGTAAGGGATTGTCAAGAATTCACTCATTATAAGTCCAAAGCAATGGTATACAAGGGACTTACAGAACTCCTTTCTTGTGGTGTTATTGCAAGAGGTATGGAAGATTGGCAATATTATATAAATCCATTGATAGTGTTTAATGGTGATAGGGTTACTTTTGTCAATGAATACATAAAGGCAAATGTCAAAGCCAAAAGACTTGAAGGTACTGCAAAGGCTGAAAGGCATAAACGTATTGTAAGCCAAGCCCAGGCTTTAGAGTGGAAGATTAATGAAGAAGTATTCTTCAACTGTGACGGAGGTAAAGAGCCAGCTCGCATCATTGAAATTGATACAGGGAGTGGAATTATGACACTGTTATTGTATAAGACTAACAAGACTGTTATGGTAGCAGTGAATTCTGATAGGGTAATTCGCAGAGAACTTACATTAAGTCAAACATAATCCATTCGGATATTTGAGTAATCATTAACCAAATTATTAAAAACTCTCAAAAATGAAAGAAAATGAGACAGTATTGCATCTGTGTCGATGACAAGCCCTATGAAGGCTCAGACGACAGATTAATGGCAAAAGCGCTCTACAAGACGCTTGACAAGACAATCTTACCAGAGTACAACGGACACAAGAAGAGTCTGGTACAGAAAGACAACCTGTATGACAGGAGAACTTGGAAAACAATCTTTAAGGACGAAATACATTGTCCTGAAAGAAGGATGCAGGAGCAACAGAGAAAAGAACAGGAGGAAGAGGTAAGACCACACTATCACTTCCATAGGTAGACATTTCTGAAAGCCCAGAACTAACCTGTTTTGGGTTTTCTGGGCATTTAGAGGCTAAGCATGTTCTATGCCTGATGACATTACACGTTTGCGTAATAAAGAAGCACATGGAACAGAATTTTCTTGCTTCCGTCCTCGGCACTCCCAACCCGTCTGGGAACCGAAGTAGAACTACAAGCTAATTCAATATTTGTTCCATGTGCTTATGGTAAACCCCTACAAGGAGAGGTGGGTCGATGCGGTCACGTGTGCCGCTTTGCGCCATAACTTCACTTGTAGGGGCATGCTTTTACCTCGAAAGATTATTCCTCACAGGTCGCTCCCCAGCGTTGCCTGCTATGCTTCATCTTTCGTTGGCAAAGTTACATGATAAAAAGCAACACTCCAAATTTTTAGGCAAAAAACTTCTTCAGAACTGAATTTTTTATCCCAGGGGGTAGCCTAATACCAAGTTTGTGCCAAACTTGTGAAACCCGAAATCCCAAAAGGATGAC
>CAZUWO010000205.1:0-3392 GCA_964623995.1 uncultured Prevotella sp. | reverse complement strand
CCGCTTTGCCCGTGGAGGACGTGGCGGTAAGGTGGTTTATGTAACCAATCTCAATAATTCCGGCGAGGGCTCTCTGCGCTGGGCGTTGACCAATGGGTCGGGGCCGCGCACCGTTATGTTCAAAGTGGCCGGCGTTATAGACCAAGAATATAAGACTATACGCACCGATCCCAACGTAACCATAGCGGCTCAGACGGCCCCTGGCAAAGGAATCTGCGTCTATCATGCCGATCTCGGCATTGGTTCCGACAATGTTGTGCGCTTCCTTCGTGCCCGTCGGGGCCTCGGTACGCCCGAACAGACCGGCAATGCCCTTGGTACCGTCTACAGTGATTACAGTATCGTGGACCACACCAGCATGTCGTGGGGAACAGATGAAACCTTCTCAAGCCGCAGTTCAAAGAATATAACCCTCCAGCGCAGCATGATTGCCGAGGCGTTAGGCATAGCCGGCCACCGGAATTACTCGGAAGGCACCAACCATGGCTATGCTGCTACCATCGGAGGCGACATAGGCTCGTTCCACCACAACCTGCTTGCTGGCTGCAATGGGCGTAATTGGTCGATGGGAGGCGGTGCAAACGCTAACGGAGAGTATGCCGGCCGGCTCGACATATTTAATAACGTGGTCTACAATTGGTATGGACGAACCACCGATGGCGGCGCACACGAGGTGAATTTCGTGGGCAACTATTACAAGATGGGGCCCGATACGAAGCGTACTGTTCTCTTTACGCTCAATATTGAGAACAATTTGAAAGGCACTCAGAGCGCTTACATCAGCGGAAACGTGCGTGAAAACAAAAACGGCTCGTTGCAAACCGACAAGCTTAACGACACATACAAGCTCAGTATCGATGACGGTCGCACCAGTTTGGACTGGAACTGGCTCTCCACCAAGCCTTTCTTCGAGTCGTATGCTAAGATAGAAGATGCCCAACAGGCCTTTAAGACCACTCTGAGTGATAATGGAGCAAACCAGCCTTTGCTTGACGACCACGACACTCGTATGATAACTGAGGCTCTTAACGGTACTTATACATACGTAGGAAGTAAGTCCGGCATCAAAGGAGAGATAGACAACGAGGCTGATGCAGGCGGACTGGAGGTATATCCGGAGACTTCGTGGGCTGATGACTTTGATACCGACAGCGACGGACTGCCCGACTGGTGGGAGGAGATAATAGGAACAAACGCCAATTCGGCCATAGGAGACTTCGGTGACACAAATGCTGACCCTGATGGCGATGGTTATACCAACTTGGACGACTACCTCGACTTCATGGCTCAGCCTCATTACTGCGTCAAACCAGGTGAGGAGCTGAAGTTGGACATGAGTAAATACTTCGCCGGATTTACCAACAGCCCAGTGTTTGCGGTGGAAGGCATTGATGAAAACCTTTCAGCCACAGTCAATGGCAGCGTTCTCACAGTCAGAACAATCCAGAAAGGCAAGCTGTCAGAGTTGACAATGACAGTTAAGGATGCACAAAACTCAACCTATTTGCGCCGTCTTTGCATTGCCGCTACGGATGCTGAGATAACCAATATCGCTTCAGCACGGGCCGATATAGAGTCTCCGCTTGCAAGCTTCGAGGTGTTTACGGCCGACGGTACTAAGGTTTTGTCTGGTCGTGCCAATGGAACCAGCCTCCGTCATCTTGACCTTGGCGGTCTGACAGGTGGTCTCTACATAGTTAAAGCCACCGATAAGAGTGGCCGTACATTCTCTGCTAAAGTTATAAAAAGGTAAGTTTTTCAGGATAAGATTAATTGATTCTGCAGGCCTTCAGTTGGCTTGCAGAATCTTTTTTATATGTTGTCGGGATTGGTTGTGTTCCGTTCTCAGCCTGCTTTCTGGCTCAGTTATAGGCCGAAGAGCTTATTATAGACCATGTAGCATTTGCCATCTTGCGTTATTAGAGCTTTGTTACGGTTAGTAATCTAAGCCAGTGCTTTTACTCTATGGTGCAAGATGGCAGAAAACATGTATTTATCCTGATTAGGATAATCTTATTTAGGATAGAAAAATCAATTCTTTCTTTGTGCGGTATTGCCGGAAACGGGAGGTCGGGGCAATTAAAAACCGCCGCAACAAGTGTGTTTAGCACTGTTACGGCGGCTTTATTGTGTTTCGGTCTTAATAGGTCTTGACCGTTCAGACTATTAGTTGAAGAAGTACTTCACGCCAATTTGGAGACTCCAGCACTGGCTGAAGTTGCGGGTAAAGTTCCAAGTGCGTGTAGGATACTGCTTGTTCACCTTGTTCATAGAGTAGACAGGCTGGGCACCTTTGGCCACATCCTTTGCGTTGGTGACATAGAGCAGAGGAATGTTGTTATAGCTGCTGCCTGTGTATGTCTTCTCAACGCCCCACTTGCTGTTGAAGAGGTTGCCGATGTTCATAACGTCAACGCTCAGCTGAAGCTTATGGTCGATGGCGCCGGTCTTTAGGGTGAAGTCGTGCTTCCAAGAGAAGTCGAAGCGATGAACAAACGGAGCGTGGGCTGAATAAGCCTCAGCGTATTCGCCTTTGTGGTTCTTCAGATACTTGTCTTGGTTGACGAAGTTCCAGAAAGCATTGGCATCCTCATCTGTGGCAAACTTAATCTCGGTCTCGTCGCGAGGTATGTATATCAGGTCGTATGCGATACCGTCGTTGTTAAGGTCGTTACTGTAGATGAAACTGTAACCTGCGGGGTTGTAGCCCTGATAGAAGAGGCTGAAGTGATCGTGCTTTTTCCAAGTGTAACTTACGCTTGCTATGATGCGATCAGGTATAACGTAGGTTGAGTTCTGTACCTTACCGAAGTTAGGACCGTTAACAGTCAGGTTGCCGCTCCATGTAGATGAGGCGTTGTTACCTGGCATACCGCTCACCTCTTTCATTACAGTGTGGGTGTAAGCGGCCATAATGTCGAGGTTCTCAATAGGAGTAAGGTTGGTTGTAATGTTGAATGTGTAACCGTGGCCTTTGTGGGTATTGGTCAGCACATTGGCATCATAGATATTGGTATAGTACTGATACTCTGATCTAGAAGGATAGAGATAACGGTTGTCGGCTCCTGCAATCTTGGCGCCGTTCTTCACAACGTCGTTCTTGATGTTCCAGTTTTCGAGCAGCACATCGTTAACTTTCTTGGTGTAGGTGAACTCAGCTGTTACTGTCCAAGGGAACTTAACAGGAATCATATAGTCGACAGCGAGAGACGTTTTCCATACTTGTGGCATCTTGAAGTCGTGGTCTATGCCTGCGATATTGCTGGGCAGAGTGCCTTGTTCAGGAGTAATGCTCTCTGGAAGTCCCATCTTCTCGCGCAGTTTTGCCGGGTCTGTAATCATGTCACCGGCGAAATTAGCAAGGCGTGAGTCTGGAGTACCGATTCCATTGC
>CAZUWO010000204.1:0-3444 GCA_964623995.1 uncultured Prevotella sp. | reverse complement strand
CCTGCCAAGTTAACAGGCTGAACATCAGGGCATTATGCGTTTTTAGGTGTTATATGGGTGTTATACCTGTCAGACCTTATTGTCTTTTTCCTGATTTAGATAGACAGTTTTTTCGTTAGATGTCAGGGCTTGATAGCAGAGCGTAGATTTGCCACTTCGCCTTACTCCAATAACCACTTGGGCCTGAGTGCTGTCAAGGTCTATCAACTCTTGTTCCTTGCGGTAGCACAATTTCTCCGATTTGAGAACCTCCAAGTCTTCCTTTTGGTCTGACAGAATGTTTTCCAGTAATCTTTTGTCTATCATGTTCAAGCTCTTTTGTGCGCAAAGTTAATAATAAAAATCCGCGAACTGCACTATTTTACATAAAATACACTGCTAAAACTGCACTATTTTACATAAAAATGGCGGAGACTCCGTCCGTTTTTGCCGATGCGGGGCCTCCGCTATTGACTTCGGGGGTGTGGGGCTACAGGTCGAAGGCGTAGCCGAGGGTGATGAGGAAGGTGCTGCCGTGCGACTTGTCGTAGCTGTCGGCGTGCTTGTATATTTTGGTAAGCCCTATGTTGTAGCGCACGTCGAGGGCGAAGTGCTGCCATTCGTAGGCCAGCCCCACGGGCATTGAGAGGTTTACCTTGCGGAATACGTCGTGGTAAGACGTGTGGACCACGAACTCTGGCTGCAGCCCCAGCTTGAAGTCGACTCCTATTCTTGATGTGGCCACAAACAGTACTGGCACCAGTATGTTGTCGGTTTTCATGTTGAATTGGCCCATCTCGGGGTCTTTTTCGAATGAGGTGCCCTGACGGCTGTACAGGGCTCCTATGCTTGCGGCAATGACATGGTTGAACTGGTGCTGCACCTCCACGCCACCGGTGAATCCCGTGAGATACTTGGAGCTGAGGTTTGCGCCTTCTGTGCCGGTATATATCTTGTCGCCGGTAAACTTTGACCAGTTTAGTCCTATGCGCGGATAGATCGTGGTTGTGCCCTGATCCTTGCGGGCTTGGGCAAGGAGTGGCAGCGTGAGAGTCAATAATAAAAGTATCTTTTTCATATTTTTATAACGCCGCTGGGTGTGGTTTTATTGAGGAATTATGCTGAGTTTATGCTAAGATTTCGGTGCAAAGGGCTTGCGCCATGTGCATCCCTCGCGCCAGCGGCTGCAGCCGTAGGCTGTCTTGCCCTTTATGATGTGGCCCTTGCCGCACAGGGGGCATGGCTTGCCCACTATGGCGTCGGGGTCTTCTTTCTTTGCCTTTGCGGCTTTTTGGGCCGTGGCCTTCTTGCGTGGCTTGCGCTTTGGCTCTGCCTTGCCGGCTTTGTCGTTTTTGGGGCCTACGGTTACTATGTGGCGGTTGCTGTTGTCGCTAATCACGTCGGCAACGATTTGCGTAACCTGCTCCTTGAGTTCGGCTATGAACTGCGCCGCGCTGTACTTGCCGTGCTCTATGTCGCGCAGCTTCTTCTCCCATATTCCGGTGAGCTCGCAGCTGGTGAGCAGTTTCTCGTGTATGGTGTCTATGAGCTCGATGCCCGTCTGCGTGGCCACGATGTTCTTGCGCTCGCGGCGTATGTAGTGGCGCTTGAAGAGGGTTTCTATGATTGCGGCTCGCGACGAGGGTCGCCCTATGCCGTTCTCCTTTAGCGCAGCCCGCAGCTCTTCGTCGTCGACAAACTTGCCGGCGGTTTCCATTGCCCGCAGCAGCGTGGCCTCGGTGTAGTGCTTTGGGGGCTGCGTCATTTTCTCGGTGAGCGTGGGTGTGTGGGGTCCTTGCTCGCCCTTTACGAACTCTGGCAGCAGCTTGTCGTCTGGCTGCCCGCTGGCGTCGCCGCCGTAAACGGTGCGCCAGCCCTGCTCGAGTATTATCTTGCCCGTGGCCCTGAACTGCACTTCTGCAGCCTGCCCTCCTACGGTGGTGGTGGCAAACTTGCAGTCGGGGTAGAACACGCTTATGAAGCGGCGTGCTATGAGGTCGAACACGTGCTCTTCGGCGTCGGTGAGGCTGCGCGGGGGCACTCCTGTGGGTATGATGGCGTGGTGGTCGGTTACCTTTGATGTGTCGAACACTCGCTTAGACTTCTTCAGTGGCTTGCCGCCGAGCTGCCTTACGAGCGCTGCGTAGGGGCTCCGGCCCGCGCGCGTGGTTTGGTAAAGGCCGTTCATTATGGCCGGGCACTTGGGGTAGATGTCGTCGGAAAGGTACTGTGTGTCCACTCTGGGGTAGGTGGTAATCTTCTTTTCGTAGAGCGACTGTATGAGGTTGAGTGTCATTTCTGCCGAGAAGCCGAACTTGCGGTTGCAGTCCACCTGCAGCGAGGTGAGGTCGTAGAGCTGTTTAGGGGCTTCCAGTCCGTTTTTCTTCACCACGCTTGTTATGGTGAATGGTGTGCCCTGTATGGAGCTTAGTGCTTCCTCGCCCTCGCTCTTGCTGCCGAACCGCCCTTTGGTGGCTGTGAAGAGCGTGTCGCGGTAAAAGGTTGAGAGCACCCAGTAGGGCTCGGGCTTGAAGCTGTCTATCTCCTTTTGGCGGTTCACTATGAGCGCGAGCGTTGGCGTCTGCACCCTGCCCACTGACAGCACCTGATGGTTTTGCCCGTATTTGAGCGTGTAGAGGCGTGTGGCGTTCATGCCCAGCAGCCAGTCGCCGATGGCCCTTGAGAGCCCTGCAAGGTAGAGTGGCTGGTAGTTGCTCTCGTCTTTCAGGTTGCTGAAGCCCTCTCTGATGGCCTCGTCGGTCATTGACGAAATCCACAACCTTCGCACTGGGCACCCCACTCCGGCCTTCTGCATCACCCATCGCTGTATGAGCTCGCCCTCCTGCCCAGCGTCTCCGCAGTTTATAATTTCGTCGGCCTTGTCGTAGAGCGACTTTATGATGCCGAATTGCCGCCTGATGCCGTCGTCGTTTATAAGCTTAATGCCAAACCGCTGCGGTATCATGGGCAGGGCGACAAGGCTCCAGTGCTTCCAGTTGTCGGTGTAGTCGTTGGGCTCCTTAAGCTCGCAGAGGTGGCCAAAGGTCCACGTAACCTGATAGCCATTGCCCTCCATGTAGCCTTTCATGTCGCGGTTAGCGCCCAGCACGCGGGCTATATCGCGGGCCACGCTTGGTTTTTCGGCTATGCAAACTATCATAACGGTTTAAATTGATTAATGGTTTCTACCACGAATTCTGTTTCCTCGTCGGTCATGGTTTGGTTGCATGGCAAGCTGAGCTCCTCGCGGTGGATGCGCTCGGTTATGGGAAGGCTGAGCCCGCTCCACTCCTTGTAGGCCCCCTGCTTGTGGGGCGGCACTGGGTAGTGTATGTTGGTGCCAATGCCGTGGCTCTGCAGGTAGCTCTGCAGCTTGTCTCTGCACGGCGAAAGCACGGGGAAGATGTGCCACACCGAGTCGCCTACGCCGACGCAGGGAAAGCTCACGAGCTTGTTATGTATGTT
>CAZUWO010000203.1:0-3452 GCA_964623995.1 uncultured Prevotella sp. | reverse complement strand
ACAGGTCGTTGTTGATGAACGGATACTTCTGGCACTCCTCATAAACGTCCTCACGACGCTGGTTGCCCTGATGATTGGTCTGCAATCCACGTGCAAAGACGAAGTCGGGCATACCGCCACGACGGCAAAGGTCGCGGAATGCATCTGTAAAACCTTCGCTCGGTTGCAGGCAGGCAAGATGCGGAGGGCACTCGGCACCTATAAACCACTGTGAGAAGGTGAGATAACTTGTGCCGGCAAACGATACCTTGCCGTTGCACCACTCCTGCCGTGCAGCCCACTCCACGAGGTCGTAGCCGTCGCGACCCTCCTGAGTGCCGACCATCGTGATGTCGCCTTCCGACTGACCTATGCCGCGAGTATCAGGATGAAGGATGGCATAGCCATGGCCCACCCAATAGTCGGGGTCGGGACCTTCCCACTTCTGCAAACCGCTGACGCACTTCATATCAATGCCAAGTTGGCGGAAGATGTTCTTATAGCGGTCGCCATTGCCAGAGTTCTTACCGTAAGGGCTCCAAACGATTATAGCCGGAACTTTCTCGTCGGTTGTAGGGCGATACACGTCGGTGTAAATCTTCACTCCATCGCGCATCTCAACAGCAACGTCTTTCTCCCAAAGGATGTCGTGCTCCAGAGGATGGAAATCGTCGTCAACCTGAAAGCCCTTCTTCAGCAGATGCTTTCCTGCCGGCTCTTTATAGAGAATACCAGACCAGCTTGTTTCCTTGCGAAACTCATAAGCCGGTTTCCAAATCTTCAATGAATCTGCTTTATTCATAATCTTAATCTTTTATTTGTTTATTGACAGTGCAAAGTTAGACACAATCCATAATAAACACGTTATCCCATGCAGTCAGAAAATGTTCTGATACGGGTTTTATGGCTTACATATAGATTATTTCGCAACAAATTATTATCTTTGCCGAACAAAAACACAGAGACAGGCTATGGCAAAGAAGATAAACGAACTGACGATGCAGCGGATTAAAGAGCGGGTTGCTCCAGCAGACGATTTCTATATATCTTCCGACCGCATTGTAACCCTCGACGCACAACCAATCCGCAAGGCTGGATTACCCATTGGCGAGCCTTACCGCATTGAAGGAGGAAGGGTTATGTTGTTTACTGAGGGCGAGATTATAATTGATGTCAACTTAGAGACATTTAATGTCAAATCAGGCTCATTGCTTATCATACCCGAACAGGCAATATTCCAGTTTGAGAAGGTTTCTGCTGACATTAATTTCCTTTCCTTCTCGTTTGCCAATCTAAGGACTACCCATAAGTTTAATCATCCGCATGTCCTAGCATTGTCAACTCAGGAAGCGGACAGATACAAGACATACATCCGCTTGCTATGGCAGTGCGCCAAGGAAAATAACGATGAAATAAATCCCGAATATGACAGACTTGCCGAGGCTGCGTTGGAATATGCCATCCGCCTTAGCAAGAATGCGAATGTCAAGGCTGAAAGTTCAGAGCATGACTCCCGTGGCAAGCAGCTATTCGAGCAATTCATCGACCTTCTGAATACGCGTGAAGGAAGAGAACATAAGCCAGAATACTTTGCCAGTCAACTATTTGTCTCCGTTGGATACCTGAGCAAGGTTATAAGGCAACAGAGCGGTCAGACCATCGTGCAATGGATTAACCGCTCTGTCATATTGCAAGCCAAAATCCTTCTCCGCCATAGCGACATGCCTGTTTATGAGATTGCCGAGCGTCTGAATTTCCCTAACCCCTCATTCTTCAATAAATTCTTCAAGAAGCTGACCGGCATGACACCTATGAAATACAGGAAGTCGTAATTATCTTGCTCTATTTAACTTTCTGATTATAAATTTCCATTATAACGTCGGCACACTGCTTTAGTCCGAGGCGGCTTGTGTTGATGACGAGGTCGTAGCCGTGAGGGTCTGTCCAACGGTGATTGGTGTATTGCAGATAGTGGTTTGAGCGTCCGGTGTTGACATGCTCTATGCGCTTTTCTGCATTCTCATAGGAGAGACCGTCGCGGTCCATAATTCTCTTTACGGCATCGTCCTTGTCAGAGGTTACGAATATTCTCAGTACCCTGTCATCATTGCGGAGAACCCAGTTTGCGCAACGACCTATAATGATGCACGGCTTTTTCATGGCAATGTTGCGGATGATGCGGCTTTCGCTTACGAAGATGGCATCGTCGCGCGAAGGATTCATCGACATAGGGATTGTCTTGTCGGTGAATACAAGCTCCCACAACTTGCTTGTGCTTATGTTTTGCTCGTTCTCACGCACAAATTCTTGGGTGTAGCCGAGTTCCTTGGCTGTCTCGTCAATAATGCCACGGTCATAAAACTCAACGCCAAGGCGGTTGGCAAGCAGCTGTCCAAGTTCGTGTCCGCCACTGCCATATTCGCGGGCAATGGTGATAACAAACGGCAGTGATTTTCCTTCCGGACGTACAAGCTCCTCTTCCCTGGATGCATTTGCCCTTTCATCTTTAGGAATGAATATAAAGTCAAGCCATGAAATGTGAGGAGTGACAACCCTTACCATGAAGCCCACATAGAACATGCTGACAAGTGTTCCAACGCCTATCATCTTCCAATCCCAGTGGCGGAAGTAAATGAACATCAGCACGATGGCAATGACGACGAGAAGTGTATCGGAAACTATCTTAACCTTGCCAAAGTCCTTATTGAACTTCCTCGATATTGCCAGCGAGAGCCCTTCTGGTGCAAGCATCAGCGTGTCGCTTCTGACTTCACATGCGATACCGAAGGCAAGGATGGCTCCACCAATGAGCAGTTCGACGAACTGCAAAGGCCATGCAATGGCATGAGGCAATGCGGCAGGGATCTGCAAGAAGCTTGTCATCCACATCGTAACATCGGTGTAGAAGCCGAAAACCAGTGTGACGACTATTTGCAACAACTGCCGTGGCTCATAGTCCTTTTGCAATACAAGTATCTGTCCGGCAATGAACATAAGGTGCATTATTATGACCAAAGTGCCCATTGTCAGCGGCATTCCTGGTATAAGCGAAATGACGTATGGAGGAGCTGAGATTGATGATGAGCCAAGATTGGCACGTATTGACAATGAAATGCCGAACGCCACGACGAACATTATGAATACGAAACCGACGTAGCGCCTTGCCCATTCTTTCTTGCTTCTTTTTACTTTCTCCATAAATGCAATCTTTGTTGTTTTATACCATCTTCCTTACCATCCTTTTTTGCGAGGAAGTTGCAACAAAGACTGTTGTTGGAGCGACCTAAAGATAAGACTATGAAATGAGTCCCGGTAAAGAGAATCGTTGTTTCCGCGTGCAAAGGTACAAAAGATTTGGCGAAATAATGAACAAAGGCAGCCAAATAATTACTGACTTTGTTCAAATATCATTCTAATAAAGTAATATGTTATTTTTTCTGTAAAATTACATTCCAATGGTCTAAACAATTATT
>CAZUWO010000202.1:259-3576 GCA_964623995.1 uncultured Prevotella sp. | reverse complement strand
TACCATGAACTTTCAAGCCGCTTCATAAACAGGATACCCATCATTTTAACAAGGAAACGCTCACGGTTAACATTGTCATTCCAGTCAGTAGCGGCCCCCTTATTGGCCTCCTTGCGAGACTCATGCAGGAAAAGACTTGGCTGATAAGCCGTAAGGCTAAGTTTGTCGAATGCGTTATAGATGTCATTAATGGTTTTAAGTTTGCCCAGATGCTCAATACCTTGATATATATTTGTTGGTTTCTCCTTTTGGGGGAAGCCCAAATCCTCTCCCAAAGTATTTTCAATGAGCTTGCGTGTACGTGCAACGATGAGCTTATCGGTAAGGTTGAAGAACTTCTGGGGCAGCAAGGAAATGAAGCCACCAATGGTTCGGTCGGGATCTTTACACCAATTAGTGTAAAGGCGTTGGGCATCTCTAAACAGATTTTGAAGCGATGGAATGCCAAACTCTGCGGTATTAAAAGCATTATCAGCATTGTGGCCAATAAGATTGAATTGTCCCTTGACATCGCGCAAACCGGTATTTATGGGCGTTGCCGACAGCATTAGGATCTTTACTTCACGGTTTTCCTGTCCGTTTTGGTTAGTTATCAGCTCATTAATCAGAGTAATGTATCGGCCGGACTTCTCATTTCGCAGGTTGTGACTTTCATCAATGACCAGCAAAAGCTTCTGATGGGTCTGCAAATAGTCCAACTTGTAATCATGGTAAGAATTTTCCAGCCGCCCGTCTTGCAGGTCGGTGTGGAAACGGACGATATAATCAAAGTCATCTTTCTCAAAACGTGAGTTGTGGCCACGGCGGTATTGCAGCCAGTTCAGTTCCAATTTCTTAGGGCATAGCACCACAGGAAGATAGCCTTGATGCTGAAAATAGTAGATGACAGCAAGCGCCGAGAACGTCTTTCCAAGCCCTACGGCATCGGCAAGAATAGCTCCGCCGTACTTTCGGAGCATTTTTATGAGTGAGATTACGCCCTTTTGCTGATAGTTGAACAGCGTGTTCCATATAACACTGGACTGCAAGCGGGCCATATCCTTGCGGTGTTCAGAACTGTCTTCGAGTTCTATGTCGGCCTGAAAGAGTTCATAGAGAATCTTGTAATAAACTTCTTCAGGGCTGTACTTACGGTAATACTCATCAATTTGATTAATGAAGTACTCCTTAACGCTTATGACCGGCGAGGCGGAATTGCCCGGTTCTGACGGAATAGTGCTGCAAGCTGACTTCCATAAGTCGTTAAACCACGCCGCAAGCTCCTTGTAGTTGTTGTCGTTCAACTTTACAGCCGAGCCCATATTTAGCTCAACGTTGGCCGATTGCTTAAGACCAAGCCCTGCATCGGTCAGATTGCTGCTGCCGGTAAGGTAAAAGCTGTCGCCGTGGGGTTGGTTATTACGGAACATATAGACTTTAGCGTGGCAGAAAGCTCCAAGAATGGCTCTCACATCAACAGTGTCGCGCTGCAGAAAGGCTTTTGCCTCGCGAGCGTAATCGCTTAACCGTAATGCCTGACTTATACTTAGGTCGCCATTTAACAGGTCTATTACTTTGTCAACTTTATCATCGGCCCCTATCATCTCTGATGAAACTATGCGGAAATGGTCCTCTTCGGGAATATCATGGTACAGTATGCTAAGCGCACGGATGGTGAAATAGCCTGTTACTATGTCGAGTTTACCATGAGGAACCTCCCGATTAGAATCTGGTTTTGCTCCTGCATATTCCCGAATAAAGTCCCATACGGTTTTGATATTAAGGCCATCGTCGGGATAACGGTCTGTTTTGTTGTCTATAAGCATAAGCTTAAGCCTCTCTATTTAGGAAGATTGTTAACGTCGGTATACAAAAAAAGCGTGGAACTCTGATAGTTGCCCATTCCACTCTTAGAGGCTCTCGCATAGCCTTGCTGTCGGAACGAGCAACACAGAAGTCCACGCTGATATGAAATACCACACCTTGGCGCGTACCTTATTAATAAGGTACACACCTAAGGCTGGTGAAAACACACCACTGGACATCTATCGTTGCAATGTTCTTTGACAGCAATTGGAAATTTGCGAGATTTCTAAGAGTCAAGAACATGCGTCAGATAAACGCCTTATTCGTATAAAACACCAATGCAAGGCACTCCACATGAGCACCTTTTTCCGCCCCTATTGCTGGATTGATGCATTTATTATGCAGTCTGAACAAAGGCTTCGCACATGGTTTCAGCTACAAATTTAAAAAGAAATATTGACAAAAGTACGGTTTAAAGCAAAAAAGTTCTAATAAAAATGAGGATTTAAATCGATGTAAAAACTAATCGCTTGATTCTGAGATACTTACAAGAAGAGTAAGTCGATGGATTCCCGTAATCGTGTTACAAGGCTTTCGTAATCCGATTACGGGACTTCTGTAATCCCGTTACGAAAGTTCCGTAATCCCGTTACGGAAGTCCCGTAATGAAGTTACGAGAGTACCGTAATGAAATTACGGTACTGAAGTGATAAAAATAAGGTTTTGGAAGGCTGATATATCAATACACCCGGAGCCTGTCGCCAACAGTTATTTGGTAGTCGGGGGAAAGATTGTTCATCTTGTAGAGGTTCTTCATCCTGATACCGTATTTTTGGGAAATGGAGTACATACTCTCACCTACCGTAACCGTATGGGGATGCTTCTTGAACTGCTTGTCAGCATGACGGCGCTTCTTCTTCAGCCAAATTACCTCACCATCGGCGAGTTTGTCGTGCTTGTCGCGCTCATTATACTTTGCAATCTTTCGCCAACTGATGCCAATTTCCTTGCCTATGCTCTTGAAAGTATCTCCACTGCGGGCTATGATGTAATAATTCTTGTTGGCTTTCTTTATGGAGTGGAGTGTTGTTCCAGGCAATTCCTTGCGGTCGACGCCACTATGCTTTACTATAAAATGGTCATAGCTTGTGGCCCTATCGTACTGACTGAGGTTGTAAGTTTCTATAATTCCAATGAGTAACTGGGCATAACGGGGATTAGTGGCATAGCCAGCTTTTTTCAATCCATGCGCCCATCCGCGGTAATCGGTTATGGGCAGGCTGAAAAGGCTCCGGTATCTCTGACTGGAAGCAAGGAAGCGGCTGTGGTCTTCATAACTCTGTAGGGCATCGTCGTAGGCCCGGAAGCACTCGCCAGTGGCATCATCGTCGTGGTAAGTGGTGCGTCCGGTCCAGCCATGACACTTGATTCCGAAGTGGTTATTGCCGTGTCTGACAAGGTCACTCTGCCCTGCCCCACTCTCCAACAGCCCCTGTGCCAAAGTGATGCTTGCGGGTATGTGCCACCGTTCC
>CAZUWO010000202.1:0-249 GCA_964623995.1 uncultured Prevotella sp. | reverse complement strand
CTCCCTGATGGCCAAATCCTTGAATTGGTTGACGTAGTTTTGGTTCTTCTGATTCCACTTGAACTGCTGTCCACATGCCATAGACATGTGGAGAACAAGTAAAAGCAACAATAGAAGGCACTTTTTCATTATTCAAAACTTACCAAACTTTGCAAAGTTAATGAATAATGGTGGAAAAAACAAGCAATTATAGAATTTTATAGAGAATGCATTACAGGACTACAACCTTCATAATATAAATGTCAGGCC
>CAZUWO010000201.1:0-3580 GCA_964623995.1 uncultured Prevotella sp. | reverse complement strand
AGGCGTAGTTTTCTTTCTCGCCTATTTAGCAACAAGCTGAATAAAAAAAGAAGACGAGTCAAATAGTTCAATTATCCGCCAGTATGACGAAGCTGTGGCTGACATGTATAATTCTCAAAACGACGAAGAAATGAAACAAGAACAGGAAGTTGCCAAGCCGGACACTCAGGGCCTGATGCTCGACACTTTCGACCAACTTGGTTGCCTGCCCACGGCAAACGATGATGGGTCTCTGTCAGTGCAGTATCAAAGAGAGATAGAGACCTGGCTTAGCAATATTCAGGAACTGTCCGAATTTTCGTATTATTCTTATTGTGAACCCGAAATATTAGAAGAGCCCTGGTGTTCCGCAAATGAATATGGCGATCCACTCTCTCCATTTTGCCTAACCCAATTTTGGAAAACCGAGTACTATGAGCCTCACAATATACTGATATTCTACATGACAGATGTTGAAGGTAGAGGCATAACGATCGATATACCATTAGATGGCATTACCAGTCCGAGTGCGGGCTATTATGACCCAAAACTTAATAAAAGCGTAGAAGTGGAGCTCGACTTGTCTATAATAGATTATATACAGTCGTTAATCGAGCGATTCCCTGACAAATTCTTCCGTGACCATTTGCAGGCCGCAATATATTATTCTCAGAATAATACAGCAAAAGCTATTGATGAACTTCGATCATCGATAGAGTCGGATGATCCATATAATTTTGAACATTATAAACGTTATTTCCCACTTGAATTTCGGGAGTCAGCTGCTTTTAAAGCGCTTATGAAACAATCCTCAAAAAGATAAAACAAAGACATAAGTGATTCCGGTTAAGAATGTCATTACACGAACAAATAATCAGAAACAATTATGAAAACCAGCTTCTACTTTGTCCTCTGGATCTTGATATATCCTATTCTTGGACTCATCAACAACAGCTTCATTGACAACAATACTTTTCTTGTGGCACTTGCTGCCGTCTGGGGTCTATCTTGGCTCCTAAATCGAGTAATGCCAAAAACTCTTACCTACGAGCGCGTGTCTCAGATTGTGCCCATCCTTGAAGATGTTTACACCGGTAATGTATCCACTTTCAGCAAGCGTCTTTCTCGTGAGGCAACAATCGAACTTGTAACAGCTATTTACTTCGCAGTTACTACAATAGTGATTAGTATTGCAGTATTCGCCGTAGGGATAAACGATTGGATTGCACTTATTGTATTCGGTTTCTTCACCTTTGGTTCAATCGGCCGAGCAATCAGTCTTTTGAAAGCCAAGTCATCTCTAAATGCTAATCCCACCTCGGAAGAATGTATGGAAATTGCTAATGAAACGTATAGGTTAGACTATGCTTCATATTATGAACAGCGTCAGCAGACGAGTTATGTGGAAATGCTTCCGCCGACCCCCACTCACTTCAAAGTATTCCAGATCTTCTCCATTATAGTCGCTGGTATTGCCGCTTTACTTGGGCTTATTTACATTGTATCTGCAATAGCCATAGTAGTTGGGGCTGCATCACTCGAAGCCGGAGCTCTCGCAGGCATGTACTTCCTTTATGGCTCATTAGCAACATATTTTGGCATTAGGGATGTAATGACTATAACCCATAACATGAGGAGGAAAGATATGATCTAATCAAAAACATGAATGACGAGAAAATAAACGCGGATAAATTTGACAATCCGCGTTTACCTTTTTTATTACGGTGTATATATGGATGTATTAACTTCTCAAACACAAAAGAAAATGAAGAAAACAATCATCCTGCTTATCCTTATGATAAGCGCAGTTGTGGCAAATGCAGCCACGTATCGTGTCAAGTACGATGTTCTCAACCAGCAGACGACATCCTTCACAGTACAGGTCAATTCTGACCGACTCGTAATAGGCAACAATGCCTTCTCTCTTCGCCGCATGGGGACTATCACTAACTCCGGGCTTACTTTCAATAGCTACGCTTATGGAAGCCGAGAGGGAATGTTCTGCGTTTCCACGACTTCAATCACTGTGGAGAAGAATATGTTTACTCGCTACACCGGCTACATCATTATGATTGATAACAAGGCATATCTCGCCGATAAAATAAACTGATAGCCATGAGTATCAAAAGTATTATTACCAATCTCATCAATTCCCTTCTCGACGGTTCATTTGAGAGAATGAGAATAATCAACCAGATGAACGCAGCATTCAAAGAATACTTTATGAGCGGTGAGTTCAGCCGTATGTGTAAAGTATCCATCTCTCAGGGATGCAGAGAGTATGCCCACGAGATGAGTTCCCTCTGGTTGCGAAGTGGTTTCAAAATCAGCATCGAGAATGATGTTGCTCTTAAAGAATCGGAAATCAACGAACTGGCTTCCTATATCACAGACAACGCTGCATTCGTTCGCCAGCTTATGGCTATGGGATTTGATACCCTTGTAATCAAAGGTAAAACCACTGGCTTCGGCAAGAACTACTCTTTGAAAAAACTTGCCAATCTCAGCCAGTATTATATTCGATAAATATGAACGCATTGATAAGACTCTTCAATCGGATATGCTTCAGGAAGACCATCAAATCTGATGAGAGCATTAATGTTGTTGATGGCATGGTCAAGGCTAAAGTGCTATATAAGAAACTCTCAATGGAAGCGCATCCGGACAAGAATATCAATCACAGAGAAGTCGCTGAAGAAATCATGCAACGACTGACTGCTAATAAGCATAACTACGCTGCTCTCCTCGAAATAGAAAGAGAAATCTGCGAAAAACTATTATGAATCATTTACCTTTTCGAGCTCCTGATATATAATAGTGTAAAAATCAAAAAAATAAGATATGGCAACTCTCGTAAAATGCCCCCACTGCGGTGGCTACAACACATCAAAGACAACTAACGGCAAGGTAAGTGATGCCCTTGCTAAAACAGGAGCCGTTGTAGGTGGTGCTCTGATAAACATGGCTACCGGTGGTGCCTTAGGTATCATAGGTGCAAACATCGGCTATGGCCGGACATGGCATCAGTACTGCTGCCATGATTGTCACGAAGCCTTCAAAGTACGCCTGAGCGCATTTGGAGGTGTAAAGGAAATCAAGAAATATTAAGTTCTTGATACGGATAATAATATTAGAATACGCCGTAAATGAAAAGGAAGTGGCTGACACGTATCTCAATCTGTGGTTTTGCGGTCATCTTGGCTGTGTTGTCCGGAGTTCTTATATCCCACTTCATTGTAATATGGAGCGCCACTGGCAAGACTTACGATAATTCGGCAGAAACACCACACAATAAAATTGGTCTGTTGTTGGCGACTTCTCCGATTACTCCCGGAGGTGCACATAATTACAACTTTGACAATCGTATCAAAGCAGCCGATGAATTGTACAAAGCTGGGAAAATTGATTTTATCATAGCAAGTGGTGGGAATTACGCCCAAACTCAAAAGAATGGCTGCGATGAACCACAGGATATCCTCGATTCCCTAGTAGCTCGTGGTATACCGGCACAAAGAATTATATTGGATTATGATGGGACAAGAACTCTCAATTCTATTGCGAAAGCCAAGAATGTTTATGGTCTCGACAGCCTAACATTGAT
>CAZUWO010000200.1:0-3586 GCA_964623995.1 uncultured Prevotella sp. | reverse complement strand
CGGAGTGGTCGTTTCCCACGCCTATCTCGTCTTCAGCGCATATCATGCCGTAGCTGTCTATGCCGCGAAGCTTGCTCTTCTTTATGGTAAACTCCTTGTCGCCGTCGTAGAGTATGCAACCAAGATCGGCCACAATAACTTTCTCTCCGGCTGCCACGTTGGCTGCACCACATACTATCTGCTGTGGCTCTTCCTTGCCAAGGTCCACCGTTGTTACGTGCAGATGGTCTGAATTGGGGTGTGGCTCGCACGTGAGAACCTTGCCAACATAGAGTCCTTTAAGCCCACCGCGAATGCTTTGCACCTCTTCTAGAGAGTCAACTTCAAGGCCTGTCGACGTAAGAGCGTCGGCTGTTTCTTGTGGAGTCAGGTCGAAGTCGACATACTCCTTCAGCCATTTATATGAAATCTTCATTATACAGAGTGTTTTTTATGTTCGAACAAATAACGTGCAAAATTAATAATTTTCCGCTATATAGGCAAAAATATGATGAGTTTTTGGTAATAATGCGGTTAAGAGACATTCTAATTTTACTTTACTTTCAGGCAAAACATCACGCAATCAAGCTACTGTTTTCTCCTGCTAAAGCCGGTTAAACTTTGTTTTCATTCTGTTATGTATGGCAAAAAGTAGCTAACTTTGCACCTGAATCCTTTGGTATAACGTGTTTTGGCGTGCATTTTTGCGGTCATGTAAATCCGGTTATGGGCTAAGAAAGGGGTCTTGTTTGTTTAGAGTTCATAACATTTTTCAATAAGTAAAGATTCAAACCATGAAGAAGTTTTTCGTAACAGCGATGGCAACGGTACTGTTTGTGTGTGCCGGTGTTGCTCGTACGGTAAAGCCACAATTGGCTTTCAATCCGGCGAAAGGCGTGGCGGGGTCTGTGAAAATGCCCACAGGGCAGACGGTTCACTATACTGCTTACACAAATCTTTATTATGTTACTAACGTTGAAGACTCAACTTATCAGTACGTTAACGTGTTTGTTCCCGACCGTGCGACGCAGATTTCGCCCATCTTTCTTAAGAACAACATAGGCGGATACATGCCCTCAGCGCCTGGAACAGTGTCGGCCGGCGATGCCACGGGCATGGCTTTGCTTCGAGGTTATGTTGTAGCCATACCCGGAGCCCGCGGCCGTTCGTCGTTTGTAACAGTTAAAAAGAAACCTGTATACAACGGAAAGGCTCCTGCAGCCATACTCGATCTTAAGGCAGCAGTGCGCTATTTGCGCCACTTCGACAAGGAAATGCCTGGCGATGCCAATAAGATTATCTCCGACGGAACGTCGGCCGGAGGCGCAATGTCGGCACTTCTCGGAGCTTCGGGCAATAATCCTGACTATGAAACGCTGCTCGACAAGATGGGGGCAGCCAAGGAACGCGACGACGTTTTCGCAGCTGTTTGCTTCTGTCCTATATCAGATTTGAGTCATGCCGATATGGCTTACGAGTGGCTTTATGGCAATACCGACTCACGAAAGGCCAACGATGCCGCCCATAGGGAGGTAACCAAGGAGCTGGCGGCACAGTTTCCGGCCTATATTAACAGCCTAGGTCTAAGGCTTGATAATGGCACTCAGCTCACCGGTGATAATTATCTCGGTTTCATTAAGAGCGAGATTATCCGCTCGGCCCAGATTGCCAAGGATGCCGGAGCAGACATTCCTGACTCTATTGGCTTTACTTTCAGTCAGGAAGGGGGCACCTTTGCTCCGCTAAATGGTAAGGCAAACAATGCCAACGTTGAAATAATGAACAAGAAAATGGGTGGTATGCCTCCGCTAACGATGCAGAAAAGAGTGGGGGAATATATCACAGATCTCGACATGACCACATATCTCAACTACGTAGCAAACAAGACTCCGCTCAAGTCGGCACCGGCTTTTGATGCTTGGGGCGTAGCCGGCAACGAGGCAAGTGGCGAGAACGACGAGTTTGGTGACGTGAAAAACAATCCTGCTAACTTCACCAGCTACAGCTCATCCAAGCATGGTGTGGCCTTGAGTCATGTGGTAAAACAGAACGAAAAGTTGCTAAATGCAATGGAACAAATGCAGTCTGTCCAGTCAACTGTGGCTCCACACTGGTACATACGTCATGGAGCGATAGACCGCGACACTGCTTTCCCCATAGCCTTGAACCTTTCAGTTAAGGCCAAGAACCTTGGAAAGGACGTCAACTACTTGCTTGCGTGGAACCGTCCACACAGTGGTGACTACTCTTTAAATGAACTTTTCAACTGGCTTGACAGCATAGTTAAGTAACAAAATTCAAGGCCCCTTTTCACTTAGCGTGGGAAAGGGCCTTGAGCTTGTAGTATGGAAAAGTCCATCTTCTTATACGAGCAGAGGGTTATGGTGTCTCATTGGTGCAATTACTTTGGGCGTTTAGCCATCAGAAATAACAGATTGGGTTACCTGCTGTAACCGCTAAGCGTGGCTAATAGTTTATCATTGCGTTGCCGCCAAGGGCCCCTATGAGGCCCGCAAGCACTGCCGCCACTATGCGGAGCAGCTCTATCCACTTTGTGCGATTCATGGGTTCAGCCCTCAGTGCCGGTTTGAGTAGTGGCCTTATCGGCCTTCTTGAAGTCCTCGTAGGTACTTGCCTCCTGCACGCTTACGCCACTGAGGAAGGTGGTGGAGTACTTTCGGTCGGCACTTACGTGAAGCTCAGGAGTGAAGTTGAGGCTGAGCGAGGTTATGTTCTTGGCCGGAAGATACTCCTTTGCCGTCTCGGCGCCGAGCCCGTGTATGCCTATCTTGAAGGAGCCAAGCCCGTCAAGCTTCACCTTTTTGCCGTCTTGGAGCGCGCGTTTCATAGTTTCCACGAGCTCGGTGAGCACAGCCTTGATGTCGCTTTTCTTTACTGTACAATTCGATTGCATCTCCTCTGCAAGGCGGTCGAGGTTAACCACGCCCACCATTGTTGCCCTTGCGTACCACTTACCTGTCGATTTGCCAGTCTTGCGGTTGTCCTTGTAGAGTTTGTAAAATACTGCCATAGTTTTTGTTTTAATTTTAAATGGTTAATGATTAATGTTTGCTGGTGTGTTGCAGGATCCTTAACACGACTGCAAAGGTATAATATAGGAAAAGCGAAATCAAATTATTAGCACGATGGGCACTATTTGATTGCTTATATAAAGAAGTGATAAAACCACATGTTCACAGTGGGCTAAGGATACAAAAATAAATTGATTTTTGTTGAAAATAATTGGTCTTTGGCAGAGAAATATATGCTGTAAGTTGGCCGTTTTGCCGCTAATGGCAATCGGAAGATAATGGTATGCGTGGTGAGTTAGTAGCGTATGCTGCCCACAAAAATGCCTTTACGGAGCAGAAACTGTTAGAATGCGGTACGTTTTACCTTTAAAGTTGATCCGATATGATGCCTTACGATGTTGTAATCTTATAGAAAAAAGTATTTTGTTAGGTAACTTAATATTAAATGCTACGTAGCAAAAGGTATTTTGTTAGTTAGAAAAATAAGACGGATTTTAGCAACATCCACGATTGAAAAATAACAGGCATTACCACGTTTGTCGCTTATAATACAATGTGAAGAAATATATTGCAGG
>CAZUWO010000199.1:0-3592 GCA_964623995.1 uncultured Prevotella sp. | reverse complement strand
CCACGTCGCCGTACATCTGCACAAAGCGGCGGTAGCTGTCCCATGCAAAGTGGGGGTTGTTGGTCTTCTTGGCCAGTCCCTCAACCACGTCATCGTTCAGACCGAGGTTCAGGATGGTGTCCATCATGCCGGGCATAGAGGCGCGGGCACCCGAACGCACCGAAACGAGCAGTGGATTCTCGGGGTCGCCGAATTTCTTGCCGATAGTGTCCTCGATATGCTTCATTGATTTCTCCACATCGTCGCGGAGCAAAGCCACAACATCATCCTTACCTTTCTCGTAATACTCACTACATACCTCTGTTGTAATTGTAAATCCTGGAGGAACGGGAACGCCGATAAGATTCATTTCTGCAAGGTTGGCACCCTTGCCACCGAGCAGATTACGCATGTCCGCCCTTCCTTCAGCCTTTCCGTTGCCGAAGGTGTAAACTCTCTTTTCACTCATAATAGTTGATGTATTTGCACAAAAAATATATTATTGTGCAAAGGTAGAATAAATTTGGCGTTCTTCAAACTAAATACACAAAAAAATGTCTAACTTTGCACAAAATTATAAGATTAAGTATGCCAAGAGCCAAAAAAAGCCTGCCTGTTTTTGAAAATGTACTGATAGAGAATGTAGCTGCCGAGGGAAAGTGCGTGGCCCATGTCGACGATATGGTGGTGTTTGCTCCCTTCTGCGTGCCGGGCGACGTTGTAGACCTGCAAGTGGTGCGCAAGAAGCATAAATACTGCGAAGCACGGGTGCTGAGATTCATTGAGCTGAGCCCCCTAAGGGTGGAGCCACGGTGCAAGCACTTCGGCACCTGCGGCGGATGCAAGTGGCAGAACCTGCGCTACGACGAGCAGCTGAAAGCCAAACAGCAGCAAGTGCTAGACCAGCTTACGAGAATAGGAAAGATAGAACTGCCCGAGTTCGACCCCATCATGGGCTCCGGGAAAATATTCGGCTACCGCAACAAGCTTGAGTTCGGATGCGCCAACAAGCGGTGGTACACTGCCGAGGAGCTGTGCGAACTGCCCAAAGACGCGGGACTCACCGAGGGGGCCATAGGATTCCACATTACCGGAGCCTTCGACAAGATATACCCCATCACGCAGTGCTGGCTGATGGACGACTTCCACAACCGGGTGAGGAATGCCATTGACGGCTACGTGCGGCGCAACGGCGTAAGCCTATACGACATACGGGCACAGCACGGGCTACTGCGCGACCTAATTTTCCGCAACTCAAACACCGGCGAGTGGATGCTGATTGTACAATTCCACTTCGACAGCCCCGACGACGAGCCCACAGCCATGGCGCTGATGCAGTTCGTGGCCGACACCTTCCCGCAGATAACCTCGCTGCTGTGGGTAGACAACCAGAAAGGCAACGACACCATAGGCGACCTCAAGATAAACGTATTCCGTGGCAACGACTACATATATGAAACCATGGAGAACCTGCGCTTCAAGGTGGGCCCAAAAAGCTTCTACCAAACCAACACCGACCAAGCCTACCACCTCTACAGCGTGGCGCGACGGTTCGCCTTCAAGGGGCTCAGCCAGAAGCCGCTCGTCTACGACCTGTACACCGGCACCGGCACCATAGCCAACTTCGTGGCCGGCAAGGCAAGCCACGTGGTGGGCATAGAGTACGTGCCCGAAGCCATTGAAGACGCCAAGGTGAACAGCCGCATAAACGGCATTCAGAACACAAGCTTCTTTGCCGGCGACATGAAGGACATACTTACGGGCGACTTCATAGCCACCCACGGGCGGCCCGACGTGATAATAACCGACCCGCCACGCGCGGGAATGCACCCCGGAGTGGTGGAAACAATTATCAAGGCCGCACCGCAGCGCATAGTATACGTAAGCTGCAACCCCGCAACTCAGGCGCGCGACCTGGCACTGCTCGACGCCGCCTACAAGGTGACGGAGGTGCAGCCGGTAGACATGTTCCCACACACGCCACACGTGGAGAACGTGGTTCTGCTGCAAAAGAAATAAGAAAAAGCAAAAAATATCAATTCTACACCAATGAGCAAACTCAAATCATTACTGCTGGCTTCGCTGCTCGTCATAGGCGGCGAGGCCTCGGCCCAAATCAGCATTCCATGGATCAAGAACGTAACCCTATCGGGCTACGGCATGGTGCGCTATCAGAACATAACCAAGGAAGACGCTAAGAAAAACGGATTCGAACTGCGCATGGCCCGATTCTCGCTCGACGGACGGGTGCTCAACGACTTCTACTGGAAAGCCCAGGTGCAGTTCAACGGCAACACCTCCACGCTCGGCTCCTCGCCCAAGGTGGTCGACTTGTTCGTGGAATGGCAGCACTTCAGCTTCATGCGCGTAAAGATAGGACAGTTCAAGAATCCATTCACATTTGAAAACCCCATGAACCCCATCGACCAGGGATTCAACTCCTACGGGCAGGCCATAACCAAGCTGGCAGGATTCTCCGACCGCGCCGGAGGCCACAGCTCTAACGGACGCGACATAGGACTGCAGCTGCAGGGCGACTTCCTCAAAAACGCCTCGGGGCGCAACCTCATCCACTATCAGGTGGGAGTGTTCAACGGGCAGGGAATCAACGTGAGCGACGTCGACCAGCAGAAAAACATCATCGGCGGCTTCTGGGTAATGCCCATCAAGGGCATGCGCCTCGGTGCCTTCGGATGGGTAGGCTCATACGCACGCAAGGGCACATCAGAGGCTGAGGGCATCAACACCTCCACACTGCGGCGGCTGCAGCAGCGGCGCTACGCCTTCTCGGCCGAATACAAGGCCAACGACTGGACCATACGCTCAGAGTACGCCCACTCCACCGGCGACGCCTTCCAGAAAAGCCTTGTCAACACCAACGACGCCTCGTCGAAAGACATCACTCTGTCCAACCTCGGAAGCGAGGCACAGGGCGTCTACGCACTCGTCATAGCCCCTATAATAAAGGAGAAGTGCCACGTGAAGGCACGCTACGACATGTACCAGCCATCGGGCAAGACCGCCAACATGATTCAGAACTGGGAGGTGGGTGCCGACTACTTCTTTGCCAAGCGCATCGGGCTCAGCGCAACCTACGCCTTCAACAACGACCGGAGCCTGGCTAAGCACAACTACCAGACGCTCGACGTGGAGGTTACATACAGGTTCTGATAACCTGACACTCTCCGATAAAGCTCTCCAAAAGAGGATGTTGCAAAGAAAAGATGGCTTCGCAGCCGCTTTCGGGCAGCACCCCTCTTTTTTAATTACTAATTGAGGGGCGAGAGAGGGAGGACTGGCCCTCAATTAGTAACTCGTAATTAATAAGACAGGTATAACACCAATATAACACCTAAAAACGCATAATGCCCTGATGTTCAGCCTGTTAACTTGGCAGGTATAACACCAATATAACACTCTAAATTACTGTAACTTACAGGGTATCAGAGAGTTATCACTCTAGGTATAACATATAACACTAGGTCTTTGTATATATGGTGGTGAATGGGTGCGCACGTGGGGAACGGAGGCGGAGACATTATATATATTAATTAATTAATTTATATTATATACACCATGTTATATGTTATATGTTATACCTAGCCAGTTAACA
>CAZUWO010000198.1:0-3788 GCA_964623995.1 uncultured Prevotella sp. | reverse complement strand
TACGTAGGGCCGTCTCACGATTTCGGTCCACCAGATTTTGGTATTCATTTATGTGGCTTATAATATCTCTTACTTGCTCATCTGCGTGTTTGCGATCGAGTGTAATAACGGGATTGTAACCGACAAGTTCTGTCAGCTCCTTAGGTGCTCGTCCAAGCAACACGCAACGGGAAAGCATACCTTCCCAAAAACGTTGTGTTAATGTTTCTATACCTTGTGTAGTTTCCGGTTCAGTATCGCAACGAGGCAATGATATAACTATTTTAGAATCAGACAACGTCCTGATTAAATCATCAAAAGTGAATAACAAACCATTTGCATTGGCTCTGTTTATGTGATTGATGCCTTTTACATAGTGATGGAAGAAATTTCGCTTGATGCTTCCATATTCCAATAAATCAATGTTTCTTTCCTTTAGGCAATTTCCAGCATCGTAAGGAGAAGTGTCTATCCCTTCAGTTAAATTTAAGATATTGGTCTCTGGTAAATAGTTCTGAAATACCTTAGCTGTTTGCGAAGAAGTGAATATAATAGACTTGACCTGATGCTTCCTAATCCAATTTAGCATTGTGTCGTAATACTTAGGCCAGCAGTCCCAAATCATAGGGACGATTTCATATCGTGCATTATCAGGGAAAGTGTCAAAATGGATTGACGCAGGTTCAATAAATCGCAGCCTTGCCTCTGTCTTGTTTTTCCACAAGCATGGCAACTCCCAACGATATGCCTGTCCATGCAGAATTCGAGGTGGATAATGCGATGATGCTGTCAGTCCGCCAAGTTCTTTCCATGCCCTATATGGATATTCTTTGAAGTTGACTTGCCCTGAATGTCTGTATGGAGCAACGGCCCGTAATAGCTTAATAGACATTTAAAGAGAAAAACTTATATAGAAAAAATAAGCCTGCTAATTTTTCTCCGAGATAATTTCTTGATAGGTTTGTAACAGCTGATAAACTATTTTATCTTTGTCATGTCTAACCTGTGCGACTTCATGAGCAGCATCTCCCATGCGCTTGTTTAAGTTTATGTCAGATACCAGACGGCCGATGTAATAAGCAGCCATGTAAGGATCTGTGACGGGAAAGAGGAATCCCGTCTGTCCATGTTCCACCAAAGAGCCGGTGCCCCCCACGTGGCTTGCCACGACGGGGATGCCAGTGAGCTGGGCCTCGCAGACAGAGTTGGGGCTGTTTTCCACATAGCTGGGGTGCACGTAGAGCGTGCTGTGGAGCAAGGCATTGTGAATTGTCTCTGCCGATGCCACTCCACGAAGATGAATATTCAGGTCAGCGTGATGTAGCTTGGTAATCCGTTCAAACATGTCAGGATTGACATTGCCATAGACGTTCCACTCGAAATCCAAATGCATTTCGCGCTTTAATATGTCGGCCACCTTCAATACCACGTCGAAACCTTTGTAAGGTGCGCCCGAAATGGTTGTAGTGATCACAGCGTGTGTAGGCATCTCCCGCTTGGCTGGAGCATAGAATACGTCACGCATGATTTCGCCTCCGTAATGGTATTGAGCTTCTGGATTAATTACGGCCACGCCTTGTTTGTCCCAATCTGTACGGCCGATGAAGTGATGTACGGCGCGCAGAATGGCTTTCTCTCTGTATACGCTCCGTCGCCACGAGGCCAGGAACTGCATGTTGCGAAACCGCCCGCTGATACCCCGTCCCGAGCGTATGAAGTCCCTTGGCGACATTCCTACGGGAAGCAATGTATATATAGAGAGAGAGAGGAGCCCTTGAATATGCAGTACAGTAGGAATATCTCCAGTGACGAGTGCCCCCAGATTCTGATAGAGTTCGGAGCCGAAAATGTGGATTATGTCGGGATGGAAGTCGGCGATGATGCCTTTCATCTTTTCCGTGTATTGTGGCCAGACCACCCTGTCGCGGCTGTCGTTGTTGATTCTCAACAGGTCGACGGCCTTGTCTTTCCACGCCTTCCTGTGGTTGGGAATAGGATAATATATTATACCTTGCTGCTCCACCTTTGCAGGCTGTCCGTCCATGCAGAAGGCTACACCCAGCGTGATGCCCTCTCTTTTAAGCAGTTCGTTCTGTAGTGACGATACCCATCCTCCGCCGTTGTATCCACTACCAACCTGTTTTGCTGGAATATAATTGCTACAAGAAGCTATCCAAAGTACACGCATGGTATGTTTAAATCTTATTTAAAAATGTTTCCCCACCAGTTCAGCAACTTAAAGAGCAAAAGCAGATCGTAGCGATAGTACATCCACTTGTAGTGACGGTGTCCATATTCTGGGTACAGGTCACGATTTTCCAAAAAGCAGCGGTAGGCGCACATGCGCTGCCAAAAGCCTCCCTTGTGGAAGTCCAGATAAGCGAAATAGTCGTCCATGACATTCTTGCAGGGATTACTGGCGGAAGCGAATTCAGCATGATGTAATGCGACAATTTCATAG
Source organism: uncultured Prevotella sp. (assembly GCA_964623995.1). Lineage (GTDB taxonomy): Bacteria > Bacteroidota > Bacteroidia > Bacteroidales > Bacteroidaceae > Prevotella. The sequence goes on along the minus strand of CAZUWO010000198.1, from coordinate 1,348 downwards.
CTAGAGTACACCTTAGCAGATCTTAATTGCCTTGATAAGATCTCAGCATCCTCGAAACGTCGTATTCTTTCATCGTATAGATGGTTAAGCAGAAACTTACGGCGGTAAACCGTATTGTCATTTCCAGGCATGATTTTCTGAAAAAAGAATGCGCGCATTGGATTTTTCACTATTCCAACCAAAGGATGATAGCGCAACGTCTTCTTTTTCCCATTTTGAATTAGACAATTCAAGTCTATTATATCTGCTAAGGGAAATCGTTTTATGATTTGCTTAATATTGCGCAATTGGCTAGGAAGAATTTCGTCATCGGCATCGAGTAGTAAAAGCCAATTGCCCTTTGAATGCTTTATCCCCATATTTCTTGCTTTACCTGGCCCACCATTCTCTTGCTTGAAAAGGCGGATGCGGGAGTCTTGCTTGGCATAACTTTGGACAATCGTGTAAGAGCGGTCTGTGGAGCCGTCGTCGACAATGACCACTTCAAAGTCGACCCCCTTCTGGTTGAGCACGCTTTCGAGCGTCTGTATAATGGCCTGCTCTTTGTTGTATAAGGGTATGACAATGGAAATCATGATTGTAATGTCAGCTTATTCTGTGTTGAAAAATTAAATTTCTTGGAAGAATTTGATAAAATTGAAATCATCATAATACTTCTTACCGAAGAAATGTCCGGATTTGAAATCCATCACATTTCCAAGTTGTTGTTTCTTTTCGAAACCATGGATATAATGAGAGTTAGGAATGTCGGGCATAGGGGTGTGCACCAATATAGCCGTGGGATAAGGTAACTGATCAAAATTCATCATGTCTTCTTTGGTGCATCCGTCGCGTTCGCATAGGATGCAGCAGATTCTGTCATAGCGAATTCGTGCAGTACGCTCTTTCCATTTTTCCTCGGCTTCCTGTTGGGTTGCATAATGCTGGAAAAAGACGATGATGTCATCTAAGTATGCTACGGGATAGTGAATCTCAAAGTTGGAAATGTTAGAAGGTAGTTCTTTAGATGAAACAAATTTTAGCGTGCATTGGGAATAGTGTTCCAAATGGGCGCAATAGCGAACGAAGTGTTTGGGAAGCATCCATAAATTCACTGTTGGTGAAAGAAATTGCCATCCCAAATCGTGTGAGAGTACCCCCCCCAGACAGTTGTTACTCAGTATGGTTATTGCAGGTATCTTTTTACCATATTTCCTATAGCGAGGAGTGATTAGATGTTTGCGGAAACGAGGGTTCAATTCTACCCATAGCTTGTTTTGTATTCGTCGGAGCAGTGGCATCATGTGTTATTTTAGGTGTTCGTAAATTCTTATTGCCCAACGAATTAATTTTTTTCGTTTTTCCGATA
>CAZUWO010000197.1:3293-3818 GCA_964623995.1 uncultured Prevotella sp. | reverse complement strand
TCGGCCAAGGTACGAAAAAAACTTCTATCCGCGGCATAGCCGCCTCTGCCGATGCGGGGTCGAATGACTTGCCGCAAATAAAAGCACTTCCTCCTGAAGCTTTTCAACAAAAAGTTGTACTTTTGTTAAAGTTATCCGACAGATAACTTTACATACAGGAAAGCGTTTAGCTTTGTTCCTTACTGATGAATCTGGACAATTCGTAGTGACGGGAATAATGTTTAATCGCTTATGCTTGGCTATATCCGGGTTCGCCCACGCTATAGCAAAGCGTGAGCAACCGGAAACTTATTCGTCACTTACGGCAGTCCAGAGCCTATCGGTAGAATAAGACTAAAGTGGCTCACGCTTTCTGTGATACGGACATTATCGCGCCAAAGAGCCTGTGGCGGACGAGTATCGGAACGAATGACAGCATTATTTTCCTTGATTTCCTTGGCTACAGCAGCAACCACGCTCTTTTTCGGGTCCTGTTCATCTCCGATAAACAGCATTCATGACCCGCATTTTGATGCACAAGGGCAT
>CAZUWO010000197.1:0-3283 GCA_964623995.1 uncultured Prevotella sp. | reverse complement strand
CAGCCTCGGGGCAACATTCAAAAGCCAGACACCGACATCCCTCGCTTTCTTCGTGGAGGCAAGCGGAAGCATGAACGGTTTTTTCAGAGCGAACAAACCCACCTCATTCAAAACGGATGTATGGTCGATCGTATCCAATTTCGGCAGCCCCGGCGTTTTTGTCTTAATTAATTAGAGCATAGCCCAGATACAACACAAATTAAAACATAACGGATGGCAGATTTATCAGCAGGACAAAAAGTTAATCTAACTACCGGACAACAAGCAACCATTATAAAGGAGTTAGGTCGCGGAGGACAAGGAACCGTATACCTTGTTGAATTAGGTAGTCTAAAGATGGCATTGAAATGGTATCATACTCCACCAGAAGATTCCTTTTACAAAAACTTGGAGCGTAATGTCAACGCAGGTGCTCCTTCTGATGCATTCATATGGCCTGACTATCTTACTGTCAAGGAAAATGGCAGTTATGGTTATATTATGAAATTGCGTCCCGACGAGTACTACGAGTTTGGGAACTACCTTCTTGCACGTAGAAACTTCAAGTCACTTGATGCAATGCTGGCTGCTGCAATGAAAATTTGCGAAGGGTTCCGTATGTTGCATCTCAAGGGATATAGCTATCAGGATCTTAATGACGGCAACTTCTTCATTCGTCCTGAGGATGGTGATGTCCTTATATGCGATAACGACAACGTAATGCCACAAGGACAGAAGTCTGGAATAATGGGGAAAACACGCTACATGGCTCCTGAGATTGTTGCCGGAGGCATTCCTGACAAATATAGCGATCGTTTCTCATTATCGGTGATACTTTTTATGCTATTCTTTGCAAATCATCCATTTGAAGGGGCTAAGGTTGTCTCATGTCCATGCATGACTGAATCATATGAGAAACGTTTCTATGGTAAAGAGGCTGTATTTGTATATGACAAAGATGATGCCTCAAATCGCCCGGTAAGAGGCATCCATCAGAATGTCATTAAACGATGGCCACTATTTCCGTCCATTCTCAAGAATACATTTATAGAACAATTCAGCAAGGAGAAACTTACTAATCCTAATCATCGTCTTATAGAACAGGAGTGGGAAAAGATAATAACCAAGGTGCGTGACGAACTTGTCATTTGTCCAAATTGTCATGAAGAAACTTTTCTTGACATGTATACGAAGAGATACAACTGCATAAACTGCGGCCAAATTGTTGACGCGGCCAAACGCCTAAAATATGGTATGAGGGAATTAATTCTCACACCTAAGACAAAACTTTTCATTGACAAAAACAATATTCCTGATGCCGAAGTTGACTTCTTCCCTACAGATAAGAATTTGCTCATCTTGAGGAATTTGACCAATGACACATGGAATGTCGACACACCCAAGGGGAAGGTTAAGGTAGTTCAGCCTAACGGATTCATGCCTATACTAAACGGACTTAAGATTTCATTTGGTCAAAGCCTGCCTAACGACCCTAATGCGAAGGGGGAAATTGAAGCATAAACAAGTAACAAAAAAGAATATGAGTTTATTAGACGGGACTGTCAGTGTTCCTCGCAGGACTATGACACTTTTTTTCTTGATTGATACATCAGGAAGTATGGCAGGTAACAAAATCGGTGCTGTCAATGATGCCATTGAAAATGTATTGCCAATGTTAAATGATATTTCAGAGTCTAACCCTGATGCTGAAATTAAAGTCGCAACCTTGGAGTTTTCCAATGGAGCTAAGTGGCTTTATGATGAACCGAAGTTGGCTAAAGACTTCGTATGGCAAAATGTCGCGGCAAACGGGCTTACTTCTTTAGGAGAGGCGTGTCTGGAACTTGAGAAAAAGCTGCACCGTGAGAATGGCTTCATGAAGAATGCCAGCGGATCTTTCGCTCCTGCAATAATCCTCCTTTCTGATGGTGGTCCTACTGATGACTACACAAGTGGCCTCGCTAAGTTGAAGGGAAACAACTGGTACAAGGCCGCTATAAAGATTGCCATCGCTATAGGTGACGATGCCGACAGGGACGTCCTAAAAGATTTTACCGGCAATTCAGAAGCTGTTATTACAGTCCACAACATTGATGCATTGAAGCAAATCATCCGCGTTGTTGCCGTCACATCCTCACAAATAGGCAGTAAGAGTAGCTCTGCCGACGAATTAACAAAACAGGAGCAAGTCGTTGGGGATGTAAAGAAGGAAGCTGAAAACATAAACGGAGCAGAGACTTCTTCATCTGGAGACATAGCGTCTCCAACAGGAACACTTGATAGCAGTTCTTACGTTGACGATTGGGATTAACTATGATAGACAGTTTTAATTTTTCATGCCAAGGTGAGAGCCACAAATCTACTGAGAAGCCATGTCAAGACTATTCAAGAAGCCATGTCACAGACAATGAGACCGGCATAGCAATTGTGTGTGACGGCCATGGAGGCGAGCGATATTTTAGAAGCCAAACTGGTGCTGAACTTGCTGCAGAAGTTACAGACAATGCCATTTGGAGCTTTGTACAAAACGTTGAACCAAGTCTTTTTGCTGGCAAACCATATACTGCCATGGGACCAAATATCCCTGAAAAAGGAGATGTTAAAAAACCCACCAATACGGAATTCATTGCATTCCGACAGCTTTTTTCAAACATCATATACAGATGGAACGAAAAAATAAATGAACATGCTGAAAAAAATCCCATTAATGAGTGGGAGAAATCTCATGTAAAAGAAACGTACATCAGGGAATTTGAAACTCAAATGTCATTGAGTAGAGAAGACCGTACCATATTGTGAAAGACCTATGGCTTCACCCTTATGGTTTATGTACAAACTCCTGAATATTGGTTTGCTTTCCACCTCGGCGACGGCAAGATGATTGGCTATGAGATAATAAATGGCAAGGTTAAATGGGAAGAGCCTGTGCCATGGGATGATCGTTGCTTCTTGAATAAAACAACCTCTTTGTGTGATAGTGATGCTATAGATGAATTCCGTTATTGCTTTGAGGGTGACGGAAAATTCCCGGCAGCAGTTTTCTTGGGTTCGGATGGACTGGATGACTCATTTGGAGAAGAGACAAATCTGGTCAACTTCTATATTCAAATCATCAAGATGGTGGCTCAAGAGGGTAAGGATGAAATGCTTAAATCTTTGAAGGAAACATTGCCACAACTGAGCAAAATTGGTAGCAAAGATGATATGTCCGTTGCTTCAATCTTTGACATGGACGTTCTTAAGAGCAACGTTCAGTTGTTCATTGACTGGCAACGTGTTCTGGTCGGAAATAAGATAGATGAGA
>CAZUWO010000196.1:0-3818 GCA_964623995.1 uncultured Prevotella sp. | reverse complement strand
TATGTCTACTATGTTACTCTGTCTTTTTTTCTTTACTCTGTCTCGATTACTCTGTCTTCTTCAAAATTTCGACAAAGTTGTATTGTAACTTTGTTTTCGAAAAAATAAATACGGGTATGATAATTGAGCATGTTTTAAACGATCTTGATGCAGCTGATAAGACTGTAACTGTGGCACTTAACTTCGATGGAGGAAGTGCTGCCGACGCTTTCTTCTATGGCATCTCCAATTCGCTTTCGTGGGTTCCTCTGGCTTTGCTCTTTCTGTACTTTATATATAAAAAATCTAAAGGCGACTGGTGGCACTTTACTGTTCTTCTCTTAGGGCTTGCAGTAACCATTACTCTGTGCGACAGAATTTCTTCAGGAATAATAAAACCGCTTGCTATGCGCCTCCGTCCTTCCCACGATTTCCAAGTTTGCTGGCTCCTGCATTATGTCAACGGTTATCGTGGCGGCATGTATGGTTTTGTTTCTTCGCACGCAGCCAATGCCTTCGGAGCTGTGGTCTATTGCTGTTCACTGATAAGAAAAAGGAAGTTTACCATCATAGCCTTCTGTTTTGCCATAATAGTCAGCTACTCACGCATCTACCTTGGCGTCCACTACTTTGGCGACGTCGTCTGCGGTGCGATGCTTGGCGTGGTAATAGGGTATTCCATAAACCTTTGTGTCAAACATCTGTCTAAGTTTCGGATTAAAGTATCTTTTGCAAAAAGAAGCGTTATAACCTTCTTATTGTTAATGTTGTCATTCTCTATAAAGGCTCAGACAATGACACAAACCATCGATACAGATTCTGTTGTCAAGATAAATACTACTGCTTACAAGCCAAAATACAAGAGCGGTGAACTTTACAGAATGCTTTATACCGGTGTGCCATTGATTGCAAGTGGACTCATAATGAAAGGTGAGGACACACACTTCAGAAATTTAAGAAACGACTATCTTCCCTACTTTCACCGCACCCTTGACAACTACATGCAGTTTGCTCCTGCCGCCATACTTGTAGGTTTGAAGACAGCAGGCGTGAAGAGCCGGAGCTCTTGGAGCAGAATGCTGACATCAGATGCTTTCGCCACGACTATAATGGCAGGAGTGGTAAACACGCTGAAGACGACAACGCACGTCATGCGCCCCGATGGTTCCAACAGGCATTCGTTTCCCTCCGGTCATACGGCTACAGCGTTTATGACCGCAACGATGCTCACAAAAGAATATGGGCAGAAGAGTCCGTGGATAGGAATAGGCGCTTACAGTGTCGCAACCGCCACAGGTCTGATGCGAATGGCTAACAACAAGCACTGGCTTAGCGATGTTATGACCGGTGCAGGCATAGGTATAATATCTACAGAGATGGGCTATTGGCTTGGCGACATGATTTTCAAAGACAAGGGAATCAATGATACTTACCACAAAGAGGATTTCCACCGTTGGGATAATCCTTCTTTCGTAAGTCTATACCTTGGCATGAACCTCCCGATAAGCAAATATGACATCGACGATGAGAATGCTTTCCGCACGTCATCTGGTAGTACTGCTGGCATTGAAGGAGCCTATTTCTTCAACCCATACATCGGCATCGGCGGTCGCTTCACCGCATCAAATACTAATATAATCGTTAACCGTGATAATGCTGAGGACAACACTTTTGATGCCGTATCTGTTCTGAGCGGTGCTTATTTTTCTTATCCATTCACTTCACGATGGAGCGTCGGCAGCAAACTCCTTGCCGGTTATATCCATTATCCTAAGCTGAAACTCTCTAATACCACAATACTTTCGCGAGGCGGAATTGCCTTCGGCTCAGGCTTATCTACAACCTATCGAATGACAGAGCATTATGGTCTTAGCCTGTTTCTCGACTACAATCTTATACCATCACACAGTCGTGGAAGCCATGAATGGATGAACACCATCAACTTCGGGACATCATTCGTCGTAACGTTTTAGCTTGTAGCGATGCCACAAAAACGACACAATTTATCGCATTCTTCGTCATTAAGCTTTAACTTTGCAACTAGATTATGAAACTATTGATAGTAGAAGACGAGAAGAAACTCTCGGACAGCATTGTTGCCTATCTCAGCGGTGAGAAATATCTCTGCGAACAGGCGTTTACCTTTCAGGAAGCTCTCCTGAAAGTAAGAGTCTACGACTACGACTGCATACTTCTTGACCTTATGTTGCCCGGTGGCAACGGACTTGACATATTAAGGGAAATTCGCGCAAGACAGAATCCGGCAGGAGTAATCATTGTCTCGGCGAAAGACTCTCTCGACGACAAGGTACATGGATTGGAGATTGGAGCTGATGATTATCTTGCCAAGCCGTTTCACCTTGCCGAACTCAGCATGCGCATCTATGCCGTAATCCGCCGGCGTGAGTTCTCTGCTAGCAATATTCTGAGAGACAACGGCATAACGATAGATTTACTGAAGAAAACTGTTTCTGCCAATGGCAAGCCTATTGTTCTTACAAAATCAGAATATGAGCTACTGCTATTCTTTATAAGCAACAAGAACAGAGTGGTTTCAAAAAGCGCATTGGCTGAGCATCTAAGTGGCGAAATAGCTGACATGCTCGACAGTATCGACTTCGTTTATACTCACATCAAGAATTTGAAGGCAAAACTCACCAAGGCTGGCGTCAAAGACTGCATAAAGAACATTTACGGGATGGGTTATAAATGGACAGAGAATTAAGAATTATGAATTGTCAATTATGAAATATAGAAAGGTTAGTCTTACAAGAAAATACCTGACGCAGTTTACCATTTGCATCGTCATACTGTTGTTGCTTGCCACGCCACTATTCTATTGGCTGACAGAGAATTTCTATGCCGAGGACATGATAAAGGTTGTAAACACAGTAAAACAAGGTAAAGGCATTCCACCTATTGACCTTGCACAAGACACTATGCAAGGAGTGATGATACAATTCTGCCTCATCATCGCCATACTTGGCATTACCATAATATTTGTTACGTGCTTTATCTCGCATAGGCTCTGGCAGCCATTCTACAAGACACTTGATGCCATCGAATCGTTTCGTGTGGATGACAAGACTTATCCAAAGCCTGAAGACACCGACATTATTGAGTTGAGCCGTCTCAATGCTTCTCTTGAAAAGATGATGCGCAATAGCCAGAAGAGCTACCAACTGCAAAAAGAATTTACCGAGAACGCTTCGCATGAGTTGCAGACTCCACTCGCTGTCTTTCAAAGTAAACTCGATATTCTATTACAGCAATCTGACATAACAGAAAATCAAGCGGCAATCATCCAAGACCTTTACCAGATGAACGGTCGGCTCTCGCGTCTTAGCCGCAACCTGTTGTTGCTTGCCAAGATGGAGAACCGCCAATATAGTCTTACTGAACAGGTTGATGTCATAAAGGTAATCGATGACCTGATGCCTTATCTCGAAAGTCTGACGGAGGGGCTGACAATTGAAAAGAACTTCCAACTGCACTCACTGAAAGTTAAAGCAAACCGCTCTCTTTTCGAAAGCCTTATCAATAACCTTGTTGTCAATGCGGTACGCCACAACAAGCCCAATGGCAAAATAATTATCACCTTGAAGGACAATGTTTTGACAGTTGCCAACACCTCAAATGGTGGTCCACTTGATGCGGACCACATCTTTGAGCGTTTCTATCGCGCCACTAACCAAGGCAACGGCTATGGCTTAGGACTTGCCATCGTGAAAGCCGTCTGCGATTATCATGGTTGGAAAGTAAGCTATCAATACTACAACGGTTTACATGAATTCAAAGTCAACCTGCATTGATATTGTGGCGACACCTCCACAGGTGGC
>CAZUWO010000195.1:2716-4021 GCA_964623995.1 uncultured Prevotella sp. | reverse complement strand
ACTATTTCCCATTCTTCATCAGTTCTGACCAATTCCTAAATAGAGCTATAAAGATTTCTGTTGGTGGATTATCACCAACAATCAATTGGAGCGACTTAAAAGTTGAAGAGTTCTCCCTTCCTCCACTTTCCGAGCAGAAGGTATTGTCGGATAAGTTGTGGGCGGCATATCGTTTGAAGGAGTCATACAAAAAACTTCTGCAAGCTACCGATGATATGGTGAAGGCGAAATTTATAGAGATGTTCGGACTCCCAAAAGAAACGAAGCCACAAGAAGGAACTATACCATTGGAAGATGTTTTGGAAACAAATTTTGTAGGAGATTGGGGGCACGATGATAAAGAGGGAAATGGTATTAAAGTTCTAACTACAAAAAATTTTAGAAATAATGGGTATCTAAATTTCGATGAGATAGTAACAAGAAATATACCTTTGTCTAAAATAGAACTAAAGAAATTACATAAAGGAGATATTCTCCTTGAACGTTCAGGAGGTACAAACGACAATCCTGTAGGAAGAACTGTTTACTTCAATCAAGATGGAGATTATCTTTGTAATAATTTCGTTCAAGTTCTTAGATGCAAAAAAAGTGTCAACTCGCTTTTCATTGCAACCCAACTTCACATAATTTATAATACTCAAAAGCGCTTTATAAAGACTTTAGGCAATAAGACTACTGGTATTCAAAACATAAACCTTCAGAAATATTTGGGCCTAAGGATAATCCTTCCAAATATCTCTGAACAGAATAGTTTTGCAGATATAGTCGACCACGCCGAGCAGACGAAGTCTTCTCTCCGTGCTTCTATCTCTTCCATCGACAAGGTCATCAAGAGTTTGATAAACGGCTGAGAGAAAAGCAGAATAATGTAACAAAGGAAATTAAAAACAAACGCCAATGAATTGCGAACACACTGTGTGCGCAATTGTATTGGACTAAGTATAAGTGACTTAAAATAAATACAACGATGATACGACAAATGTTCAATGAGCAAAATACGGTGGAGCAGATGCTCATCCACCAGAGTACGGAACACGACTGGACGTATGTTGCAGCTAAGGATGTGCCGCGCAGCGCTGACAGCGTGCTCGTGGAGTCGTGGCTGCAAGAGGCTCTGATGCGCCTGAACCCTATCACGGCTGAACAAGCAGAGCGTATCATCTACGACTTGCGGGCTATCATTGCAAGCGGAATGACACACGACGGACTGCTGCAGGCAAATGACAACTTCCGCAAGAAACTCTTTGAGGAGAACAGCTATCCTTTCGGGCCTAATGGCGACAATATAAACATCAAGTTCTTCGA
>CAZUWO010000195.1:0-2616 GCA_964623995.1 uncultured Prevotella sp. | reverse complement strand
GCACACCGCACACAAGAGAAAGACCTCGGCATGAAGATGCGTCAGGCACTGCCCAACGCATTCTTCTTCGGCTTGACAGGTACCCCTATCAACAAGCGCGACCATAATACGTTTGCGGCTTTCGGCGATGAGTCGGATGAAGGAGGATATATGTCGAAATACACTTTCCAGAACTCTGTAGATGATGGCGCGACACTGGAGTTGAAGTTCAAGACAGTGCCCGTAGAGATGCACCTCAATGAGGAACAACTGCAGAAAGAGTTTGACGAACTGACCGACCAGATAAGCGAGGACGACAAGAACGAACTGACCAAGCGCACCAACGTGGAAGCATTCTTCACTGCCGACAAGCGTATCAACGAAGTGTGCAAGTATATCGTCAACCATTTCAAGGAATACGTTGAGCCAACTGGCATGAAGGCTCAAGTGGTGGTCTACAACCGCGAGTGCTGCGTGAAGTACAAGCGGGCTATAGACGCACTGCTTGGCACTACCGATCAGACAACCATTGTTATGCACACTGGTGGCGACAAGGCTGACGAATATAAAGAGTGGAAGCGTGACCGCAGTGAGGAGAACAAGCTCCTTGACGAGTTCCGTGACCCGCTGTCGCCATTGAAGATGGTCATTGTGACGAGTAAACTCCTCACAGGTTTCGACGCACCTATTCTGCAATGTATGTATCTCGACAAGCCAATGAAAGACCACACTCTGTTGCAGGCTATCTGCCGCACTAACCGCAAATATACCGTAGACAAGAAGTGCGGACTGATAGTCGACTTCGTAGGCGTGTTTGATGATGTTGCACGTTCATTGGCATTCGACGATGCTACGGTGAAGAATGTCATCAAGAACATTGATGAAGTGAAGGCGCTCATTCCTAAGTTTATGACGGAGTGTCTCGACTTCTTCCCTGGCGTAGACCGAACCATCGGCGGCTGGGAAGGATTGCAGAATGCTCAACAATGTCTGAAAGACGAGAAGACGAAGACTGATTTTGCTCAGCATTTCACGCGGCTATCCAAGGCATGGGAGACTGTCAGTCCTGACGAGATATTGTTGCCATTCCAGCAAGATTACGGTTGGCTTGCACAGGTCTATCAGAGCGTTCGTCCGGTAGGAAGCAGTGGTGCTCTGATATGGACGTTGCTTGGCGCAAAGACCATTGAGATTATCCATCAGAATATAGACACTATCGACATTGGCAAGCCGTTGGAGGAACTTGTCGTGGATGCCGATGTCATTGACGAGGTTCTAAACGATGAGAAGAAACGTAAGAAGAAGATCATCGAGATAGAGAAGATGCTCCGTCTGCGGCTTGGTGAGCATCGTGGCGACCCTACGTATAAGAAGTTTGCCGACAAGCTCGACGAGCTGCGCCAGCGTATGGAGGAAAACCTCATCTCCAGTATCGACTTCCTCAAGGGTTTGTTAGAGACGGCGAAAGAGGTACTGGAAGAGGAGAAGCGCAATAATCAGCCAGAGAACAAGCGTGCAAAGGCGCGTGCTGCTCTGACAGATCTCTTCGAGAGCGTGAAGACGGAGAATACACCTATCATCGTTGAGCGTGTGGTCAATGACATCGACGAGAATGTTGTTGCCATAGTCCGTAAGTTCAAGGACGCATTCAAAAGTGTAGAGGCTCGCAAGCAGATTCGTCAGAAACTTCGTTCTATCCTTTGGGTAAACTACCAGATCAAGGATAACGAAGTCTTCGAAAAGGCCTACAGCTATATTGAGCAGTATTATTAATGTTTGGCCCCTATATGGGGCTAAACATTAAATGTTGATTAAATTAAAATCATTATGAAACTACCAGCAACTAAAAAGACCTTTGTTATACTTCTTATTGGAGTAATTTCATTATATGCTGCTATAGTAAGCACCATCTTGCTTTGTCAAAGTTTTCCGACTAAAGGAGATTTGAACAATGTCAATTTTGATTATATGGGAATAATTGTAGGTATATTATCCGTACTTATAACTATTCTAATAGGATGGAACATCTTTTCCGTATTAGATTATAAACGCAAGGTTGACAGGTTAGAGGAGCAAATGAGGCAAGTACCTTCATTAGTACAAAATTCTATAAATAATACCCATATAGATACAAATAAGAAATTTATTGACAGAATTAAATCGGAATATGGTTTAAGCGCTCTATTATACATGAATATGTCTTCAATATTTGAAATGTATTTAAAGCCTGAAACTGTAAATATCCATTCTAGATATTTGACATTCATTCTATATGCAATTAGTTATGTATCTAAAACAGATGAATACAAATATGTAGAAAAGATGATTAGTGAATTCTTTAACGTTGTAAAAGATATTAATTTTAGACTCAGTTTAAATGAAAGAGATCAGCTTATAGAGATACTAAGCCAAGTTAATCATCAAGATGATATAAAAGGATTTTTACAACTGAGAGATTTCATTAAAAACATTAAGCCTCAAGTTTAAGTAAAAAATGATAACAGCAGATAATATAAAAGAAATGCTCACAGACTTGGAGAGTGATAGAGTGGAGAGAACAATCTCTACTACGAACACGGACAAGTTTGGTCAGGCAATATGTGCGTTCTCTAATGACTTACCTCGGAATAACAAGCC
>CAZUWO010000194.1:0-4034 GCA_964623995.1 uncultured Prevotella sp. | reverse complement strand
CATAAAAATAAAAGAGACTTCATCGTTCCGAGATTCAAGTGATATTGGACAGGCTGATGACATCACTTTATCTTATGACAATCAAAATGAATTACCTCCTTTGAGTGAACTGGAGGCAAAGATTAAGGCATTTGCTGACAATTGTGAAGCTTTGCGTCAGGCTCCTGTCCTTGACCAATATTATAAAGGCCCTGTCATGTTTGAAGATGAGGCTGTTGCTCACATCTTTACAGATAGATACATGCGCCAGGATATGTTTTACGCAAAGCCGTCAATGCAAGTTGAGGCAAAAAGCTTGGGCGCTAAACTTGGCAAGAAGATAATGGACGAGCGTATCACTATACGGAACCTTACTTCTGAAACTAACTTTGAAGGTAAAAAGCTTTATGGCCATTATTCAATAGATGCTGATGGTTTCAAGCCAGCCGCTGATATGGTATTGGTAGATAAAGGTGTCTTCAAGATGATGCTAAATAGGGCTACCCCTGCGCAATATGCGGAAAAGAGTACAGCTTCGGCAAGACTCACAAACACTTCACAGCAAGGTATTCCAGTAATAGGTGTAGGTACTTTGCAGGTGACTGCAAGTGGGGCAACTAATCAAAAAGACATGGAGAAGTTGCTTATCAAGAAGGCGAAAAAGCAGAAGCTCGACTATGCTTACATCATTTCTATTCCACAAAACAGCAGTTGTCTTAGGGCTTATAGATTGAATGTAAAGACAGGTGAGCGAGAGCTAATTAAAGGGAACCAAATAATGCTTCCCTCAAATGAACAAATGCTGAAACTGGGTGCTATATCGGCAGAAAGCGTGGTGAAGAATGAAGTAAGTCCATACACTTATTCCATTATATATCCTCGTTCTATAATATTTGATGAAATGGAGCTGAACAAGTCTTCGTTCAAGCCGGCTCCTGTTGATCCTATCCCTTATCCCCTTCTTAGGGATGAGAAGTAATATGTGGAAGATAAAGCTTAATCGCTAAATATATCTCTCTCAAATAGTTATCTCTCTTTTAAACAAAGATTAAAAAAAGAATGTGCGGCTACTGTGTGAACAGTGGCCGCACTAATTAATAGGTGGCTGCATAGGGCTTATGTTTTAAAAGAAAGGATAACAGCATAATTAAAGTCTAAGTGCCTCCAAATGCTTGTGGATTATCTTCCTATATTCTTCTTTCTGTGATGGCGAGATAAAGGATATGTCTATACATTCATTCCATTTCGATTCTAATGATGAGAAATGTCTGAATATTCTATCTATGACTTTTTCGGATACGCCTGTCACTTCCATAGCCTGCCGCAAATCCATTGGAAGAATTTTCTTTTGGAAACCATTCACTGGCAATGCTAACTCGTCTCGGTCCTCTGGCATTACAAGTTTTGTCGATACTTGGTCATAGGTAGGCGCAAGGTTATAAATGCCGTCGCCTTGACTTATAATGGAAAAAATTTTGAGGTGCATGTCTGCATTGCCGACAATCCAAGAGAATACTACTTGTTCCCAGAAATTAACAACGTCAAGCATTGGGGATGAAGAATATTTTTTTATCAGTTTCGTTATCATTTCATAGCTTCCTTGGTACTTTTGTTCTGTCAGTTTCCCCGCAAGTTGGCACATGTCTTCCATTGGAAGTTTGCCGCCATCTTCAGTTCTGTCTATCCGTCGGGTGATATAGTTGAGTTCACCATCGTTAAAACGAATAAGAGAATGCGGAACAGTGCTGAGGCCTCCAATCTCGGCTAAGTGCATAGTAAGATCCTCTACTTCTGGAAGATGCTCAAACTGTTCTGTTTGTGGTTTGAGAATGTATTTGCCCATGACTCCTACGATAGTAAGACGCTGAGGACGTCCAGCATAATCGTGCTCTATGTCCATAGACAGCTTAGCCTGGACTCCTGTTACGGTTGTGTGGCTTTGAACAACTGCGGCGGCTAATTTATTTAGATCCTTTCTTGTGTACGGAAGAACAGGAGCTTCCCTGTGCCCGAAAAATTTCCGTGCACATTGAGGATGGAAATCCTTTTCTCCTTCCTTTAGTGGTTTATAGCAGTACAGGCATCTTTCCATTATTTCATCTCCGTTATTATAGGTTCAACACTTACATTACCGATGCAGTCGTAGCAGCATGTCAGCAGTAATCCCATTCTATCTCGCCTGTTTATTTTCCAGTTTCTTTCTGCAATATTAAGCATCCAGCCTTCAGGTATGAGTCCGTCGAAAAAAGAAAACATGACATTGTTATGATAAGGCTTTTCGCTCAGTGGAAGAGTAAGACTTACGGGTTGTGCATAGTCTTTTGCAAGGTATTTCTTGTCATAGGCAAATGTGTAACCTGTTTCGTCCTCTATTATATAACCGGCTGTAATGCCGTTGCATAAAACACGCCCTTTTCTCATTTGTCATCCTCCCTTTCCATTGGAACAGGTCCCATCTCAAGATTGAACAATTCAAGTACTTGGTTTACTTTATCAAGGCGGAGGGTTGGTTTGCCCTGCTCAAGGTCTCGTACGAATCTGAGCCCTACACCAGACTTGAACGCCAGCTGCTCTTGCGTAAGATGGTATCTCTTGCGCAGTGCCTTTACTTCTGCTGAAAGTTTGTTTACTGCCATGTTGTTCTCTTTATACCTTATCGGGTGCAAAGATAGCAAAATATTTTAGTTATCCAAAATAAAAAGCCCGATAAGGTATAAAGAGAACATCTGTATGGTTAAATTATACCATTTCTCGTGTCTTATAGTTTAGCGATGTCTTCAGCTGATAGGCAGGTGAACTGCGCAATTTGTTCTGTCGTCATGCCACCCTGTTTCATATTTCGTGCTCTGTCTCCAAGACATACGTCTAAAGGTATTGAGGGGGCAGGTAAAGAAGTGTTGCATACATTTAATGCTAAAAGTGGCAAAAAAGTTACCAAAACATTTGGCTAAATATAACTTTATAGTTACCTTTGCAGTGCCTTAATAGGCAAAGAGCTCATTTACATTATGACTTACAAACAACTTCAGAAGGAGTTGAAGAAGGCGGGATGCTTTCTACTCCGTCATGGTGGCGACCACGATGTCTGGTACAGTCCTATCACGGGATTGAAAATGGCAGTTCCTCGTCACGGAAGTAAAGAAGTTCCTATGGGAACTCTCAAGTCTCTCTATCGGGGTCTCCTCGGACGTTAGAACGTTCCGAGGGGAATCCCCCTTTAGAAAGAAGTCATAATAATGAGCTCTTTTTATTTAAAACGACAAACAATAATTATACAATGCGGACAGTAAACGTAATTGTTGAAAAAGGTGGTGATAAAAGCTTTAGCTGCTTTATGGAGCACCCTGTGGACAAATGGAGTGTCTGTGGTGCCGGTAGTTCTGTAGAGAAGACTATTACAGACTTTTATTCTGGGGTTAATGACATGAAGGAATCTCTTGCAGAGGATGGCGAGAAGATACAAGATGTTAAATTCAACTTCATTATGGATGTAGGCTCTATCTTTGATTATTATCCAATCAATGTAACTGCATTTGCCAAGTATATTGGCATGAATGCATCATTACTCCGGCAGTATGCCAGTGGTAAACGATCACCGAAATTGAAGTCTCTTGCCAAAATAAGGGATGGACTTCAAAAATTCAAAAACGATATTAATGTTGGGACTCTGATAGAGAAACCAGTATTAGATTATGTAAAATGAGCTTAAAGCCTTCGGCACGTGATGTGTCGGAGGCTTTTCCCATTCGGCGTGCAAGCCTCTCTCGTACGCCGCTTGTGAAATGTATAGCCGCCGTACGAGCAGCCTATGTAAACCGCGTGTGACCATTACGTACGCCGTACGAGCCGCTCACGTACGCCGTACATAACCGTCACGTACGCCGATTGTGTATGTCTTATATACGGTGTGGCGACATGGGTGAAGGGGTAGCATGGCTGGGAAAAGAACAAACAAAAAAGCTCCGTCTCACCATGCCTGGCATGGATAAGGCGGAGCTATGAGTGCTGTGAGCCTTCCAGGCTCATTTGGGATATTTGCGGATCATATAATGTTT
>CAZUWO010000193.1:0-4067 GCA_964623995.1 uncultured Prevotella sp. | reverse complement strand
ATCATAAGATTTGTTGATGTTCAATCTGCAAAACCGTAAAACTCAAACCTTTTGTTTTCGCATTGTTTTCGCAAAACGAAAATCAGCGACTTACACGGAATTGTAAGTCGCTGATTTTCAATGTGGACCAGCTAGGGCTTGAACCTAGGACCTCCAGATTATGAGTTTGAGAGAATGATTTTTAGTGATTTTTAGCTAAATTAATTTGCACTGATTATCAATAAGTTATAACTTTGTGATTGTTAACGATAGGCTGTAAAAGCCTATTTCAAACCGATTTTGTTTTCCCATTGTTTTCCCGATTTATGTTGGGATTATTCATGGACATAACTAACGACTATAGTATGGGAGCTAAGAAACTACAGACAACATTCCGAACTTCGAGATTCGGAAACTGCACATTCTCGCTTGTCCTCGACAAGCGCCACTCAAAAAGCGGCAGAGATACTTATCCTGTCGCGATGCGCTATACCATAGACCGCAAGTCATGGTACCAATTTGTTGAAGGTGAATACACCGAAGACGAATTCTCTAAAGTCTGCACACTGAATTCAAAAGCAGTGCGCTCAGATTTGTATGAAAAGAAGATGGTGTTTGATAACCTGTTTAACAAATATTCAAACATTGTCGCTAAGCTTGGTGGTAACATTTCGTTAGACCGCTTAAAGGCAGTGATAATGGGAGTTGGCACGCATAAGGAAGCAACGTTCATGGATGTTTGGTTACAGATTATCAACCGCTTCAGAACTGAAAACGGTGGAGAACGCTACACTACCGCCGAGCCGTATGAATATGCATTGAAGTCGTTCAAAAAGATAATGTGGAAGCATCCTATTGTCGGCTTCAAGATAGGTAAAGACGAAATTGAGCAATGGAGTGACGGCATGAAAAATGGTGTCAAGGATAAAGATGGCAATCTTGTCGGTAAGATTAGTGATACCACTCGTGGAATTTATCTTCGTTGCTGTCGTGCCGTTTGGAATGAGTGCGTACGCCAAGGCTATCTCGTCAATAAGCAATATCCCTTCTCAAACATACGTCAGAAAGATCTTGTTTCCATTCCAAACGGCAAGACCCGCAAAGACCGATACCTGACAGTGGAGCAGATGACCCGCCTTTATGAGGTGTTCATCAATAATGAGGCCTCTGATAAATGGAAGGCTGGTTATGCAGAAAAGGCTCACCAGTCGCTCGGACTATTTCTGGTGCAATATCTCTGCAATGGCTTCAACCTTGTTGATGCAAGCGAGCTCCGCTACACTTCGTTCTATTTCAACTCTGAAAGACGGGCATTCAAGTTCAATCGCATCAAGACAACTAATCGCAGTGAAAATGGTTCTGAGGTAATCATCCCTATTATTCCACCACTGCAACGGATTCTTGATGACATAGCTGCACCACCGAAGTTGAACGCTTTGGTCTTCCCATATATTCTTGATGGTGCCACCAGCAAGGCTGATAAGCGAGTACGCACATCAGCAGAAAACTCGAACATTCAGGACAGGGTAATAAAGATCTGTAAGGACGTTCTCAATTGGGAAGTTCGACCGTCGGGAACTTGGTGCCGTCATTCATTTGCGACGAACTTACGCAATGCCGGCGTTGACATCAACTATATATCTGAGAGCATGGGACATTCCACCAATGAGCATTCTATCACAGAGCTCTATATCGACCATTATCCCTTGGAGAAGCAGATGTAGTACAATTCCCTTTTGCTGAACATCGATAGCAAGAAGAAATCTAAGCGCGACGAACTCGTTGAGCAGCTTTCTTCTCTATCTACAGAAGAATTGGCAGAACTGCTTGCAAGAAAGAAATAAAAGTTTTACCTTTGAAGAGTTTTATGAGCGAAAAGAAATTTATAGCAGAATGCACGACATACGACTTCAAAGAATCCTTGGAACGGAAGAAAGTGAAGTCATGGTTAAAGTCAGTTTCCGCTTTTGCTAACACCGAAGGCGGAAGCCTCTTCTTTGGTGTTGCTGATGATGGCAGCATAGTTGGACTTGAAAATGTCCAATCGGATGCAGAGTTTATTAGTGAAGTAATTAAGACTAGGCTTGACCCGATACCTGATGTTTCACTCACTCCATTTGAGCGTGATGGCAAACACTTATTGGAAGTAGCTGTTAAGTCTGGTACACTGACACCATATTATTATTACCATAATGGAGCCCGCACTGCATTCGTCCGTGTTGGCAATGAAAGTGTAGAGTGTAATGCTCAGCAGATAAGGTCTCTAGTGCTGCGTGGTTCGGGCCATACATGGGATAGCCTAAAGAGCAATGTGTCTGCCGACAAGCATTCTTTCCGTATGCTCGCCAATACATACGAGAAGCGTACCCATCAAACATGGGATGATAAACTGATAGAGTCCTTTGGCTTAGTGAAGGATGGCATGCTGACCAATGCAGGATTGTTGTTTGCCGACAACTGTCCTGTTTATCAGTCACGCTCATTCTGTACCCGTTGGAGAGGCCTGGAGAAAGATGATGCTATCAACGATTCTGAATATCAGGGCAATCTTCTCTATCTTTTGGAGATGACCACAAGTTTCATTAGAGCCAACACTTCAACAAGGTGGTACAAGTTGCCAACTCACAGACTGAATATTCCTGAATATTCAGACCGTGCAATATTGGAATGTACCGTCAATCACCTTATCCATCGTGATTATGTTGTAATGGGCAGTGAACTTCATGTAGACATATATGATGACCGCATTGAGATGTACACTCCCGGTGGCATGTATGATGGAGGTAAGCCAATACAAGACCGAGACATCAACAAAATACCATCTATCCGCCGTAATCCAGTTATTGCAGATGTTTTCGCTCAGTTGGACTATATGGAGAAGCGAGGCTCTGGTTTGAAGAAAATGCAGAACCTTGAGTCAACCTTGCCTACATACAATGGTATACCAACACCAACGTTTGAAAGTGATGCACATGCCTTCTTCACAACATTCCGAAATATGAACTATGGACTTGAAGAGTCGGTTTTTTTGAAGTTGTTCGGAGATCACGGAGAAGGAGTGATGGGAGAAGGTATACCAAAAGGAGAAAAGTATATTAAAATAGGTATACCAAAAGCAAAAAGGTATACAAAAAAAAGTATACCAAAGCCTCTAGGAAAAACGGCACAGCTGATTATAGACATGATGATACAAGATCCTACATTTACAACAGAGGACTTTGCTTCCGCTGCACATGTAACAATACCAGCTATCAAAAAACAGTTGAAGAATTTGACAGAAAAGGGAATTGTTATTCGAATTGGTGGCAATCGTGGTGGTTTTTGGAAAGTACAGAATCCAAATAAGAGGGAATAATGGTTCACCAAAACTTCACCAGAAAGTTCACCATAAGACATTGAAACAACCCCAATAAACTACTCCAAAGATTAAATTTGGTAGTATTGGCAATAAAAGAAATGGCTATGAACGAGATAGAAAGAAGAGAGGATGGATACAATTTGGTAATGGATGGTCCGTTGATACATTGGAAAAGGCTAGAAAATTTTACTCTCTTTATTCAAAATCCGAAACACTGTCGCGGAATTCTGGCAAATCGAACATTGCCTATAAACCCAACTCGACCGCTATGTCAAGTTGGACTTTGAAAAGCCGACGATTGGCATATTGTTGTGCAAAGAGAAAAATGACGCACTGGTAGAGTTGACTCTCCCTAAGATGCCAATGTCTATGCAGCACAATATGCCCTCTATTTGCCTGACAAAAACCTTCTGCAAGACAAGTTGAATGAGTGGACGGCAGAATATGAAGAAAACAAAAAGCTTACAGAACAATAAAAGTTTGAAAATTATGGAAATATCTCATTTATCACAAGAATATATACAGGCTGTCAAGGACATAAAGAGCGCAATACTCAAGAGCCGATACATGGCTGCCAAAAAAGCCAACAAGGAGTTGCTGAAACTTTACTACTCAGTAGGAGGTTATGTTTCTGCACACAGTCGTGACGGATATTGGGGAAGCAATGCAATTGAGACCATATCCAAAGGACTACAGCAAGAGCTACCTGGGCTACGTGGATTCTCTGCTC
>CAZUWO010000192.1:0-4144 GCA_964623995.1 uncultured Prevotella sp. | reverse complement strand
GCGTTTACAGTTACAGGCACTGCGTTAGCATCGTCTGAAGAGTAACCGGTAACGTCCAAGTGGAACTTGTTCTTCTTGAACTCCAATGTTACAGGTACATTCTCAGCCCCGTCAACCAAACCGATAATATGGTTGAATGCACCTACAGCGTAAGCAATGGCAACCTTAGTTGTGCCGTCTCCAGACTTAGCGAGCTGATCGCGAAGACCGGAGAGCACACCTGTAATGTCCAGAGAAGGCTTGTCGGTAGCGTCAACAGTGAGGAAAGCATCCTTGTTGAGCACTGCTGCTGAAGAGCTGATGCCAAGGGTAGAGCCCTCCGGGAAGTAGACAACAGCCTTGTTGGCAGCCTGTCCACTAAGACCACTCTTCTCTACATGAACGTAAGGACGAACATCGCTGAACAATGTGTTCAGACTTGCGTTGCACTTAAGGAAGTCATAGTCCTGATCGAAGACGAGCTTCTCATCACCGATAAGGATGTAAGCACCACGCTTAAAGAGGAAGTGAGTGTCATTCTGTGAGAGAGCTTGTGAAGCGCTCACATTGCTTGTAATGAGATGCCAAGCGGCGCGAGCCTTAGCCTCATCAGAAGGAGTGCCGACAATCTGATTGTTGTTGAAAGCACCAATCTGATAGTCGAACTGATCAGTCTCTGCGCCGTCCTTAACAGTTACAGGGATAGTAGCGCCCTTGAAACCATAGACACTGCTCAGAGCTGTAGCGAGAGCAGCACTAATGCCTTCCACGCCTGTCTCCACGGTCTTGCTGTAACGACGAGTCTCTCCATCCTTAAGACCGAGAGTCTTAACGCCAGTCATGCTAACATTGACAGTAGCCTTGTCAGCACCAACAGTACTATTTGCTGCATCCGGCATGGTAACCACGAAATGGTAGTCGCCATATACATCAGCGTTGACAACAACAGGAGTACGCGTGCCGTCACCATTAGCGGGTGCATAGCCCGTCACATCGACATGAAACTTTTTCGTAGCAGAGTTATCACTGCCGACAGCCCATGCTCCAATACCCACACAAAGAATAAGGCAAACAAGAGCCCATCCTTTCTTGAATAATTTTTGTTTCATAAGCTTAGATTTTTAAAACATTTAAATATTTAAGTTATTATAATTAGTTATTTCATACTCATTCTTTCCACGCATTGCTGTTGCTGCCCCAAGCTTCATCCTCGGTGTAGCCAAAGCCGTCTTGCTTTCCTTCAGCCTCACTTGGATTTTCCGGATCAGTGCCCTCAGGTATATTAGGCTCACTGCCAGCCATTAAGTTACCGGCTTTGCAGTCTATAGCAATTATGTGTGGTTTAGTGTATTTTTTCATCTCTTTTTTATTTCATTCTTCCGTTAGCAAACCTTCTTTTTATTTCAGTATTATCTTCTTCGTAGTTCCATCACTCATCTTCACTATGTTGATGCCCTTCTCAAGATTGTCAATCTTAGTGCCTCCCACAGTGTAGATGCCTACGATGGTTGGTTCAGAAGTCTCTGCCGAGCTTATGCCCGTTGTCTCTCCATCTTCAACAATTGACAACACCTTGGCTGTGGTTTTATCATTGGAAATGAAGTAAGCTCGTTGCGGACTGACGGTAACAGCATTCTTTGTCGGCTGCCAGAACTTGTTTTGGGCTATATAATAATAAGGTGACGAAGTGCTAACCTCAAGAGTTTTTGGAGCGGTTTGCACACCGTAAAGAACCAGTTTATCATCCGTAAGTGGGTACTTTCCTTCGCTTGTTACAGCGATTGAAGCATCTGTACTTGTTATTTTAATGGGTTCTGTATTACTTGCTACAGAATAGATGGCTGGCTGATTGGCTGGCACTTCTGCAACTTCAGTAACTTTCATCGTATTGTCATCTATCTCACTGAGCTCATAATACTGAATGCCAGTACCTGACTTAAGTGCGAATGGCAAGCATATGGTTCCCCACTGCTTATCGCCACTGTTCTTAGTGTTCGCACGGCTATAAGAAACTTTGGTAGCGGTAAATGCCGTAGGCACGTCAATCGGCTGCTTATCAGTGATTACGAGGTTGGCTGCAGTATATGCACCCTTAGAGTCTTTCACTACAACATTCTCAGCATTACTATTCTTGATATTAGTACCTGCCTCATTCTTTGAAACATAGAGCAGAACGTTCTTCTGTTCATCCTTTGTTACGACACCATCTCGCACGACCTTTGCATCAAGAGGCCCATTGGCATTGGTGAGGTCAACGGAAAGGTATGACTTGCCCGAAGCATTAGTCTTAACTTCATCAGCCGTAACAGGATATGCGTTAGTCAACGTCAACTTGTTATCAACATTTTTAAATATAGGACCAGTCTCTGAAGTCCATACATGATTCTTATAAGTAAATGTGGTATTGGCAGCAGAGCCTGTAGTTGCCGTATAGTCATTCAAAGCATCAGAGGCATTACGGAGTTTAGCCGCAGTGACATTAATAGATTTTTTATCGCTCACATTCAACAATTGTGTTGTAGTTGCATTTTCATTTGGTTTGGAGCTAAAATAAATTTTACCAAAATCTTCACTACATATATTTCCGCCAGATGTTGTAGTGTAAATATTTCCTCCCTTTACATTAAGAGTACCATTCACCTCTAATTCAGCACTTGCCAAGCCATCAGTACTTTTTCCGTTGTGGGTCAAATGATCTGTTAAACGGAAATTGTATGGTTTCCAGTAATAACCGCTATAGGCGTATTGTCCCCAATCTTTTACATCATATACATATAGATCTGCATACTTGTTTTTTGCCGATGTAATTTCCATTTCCAGAGTGGCATCTTTACCAACAACGAGTTTCGAGCCTGGTATAAGAGCTATGTCGTAAGGAATAGTTACCGTACCATTCTTTATATTTACGGACATGCTACTTGTTAATGGTAATACGTAATCACTTGAGGTAATACTTGCTCCACTAATAGAAATTTTAACACTATTAATTGACAAATTTCCAGTTGTCTCATAGCATTGTTCATCAGTCTGAGGGTCATACCATTTTTTTACTGTGGAACCACTTGCCATAGTAAACAAACTCCCACTATTAGAAATAAGGCTCAAATTGAAAGGATTAGTAGTAGCTTCTCTTAAAACTATTGGGCCCAATTTTACAGCATTTGTATAGGCATTTCCACTTGTAATTTCTGAAGCTCCATATTCTAAAGTAAGAGGTATTTCTATATTAGGAATAGTGTACTGATTAAAAGGAAATACATGTTCTTTATTAGAAACAAGTCCAGAAGTTGCAAATCCACCTCTATAATCCCCTATGACAAAATTTTCATAAACTTTTGAACCAGATTTAGCTGTAATTGTGCCGACACCTACTGTATTATTACCTTCACTTTTATTTTGGCCAGTTATAAATCCCCAAACATAAAGATTACTTCCATTTTCAAGAGTTATAGAGCCACCATTTTTCATGTTGATAACACCACAATCTCCAGATGGAGTGCCAGGCCCACCAGCAGCTTCACTCATTGCATTAGATGTAGCATATTGCTGCCCACCAACACTAATACCTCCCAAGACATCTATATTTGCATCTTTAGCTAAAATCAATGTCCTATACGCTTTAGGAGTCTTATAACCATTATCAGGAGTTATTTCTTTTGCAACAGTACTACCACAAAGAGTGTTATCAGAATCAAATGGAATGAGTAGAGTATGTCCCTTAGAAATAGTATAACTTCCAGCCTTAAGAGTGCCATTATTTGTAAGCACAATCACACCTCCGTTAGGGCACGCTTTATCAGCCTCATTTAAATCCGTATAGGTCTTTGACGTATTGCCTTTAATAATAAACTGTGCATCATCAGCCACAGTTTGCGATATTCCCGCAAGCACAAAGAATAACGACAGTAAGAATCGCTTAGAGTATATCTGTTTCATATGCATTTATATTTTTCATTAACTGTTATCCGACGGCACACAATATAATAATGTACGCGCGCGATGAGAGGAAACCATCACTTCACTGTGGCACTGCATGCGCAGGGCGGTGTGTCCGAAAACTGAATAAATGTTGCTTCCGGGAGTGATAACGAGGAGTGAAGACATAACGAACGGAATGCTGTCGTTATTGCTTCTGACAGTATCTGAAGTTTCCTGTGCTTCTGCT
>CAZUWO010000191.1:0-4168 GCA_964623995.1 uncultured Prevotella sp. | reverse complement strand
AACAGAGCAGGAAGAGCGCGTCGGAGGCATGGAAGACTTCATGACGTTGGTTAGGGTTTACTTTCAGGCAAGCCTTGCCAGCGGCCTCGGAATCAACAACCTGGCCATGCTGCCCGACCTCAGACTGTTTAAAGCCACGCTGCACGTGGCCACTGTAAATAATAAATTGGGAGTGGGAGAAAAGTCTGCTTGTAAGAAAATGATGCAGAGCATCTACAAGACAGACGATGATTTCTTCCGTGAGATAGACCGAAGCATTCGCAAGAACTGCCACAAGATGCAGGATGTGCAAACATATCTGTATCAGTTCCAGGGCTTTACGCAAGACATTATGATGCTTACCGGCAACTTGATGAAGTTCAAGCTGCGTGTGCCGGGCTTCTTTAAGAAAGCTTTATATGCTATGACGGAGAAGACGGTTAATGATATCTTTACCAAAAACGACTTCAAGGATGCCAGCGTGGTTAAGGCTGTTATGTCGGTAAGGCAATACAATCACCGCCTTGGCTTTACTCAGAAGTGGATAACCGACTTCCTTTATCAAGTTGTAATGCTGGCTAAGAAAGAGCCGCGCCCCTCTGACGAGGATATAGAAAAAGCGAAAAAGCAAGCGAGATGAACGCCAAAGATGAGACTCTAAACTTGTTGACGACGCGCATACGCCAACTCATCATTCAGTACAAGGAGCTGAAGAAGCAGAATGCTGCCATGACTGCTGCACTGGAGGAGCGCGACGCCACCCTGAAACGAATGCAAGAGGAACTTGTGCAGTCGCGTAAGGACTATGAGTCTCTTAAGATGGCAAAGATGGTAACCCTGAGTGATGTCGACGTAGAGGCTGCAAAAGCCCGCATAGGCAAGCTAATCAGGGAGGTGAACAGTTGTATAAACTTGCTAAGTCAGAAATAATCCTACTTATGGCACTAGACAAACTACATATAACACTTCACGTTTACGACACAGAAATTTCTGTTAATGTGCCTCGCGATGAGGAGATTTTCTACCGCAGGGCAGCAAAGGAAATCACTGATACCATCAACACCTACGCCTCTATATTCAATGGGCGTAAGACAGAGAAGGAGCTTATGTATATGGCTCTTATCGATATAGCCTTGCGTAATGAGAAAGGAAAGAATGTAGAAGACGTACTTGTGAATTTGACAAAGGAAATAGAAGAAGTGCTATAATATAATAATGTGTAATTTAAATAATAAAAACAATCATAAACTATGGTAACAGCAATCATCGCCGTTGTTGCTCTCGTTGTGGGAGGTGGCCTCGGCTATGCAATATTCCGTTATGTCGCTAAGGGTAAATACAACGAGATAATGGAGGCGGCCGACAAAGAGGCCAAAGTGATTAAGGAGAAGAAACTTCTCGAAGTGCGCGAAACCTTCATCAACAAGAAGGCTGAACTCGACAAGGAAGTGCAGCAACGCACTCAGCGCATACAGCAAAACGAGAACAAACTTAAGCAGCGCGAGATAGGACTCAATCAGAGGCAGGAGGAATTAGGCCACCGCAAGCAGGAAGTGGAGCAGATGCAAACTCGCATCGACAACGAGAAGAAACTCATACAGCAGCGCCAGGCCGAGCTCGACAAGATGCAAGAGAAAGAGCGTGCCAAGCTTGAGGAATTGTCTGGACTCAGTGCTGAAGAAGCAAAACAGCGCCTTGTTGACAGCCTTAAAGACCAAGCAAAGCTCGATGCAGCAAGCTACGTGAACGAAATAATGGACGAGGCTAAGCTGAACGCCAACCAGCAGGCCAAGAAAATAGTTATAGAAACCATACAACGCACTGCCACTGAGACTGCTATAGAAAACTCTGTCAGTGTATTCCATATCGATAACGACGAAGTTAAAGGCCGCATCATCGGTCGTGAGGGTCGCAACATCCGTGCTCTCGAGGCAGCTACCGGCACGGAAATTGTTGTTGACGACACTCCGGAGGCTATTGTTATCAGTGCTTTCGACCCTATTCGTCGTGAGGTTTGCCGTCTTGCCCTCCATCAACTTGTTGCCGATGGCCGTATTCACCCCGCACGTATCGAGGAGGTTGTGGCCAAAGTGAAGAAGCAACTCGACAATGAAATAGTGGAAACAGGTAAGCGCACGGTAATAGATCTTGGTATTCACGGACTTCACCCAGAGCTTGTTCGCATCATTGGTAAGATGAAATACCGTTCAAGCTACGGTCAGAACTTGTTGCAACATGCTCGTGAAACAGCCAATCTCTGTGCAGTTATGGCTTCAGAACTCGGCTTGAACCCGAAGAAGGCAAAGCGCGCCGGACTGCTTCATGATATAGGAAAGGTGCCAGATGAGGAAAGTGAACTGCCCCATGCATTGTATGGTGCCAAGATAGCAGAGAAATATAAGGAGAAACCTGACATTGTGAATGCCATTGCAGCTCACCACGATGAAGTGGAGATGAAGACTTTGTTGGCTCCTATAGTGCAAGTTTGTGATGCTATCAGTGGCGCTCGCCCTGGCGCTCGCCGTGAGATAGTAGAGGCTTACATCAAGCGTTTGAACGATCTTGAGGCAATTGCCATGAGCTATCCGGGAGTGACCAAGACTTATGCAATACAAGCTGGCCGCGAACTTCGCGTTATTGTTGGTGCCGACAAGATGGATGATGCTGAGAGTGAGAAACTAAGCACCGAGATAGCTACCAAGATTCAGAACGAGATGACTTATCCTGGACAGGTGAAGATAACTGTTATCCGTGAGACTCGCAGTGTGGCTTACGCTAAATAGAAAGGCTACTAAGATAAGGATTGGGAGCTATTGGCCATAGATTAGATGCTAATCTTTTGCGTCTCTGGCTCCTTTTCCATATCAACAGGTTAAAGAAAAGTGTACATAGCAATAGCAGGCAACATAGGAAGTGGCAAGACCACACTCACGAAGATGCTGGCCAAGCACTATGGATGGACTCCAAAGTTCGAGTCTGTTGCGGAGAATCCGTATTTATCCGACTACTATGCCGACATAAAGCGGTGGTCGTTTGCCATGGAAGTATTCTATCTTAAGCAGCGGTTCAAGGATGTTCTCGACATCTCGAGGGCTAAATCCACTATCATTCAGGACCGTTCTATTTATGAAGGTGTATATGTTTTCGCTGCCAATAACCGTGATATGGGCTTCATAGATGAGCGCGACTTCCAAACTTATATGGATCTTTTCGAGCAGATGATGGGCGCTGTGCCAATGCCGAGGCTGATGATTTATCTGCGGGCTTCAGTGGCTCACTTGTCCGGAAATATAGCTCGGCGTGGCAGAGATTATGAAAAGGAACTGCCGGT
Source organism: uncultured Prevotella sp. (assembly GCA_964623995.1). Lineage (GTDB taxonomy): Bacteria > Bacteroidota > Bacteroidia > Bacteroidales > Bacteroidaceae > Prevotella. The sequence continues at coordinate 858 of CAZUWO010000191.1, read as the reverse complement.
TGGCTATCTTGATAATCTGAACAGGCGCTACGACGACTTTATATATAACAAATACAAGGGTGAAACACTGGTAGTGGAAGCCGATGACCTTGATTTCGAACATAACAGACGTGACTTCGGCGGTATCGCCAACCGTATAGACGCTCGACTTTTTGGCATATTCAGCAATAGAGACGACAAAAACGTCTCACAAAACTCATAAGTAATCATGCATATAGCAATAGCAGGCAATATAGGAAGCGGCAAGACTACGCTTACCAATAAATTGGCAAAGGCTTACGGATGGACTCCTCACTATGAGCCGGTTGACAATAATCCTTATCTCGCAGATTATTATGCCGACATGAAACGTTGGTCTTTCAATCTTCAAGTCTACTTCCTCAGCAAGCGCTTTGCTGATGTTGTGGAAATATCAAAGACTAAAGACACAGTTGTGCAAGACCGTACTATATTCGAAGATGCTATGATCTTTGCTCCAAATCTTCATGATATGGGACTTATGAGTGACCGTGATTTCAACAACTATTACGACCTTTTCAACACCATGATTCAGCTTGTGAAGAAGCCTGACCTCATGATTTACATCCGTTCTTCCATTCCTAACTTAGTGAATCATATTGAGAAGCGTGGGCGAAGCTATGAAAAGTCAATCAGAATAGACTATTTGGCCAATCTGAACAATCGCTACGAGGATTGGATAGCTAAATACAAGGGTAACCTACTTATTGTTGATGGTGACAGACTCCATTTTGAGGATAGCGCACGCGACTTTGGCGAGATTACGAGTCAGATAGATTCACAACTCTACGGACTTTTTCCAATCGAGGATAAGTAAGGATTTGTAATGTAAAAATATGA
>CAZUWO010000190.1:0-4299 GCA_964623995.1 uncultured Prevotella sp. | reverse complement strand
AGGAAGGCGGAGAGGACATAACAGCACAAATATTAGACAACTTTGAGTTTACTCCCGACAAAACCTACAGTCCGACTGCCGGAGAACTGTCATCATCTAATAAGCAGGTCTGCCAAGGACCAATCTATGACAACTTCGGAGGCTATTCGTTCCGCACAGTGGAGCTTGGCTCGGCTGACATTATATTCTCCAAGGATATATACCACACTACTCTCGCAGCCGGCAACGAGCTTGCCACCGACACCATCAACCTCAGGTCCACATTTACTGTCAATGTTGTGGAAGGCCTCTCGGGTTTCGCCTTCGATGAAGTGGAGATGGGCCGTGATGATAACCATGTCATAACCCTCACCCCAGAACCCGCTGGAGCAAACTATAATGGCGACAGCATTCGCATGGAGATTGTTCCTGGTAACTTCCCAGCTGGTTGGGTGCTGGCAAATGCCACCAAAGGCGACGACAACCTCCATTGGACTGTTACCCCGAAAGCAGTAGGCTATGGCACTATTAATGTCTACTACGGTCAGAAGCTCGTTTCCTCCAAGTCCATCAACATCGGCCAGAGCCTCACGCAACAGGCTGGCTGGAAGTGGGTTGCCCTCTACAACGGACGTTTAGGCAATGGCTTGCAAAACGTCTATGGCGACGTTCTGCAGGAGATGCGCTCGCAGACAGAAGTGATGTATAATGACCCCAAGTACGGCTATTTCGGCGAACTCACAATGATGGCTCCGGGCCAGGCTTACAAGGTGCACATCAAGGATGGTCAGAGCATCAACACATACTACTGTGGTGGTGGCTACACCTACGACAATATTAACATACCTCTGGGCCTGAAGTGGAACTGGATTGGCTTTGCCTATCAGTTTGACCACCCCGTGGCCGACGTGCTGAAGAACGACAACCCCGACAGTCCGCTAACTAAGGGTGACCGCATCGTCAGCAAAGACCATGGATTCGCCGAGTTCAACGGCCAGGCCTGGGAGGGCTCACTCACCACGCTCATAGCCGGCGAAGGCTACCTCTACTTCAACAACGCTGAGGGCGAGATGACGCTCAACCCCACCTCTGAGAACGAGCTTGGCCAGCCCCAGTCTGATGCTGCCGGTGCCATGGCTTTCAATCCCCACAGCAACGTGTGGCAGTATAGCAGTGCACAGTTTGCCGACAACATGTCAATCGTGGCCGACCTTGGCTCGGAATATGCCGACAGCCGCTATACCATTGGTGCCTATGTGGGCGATGAGTGCCGTGGTGAAGGCATATTCGTTAATGGCAAATGGTTCATCACCGTGCATGGCGATGCCGCACAGAGGCAGCAGGTAACTTTCCGCCTCTACGACACCATGACCAGCATCATGCGCCAGATAGATGGCAGCTATCCCTTCACGCTGATGTCAGGAACGCTCAGCGCTCCGATACGTCTCAACGTGGGAGCAACAACTGGCATCGAGATTCTGCAAGGTAAATCATCTTCTGATAAAGTTCAGCTCCTCACCATTGACGGCAAGCATGTCGTTGGTACACCTGCGCCCGGTGTCTACATCGTCAAAGACTGTGCCACTGTTCGCAAAGTGATTATCAAATAAGAGCCTCTTAATCCAATCCCCCTCTCCAAAGCGAGAGGGGGAGCTTAATGCATTGTTAACATCAGTCTTATCACGTAATTTAATTCATGAGACCGAACACGTCAAGTCCACACCATTCGCGACAGCTGTTTCTGCGCCATGTCGCGTTGGCTATGATGGCATTCGTTGTCGCCTTGCCACAAAGTCGCGCCCAAGACATCGCGCAGATTGGCAAGAGTGACCCGCTGATCATCACCGGGTCTATTGGCACACAGAACACCTATTACCATTCCTCTACGGGGTCGGGCTATATGTCTCCGTTGAGCAACAACGTGTTCGCCAATCTCAACATCAGCGTCTATGGCTTTTCCATGCCATTCTCGCTTTACTATTCCAACGACAACCTTTCGTTCAACCATCCGCAGTTTTCTTTTAACCTTACACCAAGGTACAAGAATTTCACAGGACATATAGGGCAGTCAACTATGCCTTTCAGCAACTATATCCTTAATATGTCCTTCAACGGCGTCGGCCTTGAGTATCGTGGACGCCGTTTCCGCTCATCGGCATTCTATGGAGTGCTGCGCCGCGCTGTCAACGACGATCCCACCGATCCTTCGCCACGCCGGCCACAATACCGCCGTTTAGGTTGGGGCTTTAGCGTGGGCTATGGTACCAATCGCAACAGCATTGACCTATACCTGTTGCGTGCTTACGATTCGCCAGGATCTATCGATGAAGTCTGGCAAGAGCAAGTGCGTCCACAGGAAAATCTCCTTGTCGGACTAAAGGGCCGCATTACACCTTTCAAGTGGATGTCGATATCTGCCAATGCGGCGACATCAGCATTCACCGCCGACCGTGAGTCGCAAAAAATCACCGATGGCAAAGCCACACGCTGGGACAAGATATTCGATGCCAAATACACGTCTTCACTTCGTTTTGCAGGAGACGTATCGCTCGGCTTGAACCTCAAAGTGGTCAATGCCAACATCTTCTATAAGATTATTCAGCCCGACTATACGTCGCTTGGCACCTATTATACATCCAACAACTATCACATGCTTGGCTTGAACCTTAGCACCATTCTCTTCCGCAAGTTGTCGCTTTCAGCTAACTTTTCTGGTCAAGCAGACAATCTCAACAACAAGCAGTTATACACAACAGAAGGATATGTTTATTCGGCAATGGCCAACATGAGCATAACGCAGAATTTCAATATCTCGGCCATGTACAATGGCTATCTGCAACAGCAGACTGATGGCTCAATGCGAGTGAACGATACTACACGAGTGCACCGCATACTTCACAGTCTCAGCATTATTCCAACATATAATATAATGGGAAACAGTCTCGACCATACCATCTCTCTTTCAGCAAACTTCACGCAAAACAAAGACCTGAACCGCTTCTCCATAGGGCAGAGCGATGTGAAGACTCTTGCCATGGGAGCCAACTATAACATGTTTGTCAAGCCTTGGGAGATGAATTTCGGTGTGAACCTCAGCCACCAACAAACCAAAGGCTTTAACATGGAATACAAGTCGGAAGTGGCGTCGCTCACCACAGGCCGGTCTTTCTTGAAAGAAAAGAACCTCAACTTGTCAGCAACGTTGTCCGCTGTCTACAATGAAGTGAAACACCAATCGAAGAACCTCTCCATAGCTTTCGACATGAGCGCCAGCTACACTCTTGCCAAGGCGCACGCTTTCAGCTTTTCCGCACAGTTCAGCAAGTATGGCGATGTCAACATCGAGAAGACCACCTCTTCTCTCGATGCCACCGACATACGTCTATCGCTCAATTATATCTATACGTTCACGCTACTCGAATTAAAGAAGAAAGAAAAGGAAGGAGCCAATAAATGAATACACCACATCGCATTCTCGTCACTCTCTTGCTAACTGTCAGCGCCTTGGCGGCCCTGGCAGAGCAAGTGAACGTAACCATCACGCCAAAGCGCACGGTGCTGCCACCGCAGGTGATGCTCTATATCGCCAATCCTGGTCAGTATTTCAACATCACCGTTCTGAATCCCGACAACGAGGATCAAGCTATATTTTTTGGCGCGGAAATACACCAGCTGACTCCAGCCGGCAACATTAACATCATTGTCCCAGCACGTACCATGCCTAAGCAGGGCATTGTCATCTCTGCAGGTCAGACTCGTGTGCTCGACGCCGTGCAGCTTCGCACACTTTTCAACCACGTACGCCAGTCTGACATCGATATGCCGCAGGGACTCTTCGATAATGTCGCCAATGGCTCATTTGGCTTGTTGGAAGAAGGCACCTACGAAATAGTGCTCAACGCTTACAAATGGGATCCTTCGCTGTCAAGGCCAGTACTGCTCAGCAATCCCACACTCTCGCGTTGCAACTTCACAGTGTGCTATCAGGCAAGTACTCCGAAGTGGGTGTCGCCAGTCTCTATGAACGACTACGAGGACCGCAGCATCTGCACACTCATAGAGCAGACGCCAATGCTTCAATGGACAAGTCCTGTGGTCAACTGCAACCCCACACCCATACAATACACCTACGACTTGAAGGTGGTGCAGATGTTGCCTCTCCAGGCTCCCGATGAGGCTATCGAGCGCAACCCCGTGGTCTACCAGAAGGCTTCGCTCACAGTGCCACAGTGCCTCATTCCAGTAAATGTCATAAAGACATTTTCACCCACTGCCACCTATGTGGCACAGATTACAGTACACTCAAACAATACGCAGGAA
>CAZUWO010000189.1:0-4343 GCA_964623995.1 uncultured Prevotella sp. | reverse complement strand
CGTGGGGTGGAAGTAGAAGTCCTGCCAAGTGCCGGGGGCGAACATCTGAATGCTGGCATAGAGCGATGCCGACGTGGCCACGAGCAGGCAGAGCAGGGTGGGGTAGAAGGAGTCGATATCGTTGAAGTGCACCACCTTGGCGTCTTTCCTCGCGAGCTTGCGGAAGAGGAAGGCTATTACCACTATTATCACTCCGCTGAGGAAGATGAGCAGGTGGGTGTTGGAGAAGGCGGAGATGAACTGCGATATGGGGTCGTCGGGCACCACCCGCTTCAGCAGGTAGGGCTCCGTGGTCCATCCGAATTCAGACTCCTGAGTGGCCACTTGCAGCCATACTGAGTCTCTTCCGGCGTCGGGCATTATCCTTATGTCGGCCACGGCTATGCGCTTGTCGTGTCCCACGCTGAACGAGTCTACCGTCATGCCGCTGGTTATCTCCTCCGGTTGCTGGCGGAAGAGCGTAAGGCTGTCGGCAGAGACGATGAAGTTGTAGTTGCGCCCATAGTGGTGGAAGTTGTTGAATTGGGCAGTGTCGGCTTGCGCCTGTATGCTGTCAGGGCCATGCCCCATCAAGCCGGCTGCCTGCCGCCGGTGGTAGCACGACGACATGAGCAGCGCCAGCAAGAGCAATAATATGGTGGTATGGCTGCGTTTTGGCATTTGGCGGTTGCGGTTGTGTGCCGGCAAAAGTAATAAAAAAAGCGCTATTGGCCAAATCTATTCGGCGTAGATGTTCATTTGGCATTCGGCGCAGTCGAACTCCAACCTGAACCTGCGCCCCGATATGGAGGTCAGAAACAGCGGCTCCTTCCACTCCGGAGCCTTGCCGCCGTGGCGCACGCAGCGCCCCAGCTGATAGCGCAGGCAGTAGCGGCACTGCATTATGAGGGGCTCCCTCACCTTGTTGCCGCCTATCTCGAAAGCCTTTCCACGGGGCTCTATGCCCTGAGCTTCATAGAATTTGGCGGCGGCGCCGTTGGCTATGTTGCGCAGATAGGGGAATCGCAAGTATTCCTTTTGCCATTTTGGCTGCTGCGGGGCGGTTGCCGTGGCCACGGCGGGCTTTGCCGCTTGCTGCCGCTCGGCCTCCTGCAGCTGCTCTATGCCCTTTCGCCTTGCCTCGGCCAGCAAGCTTGCGGGCAGGAAGCACGCTGCCGCGTCGGGGGCTATCTCCAGCTTGCCCACGCTGTAGGGGGTGCCGCCCAGTTTTGACAGTTGCCGCCTCATGTTTTCCTCTTGCGGCTTTTGTGCGGGCTCGTGGGGGTAGGCTATCTCCACCGATGTGGCATGGGCCGACGCGAGCTCGAGGGTGAAGCCCGTGGGCGACAGGCTCAGGCGCATGCCGACGGCCATCTTGCGCTCAGAGGTGTGGCCCGAGAGCGCCTTGCTGAACTCGGCTGAGTAGTTTCTGAACACCTCCATGCCCTGCCTTAGCCCCGAGGGCATGTTGTGGGGAAACACCTTGCCGTCGGCTGCCACCCTGTTCACCCTGAAGCCCTCCAGCTCGCCGCCCTTGTTGACGAAGCAGAGCCCGTCGCCGTTGGCCAGATGTGCCGTGCCGGCTATGGTTATGGAGCCGTGGCGCACTTCCTTCACCCTGCCTATGGGCTCGCCTGTAGATTTCGGGGTGAGCGTTGAGGCCATGTCGGGCTGGCGGCCGTGGGCGAAGTAGGTGGTGTAGCCGCGGTTGAATGTCTTGCTCAGGTCGGGGGCGAAGGTGTAGGTGCAGCTGCCGCGCGAGGCCCTGCGGTAGCGCCCGCCGCTCTGCTCCACTATCTTGTCGAGCCGCTGGCTGTAGGCTGCCACCACGTTCTTCACGTAGTCGGCGTCCTTGAGCCGTCCCTCTATCTTGAAGGCCGTGGCTCCGGCAGCGGCAAGCTCCTCAAGGTTGTCTATCTGGCACATGTCCTTGAGCGACAGCAGGTAGCGCCCGCCCACTATCGTGCGCCCGCGGGAGTCGGTGAGGTCGTACTTCATGCGGCAGAACTGGGCGCACTCGCCGCGGTTGGCGCTGCGGCCGAAGCAGTGTTGCGAGGCGTAGCAGAGGCCGGAGTAGCTGACGCAGAGGGCACCGTGGACGAACACCTCGAGCTCCAGCCCCGGAGCCGCCTTGTGTATGTCAGCTATCTCTTCCACCGAGAGCTCTCGGGCCAGCACCACGCGCTCGAAGCCTTGGCTTTGCAGCCACAGGGCCTTGCCGGCCGTGCGCGTGTCGCACTGTGTTGAGGCGTGGAGGGCCACTCCGAGGTTCAGCTGCCGCAACCTCGCCAGCAGCCCCATGTCCTGCACCAGCAGGGCGTCGGCTCCCGCCCGTGCCACTTCCTCGGCCAGCCCTACGGTTTGCTCCAGCTCGTCGTCGTAGACTATGGTGTTGAGCGTTACGTGCACCTTGGCGCCGTACTGGTGGGCATATTGGCACAGCTGCCTTATGTCGTCGGTGGAGTTGCCGGCGGCGGCCCGTGCTCCGAAGCGGCTTGCCCCTATGTACACGGCGTCGGCTCCGTGGCTTATGGCTGCCATGCCGCACTCAAGGTTCTTGGCCGGAGCCAGCAGTTCGAGCGTTGTGCTACTTGATTTGGCTGATGTCATAGGGCGTTTCCTGATATACGTAGTAGTTTATCCAGTTGGTGAAGAGCAGGTTGGCGTGGGCCCTCCACGTAACCACCGGCCCGCAGTGGGGGTTGTCGTTGCGGTAGTAGTGCCGCGGCATGGGCGCGTTGTCCATCTTCAGCAGGTCGCGGTGGTATTCCTGGTCGAGCGTGTGTGAGGAGTATTCGGGGTGGCCCATTATGAAGAACTCGCGCCCGCCGCGGGCCATCACCATGCTGATGCCGCTCTCCGGCGAGCTGGCTATCGCCGTCAGCTCGGGCGTGGCTTCAATGTCGGCAGCGGCGGGCTCGGCATACCGGCTGTGGGGCATGTTGAACGTGTCGTCGAATCCTCTGAATATAGGCAGTTCGGGCTCGAGCACCCGCTGGCTGAAGATGCCCGTAAGCTTGTGGGCCCTCAGCTGCTTCCTCACGCCGTAGAAGTGGTAGAGTCCGGCCAGCGCGGCCCAGCATATATATAATGTACTGGTTACGTGCTTCCGTGCCCAGTCGAATATGGGCATCAGCTCCTGCCAGTACTCCACCTGCTCGAACTCCAGCTTCTCCACCGGCGCTCCGGTTACTATCATGCCGTCGAAGTTGCCTTGGCCCAGCGTGTCGAAGTCCTTGTAGAACATGCGCATGTGCTCCACGGGTGTGTTCTTTGGCGTGTGGCTTCTCAGCTTCATGAAGCTTATCTCTATCTGCAGCGGCGTGTTAGAGAGCAGCCTTATCAGGTCGGTCTCGGTGGTAATCTTCAGCGGCATCAGGTTCAGCACCACAAGCTTCAGCGGCCTTATGTCCTGGTTGTGGGCTCGGCTGTAGTCCATCACGAATATGTTTTCGCGCTTCAGTATGTCTATGGCCGGCAGGCGGTCGGGCAGTCTTAGGGGCATCTATATTAATGTTGAGTGTTGAATGTTGAGTGATGAATTATTTTTTAATGTTGAGTGTTTAATGTTGAATGTTGAATTGTTTTATGAGTGTTTGGTTGGTGGTTGTTGATGGGGCGGGCAAATATCAATTCCACATTACTCATTAAAATAATTCCTCATTCCACATTTCTCATTCCTAATTTATAATGCAAAGTTACAAATATTTTTTCATTCCACCAAACGCCGGAGGGGCTCAGACGCAGTTTTTTCGCCCAGTGGCCGAAAATAATCACTTGGCCTCTGTAAATCAATGTGTTACAACACCTGGACTGATTGCTTGCGGTATGGAAGTTGATGGGTTGAGTGATGCTTCAAAGCAAGTGCCGGTCTTGCGCTGGCCCACGAAAATGTCCCAACAGATTATAAAGATGTGTGGCTTGTGTGGGGGGGGCTGTGTCGGAAGTGTTGAGCCTGGAATGCTCAGAGAGCTGCCTATGGATGAGCCTGGAAGGCTCACCGCAAGATAACCCCCACTCATCCCTGAGCGCAAGCGATGGGTGAGTGGGGGGTGTGTGATGTGTGTGGACCTCGACCCGTGAAGGGTCGCCGCTGGTAAGCTGCCGATAGTAAGTGCAATGCAGCGGTAGCAGGGTAATGGCAGCGGCGACCCTTCACGGGTCGAGGTGTTAGGGGACACTATACCCCGCCTCACTTTGCTGACGCAAAGATGAGACGGGGTTACCTTGCGGTGAGGCTTCCAGCCTCAATACCCTCAATCTGCGGTCGCTGCGCTCCCCTGAAGTTGAGTTGTCGGGCACAGGGGGGATTGGCTTGGATTTACCTTTCTGATAGCGGAAATACAAAGATATTGCCTATAAAA
>CAZUWO010000188.1:0-4389 GCA_964623995.1 uncultured Prevotella sp. | reverse complement strand
CTTTACAGCAAATACTACGGAAGAGCAAAGATAGTCTGGTAAATATATTTTTGATATCCTGTATCTCTTTTGAATATCCAGCAGAATATAATATAACGCAGAACGGCCAGAAGAATATGCGTAAACTCTGTCAAGAATACTATTGTAGTTGTATTGGATACTTTCGATATCCACATTAAATTCTCCACCAATAATTTTATTATTTTGCATACAGATATTCTTCTATATGTTTCACAATCTTTTCTGCGGTATAACCATCTCCATAATAGTTGTCCCTTATGCGATTAGAATTATTGACAATCTCGTTCCATGCAGATTGTATTTCGTCTATATTGTTGTTTGTTTGATGAACATTCTTACAAAGATGACGTCCGGTTTGTCGGTTACCAATATTGATAACAGGGACACCCAAACACGGCGCTTCTACAATACCACTTGATGAATTTCCAAGCACTGCAAAGCACTCGTTCATATAACTGAGATATCGTAATTGACCAAGGGAAGGATAAAGATGATATTTGTTTGGATTATACTTTTCTATTTCTACCCAAAACTTATTTATTTGGTTACCTCCAAAATCTGCATTGGCTTTTGAAATAACTACTGATATATCATTTATATTATCTGTAAGTGTTATAATATTTTTCGCCATTTGAAGATTGTAATCTAATGATTCATTGGTTTCTGGGTGCAAGGTTACAAGAATCCATCTATTCATTAGTGGTATACCAATGCTATCTGCAAGTGTTTCTCTATTCATTAATACAATTCTCCTAAAATTGTCAAGTCCAGGTTCTCCTACGCACCAAATATTATCTACAGAATTGCGCATTCTGGTGATATTTTTGGCAGAATCTTCAACTCCAGGAAAATGAAGAGACGCCATCATAGTAATTGCATTACGTATCTCGTTATCAATGGCACCAACGGTAATATCGCCACCAGATATATGTGCAATTGGAATATTCATCACAAGTGCAGCACTACAGATAGATAATAATTCATATCGATCTCCAAGTACAACAACCATATCTGGATTAAGTGTCGTAAATACTTGAGCAAATTCCATGCAGCAACGTCCCATAGATTCCACAATAGACACCTTAGTATTGCTATCAAGTTCTATCTCCACTTTGGCAGTTATATAATATCCATCTTTTTCTATGCACCTATACGTATAACCATGTTCTGCCATCAAATGCGCTCCTGTTACTACCAATTGTAGTTCAAGATTTGGACTTTGTTGTACTCCATCAATAACCCACCGTAGCAAACCATATTCTGAGCGAGTTGCTGTTACGATACAGACCTTTTTCATTACAATTCCTTAATCCACTTAAAAAATTTGTGTTCACCTCCAAGAAGTGGCAGATTCCTAATTTCAAACTCATCTGTTAAAATGAATCCCAATTTCTCATATCGCTTGTAAGAAGCGATGTTCTTATCTGATACCCAAGATTGTACCCTTTTGCCACCGAATTGTTTTATTTTAATGACCCGAATGTAAAGAGCATACGTGCCTATACCTTTCCCCATATATTCTTTCAACACACCAGAAGAAGAAGCTTCGTATGAGCCATCTTCTAACTTGTCAATATAACAAAAAGCACAGCAGACATCATCTTCATAAATAAGAAAGATCCAACGGCTGTCAGATAACATCTGACGTTGATACCATTGATGAAAAGATTCCCTATTGGGGGCTTGCTTAAAACCTCCCCATGCAATATTTTCTTGATCACATTTTATGTGATATAATTCTTCAAAATCCTCTATTGTTGCACGTTTATATGATAGCATACGAATTTTCTATAAATTTTTAGATCTCACATTTGAGGGGATATTCACCACTCTATCTGCAAACCAGATAGTATTTTTGAGGCCATCATTCTCACAATGCTCAAACATTGGCAGGCGGTTCATGAGTTCCCAGATAGGACGGGTCATCACACCATTGTCATTGGTCTGCTGAAGAAACTCCTGCTGAGCTGCCTTATCTTTGAGGATAACGGCCTGTAACCAGTAGTTTGAGAAGGTGTCTTCCGGTTCGGTGAAGAACTGAATATCATCAACCTGCTTAAAGTATTCTGCATACTCAACAGCCAACTGGCGCTTGCTTGCAATGAACTTGTCCAAGTTCTCCAATTGAGCACAACCAAGGGCTGCATTGATGTTTGGCATACGATAGTTGTAGCCCACATGATCGTGACGGAACTCCCAACGATGAGGAACTTTAGCCTGTGTAGTCAAGTGTTTTGCATGAGCAGCAAGTTCCTCATCATTAAACAGCATCATACCGCCACCGCCTGTGGTAATGGTCTTATTACCGTTGAACGAGATAGCACCTACCTTCCCAAAGGTACCTGTATGTTTGCCTTTATAAAGAGAACCAATAGACTCCGCAGCATCCTCTACTAACTCAATACGATATTCCTCACAAAGATTAGCAATCTCCACAATACGAGCAGGATGGCCAAAAGTGTGCATAGGTACACATGCCTTCACTCTACGACCTGAATTCTTATTGTAACACTGACCGTTCTTGATTTCGGCATTCATTATCAACCACTCTTTCAGAGCATCTGGTGAGAGACCCATAGTGTTCTTATCCACATCAATGAATACAGGATGTGCACCTATGTAGCTAATAGCATTACAAGTGGCTATGAAGGTGAGTGCCTGTGTGAGGACCTCATCGTTACGCTGCACTCCTACGAGCATCATAGACATGTGGAGAGCATTGGTCCCGCTCACACACACAACCGCTTTCTTGCAACACGCATAGGCTGCCATGTCGTTCTCAAAACGGTCAACAAATTTACCTACGGATGACACGAATGTAGTGTCAATGCACTCCTCTAGATATTTCTTCTCATTACCTGCAAACACGGGTGCGGCAAGAGGTGTAAACTCCTGATTTCCGAAGACTTCCTTAATGAAGCCTATGGTTTTGCTATAATTAGTCATATTACTACATCTTCTGATCAAGATTCTTACCCTTTTCCTCGTGCTCGAAATTAGGGATAAACTTCTTGATGGATTCAACAATTTGTGCCTTGGTAAATTCTGGAGAAGTAAAGATGCTTTCGAGATCTGTGAAGAACTCTTGTATTTCATTCATATCTCGATGAGAGGACTCTTCAACTACTCCTAAAGCAGAGAAACGTTTCATGTTTACTTTCTCACCAGGAATAAAGAACTCTTCGTAAGCCTTTTCGCCTGTAGTGTCAGATTTAAAGTAAACTACTGGGTAAGTATTAGATTCATATGACATGCCTGCAGCATACTTTTTTGCCTCAGGATCGCTGCTACACTCTATCTTGGTAAAACCCTCTGCCTTGACAAATTCATCACAGATAGCAGAGAAAGTAAGCATCTGATCCTCTCCTAACTTAGGGAAGAAGACCTCTCCACCGTTACCCAAGATACAAGCTAACATACAAATCTGGCCAGACTCTTCTGGAGAAACAAAGTAACGTTTTACATCAGAAGGGGCTGCCAAAGGTTGCTTCTTCTGTAGACGGTGAATCCAACCATCCGGCAATGAACCATTGGAAAACGCGACATTGGCAAAACGAGCTGTTGTTACCTTGAAGTATTTGTTGTACGCCATCACAAGGTCTTCCATGATTCGCTTGCTGGCTCCCATGATATTCACCGGGTTAGCAGCCTTATCCGTAGAGACACAGAAGAAGTGCTTAGGAGGATATACAGTCAATAAATCCATTAACTTCTTGGCTTTGATGTCGTTATTTTCTATCAATGCCTGCACCGAGTATTTATCTTTCTCTGAACGCACGTGTTTGTGAGCAGAGAAATTGGCAACAATATCAAAACCTTTCTCTTCACGGAAGATACGTTCAAAGATTGGGTCTGCAAAGTTGAGTGTATAGCAACGGAACTCATCAGGAACATAAAGACCTTCTGTAGAACGTATATCACGAACCAGTTCTGCAAGTCCGTTCTCGTTCAAGTCTACTACTATTACTGATTTTGGTTCAAATCTAAGTACAGCTTTGATGAAACTGGAACCAATACTACCGGCACCACCTATCACACAAACGGTCTTACCCTTAATCTCTCGGGTAAGTGTTTCTTTATTAGCCTCAATATCTTCAGCAAACATACTCACAGGACGAGATGTCACTGATTCGGCTATGAATTTTTCTATGTTGAACATATATTGTTTATATTATTTCTAAATTATATAAATTCACGTTATTCTGTTCTATTTATACCCCTCAGGATTTTTCTTCTGCCAATTCCAACTATCTCGCACCATCTCTTCAATTCCAAACTGCGACTCCCATTCAAGTTCTGTCTTAGCTTTAGCTGGATTGCAATAACAAGTAGCAATATCACCACTTCTACGAGGTTTAATACTATGTG
>CAZUWO010000187.1:0-4393 GCA_964623995.1 uncultured Prevotella sp. | reverse complement strand
CGCCATGAAAAACCGTGTGTCTTAATAATTAAACACAAATTGAGGACTGGTATAAAAAGAAATTATTACTTTTGCAAATATATATACACACTTAAGCTTTTTGCCGTAAACATGAAACGTGGAATAGAACCTTTGCTGAGAATAATGCTTGCCATTGCCCTTGTGCTATTGGCTGGCGTTGATGGCGCAAGTGCCAAATCGCGGCGAGCCCTGCTAATAGGTGTGTCGGAATATCCACGTTACAAGCAACAACAACTAAACTGGCGCAACATACATGGGGCAAACGACGTGGCGCTTATAGGCAACACGCTGCGGCGGCAAAGATTCTCAGTCACGGCGTTGACCAACCGTCATGCCACTGCTTCAGCCATACGTAAAGCTTTGAGACAATTGGAGAAACAGACAACGAGCGGCGACCTAATCTACATTCACTTTTCGGCTCATGGTCAGCCTTTTGAAGACTTGAATGGCGATGAAGGCGGTGGATGGGACGAGGCAATAGTGCCTTACGACGCAGGCAAAACGTACATGGCAAAGGCGTATGAAGGCAAGAACCATATAACAGACGATGAGCTGAACGCCCGTGTAACAGCTATCAGGAAGAAAGCCGGCGCGAGGGGCTTTGTATACGTAGTGATTGACGCTTGCCACGCAGGTGGGTCGATACGTAACGACGAGGATGAAGACAGCGTGTATGTGCGTGGCACACGTGACGGTTTTTCACGCAGCGGCAAGCCATTCACGCCGAAAGCCGATACAAGACCGGTGATTAGCGTGCCGGGAGTAGCCGGTGCTGCGCCAACTTGCTATATAGAGGCATGCCGCTCAAACCAGTCAAACACTGAACTAAAAGAGGGCAAGCTGTATTATGGCTCACTATCTTATTATATTAATAAAGTGTTGGCAAGTACAAGACTTTCTTCCGACACATCCTGGACTAACGTCGTGCGCAGGTACATGGGCAAAGACAAACGCCTCATTTTCCAAGACATGGTCATAGAAAAAAGTGGCAGATAATTCTTTTCGTTTTTGTTCGCTATATGAAATTAATGTTGTAATTTTGAAATCTAAATAAACTATTTGCATGCCGAAAGAACTCAAAACACCAATATACAGCGAACAACTGCTAAGCGATTTCGCAAAGAAGGAGTGGAACAAGACCATAGCTTTCTTGAAGAAGAACTTCACGCAGATGTCTACAGAAGACTGCGAAGACGTCTTCCAGGAGTCGTTCATCACCCTTATCAGCAATTGCAAGCGGGGCAAGATAAAAGAGCAAGAGGCATCGCTCTCAACATATTTCACGTCTATCTGCTTTTACAAAGCCAATGACAGGGCAAAAGCAAAGAAGCGAAAGGTAAAGATTGCCACGGAAACATCATTTGAAAGACTTGCCAAGCCGGACATGGAGAAGGTTGAGAACTTGATAAGCTTAGACCCCGACTTGCAGCTTAGGGATGCAAAGGAAGCCATAGCAAGACAAATTGTACGGGATCTCCCTAAGCCTTGCGACGACTTGCTATGGGGCTTTTTCCGCGACGGTCTTAAACTTCAAACGCTTGCCGACATGCTCAATAAGACGGAAGGATATGTGAAGGTAACCAAGCACCGTTGCCAAGACAAGTTTCGCAAGAGATGGAGCGAACTCACTAAGAACCTGTTCAATCTATACTAAGTTTTTTAAAAAGAAGATGATGAAAAATCAAAATAATACCGTTTCGGAAAAGGACTTGCGCAACGACGAGCGCATCTCCGCCTATATGCGAGGCAACATGAGCAAGGAGGAAGAAGCTGCCTTCATGGCTGATATAAAGGCAGACGAAACGCTGCGCGCTCGTGCCGTGGCTATGGGCTATCTGACAAAAGCTCTGAACGATGTCGGCAACGAGAGGGACAAAGAGCTGATGGATGCCATGATGACCACTACCGACGGCGACGACAAAAGAATTGCGCTACAAGCCATGCACAAGGCAAAGATAGTAGAGCTGTGGCACAGATATATAAAGATTGCGGCAGTGGCGGCAACGATTCTCGTACTATGTGTTGTGGGCTACCAATATTTTGATTACCGCTCTACTACAGGCCTGGCAAATCAATATGCATCAGCTTTCGGTAACGAAAGGCTTTATGTTCGTGGCACTGAAAACACAATTGTGGCAAAAGAACTTGATGTCCTCTTTGCCAACGTTAGCAAAGGCAGCGACTTAGACACAACAACCTGTCGGCTTGCATTGCTTTGGGAGCTCTCTACGATGGAAACCTACAACGACTATACTGACTATATGCCCATCATAGGCTGGAACCTCGCCATCGCCTACCTTAAAGACAACGACAAGGATGACGCACGCACCGTCCTCATCAAGCTCTTAAGTAGGACACAGGCAGGTACGGTAAAATATGACAAAGCAAAAGAACTGTTGGAGAAGATACAATGAGACGATTGTTGCTTTCTTTTATAATGCTCTGTTTCTGCATGGCATCAGGCTATGCTCAAGCAACATTAGGACTACATGCGCCACAAGTAAAGGGAAAGACTCCTTGGAAGCCGAAAATATATAAGCCGGAGGCTGACAATTTAGATGAGTTGCTAAACAAGGGTGACAGCTTGCACCGTCTTGCAGTGAAGGCAAAGCACAGTAGCAGTATGTTCTCAGGATATGCCGTAATACGCTATGACAGTCAGGCAGAAAAGTGCTACACTGAATTTATCAGGAAAAACAAAAATCCTTTCATTGAGATACGATTAACATGTTTGGTGCCTTGCTGGGCAAACCTCGGCGACGCATATTTTTATAATGGTAACTATAATAATGCATACGAATATTACAAGAAAATAGTAGATTATAACAAGAGCCAAGGCTTTGTTGTTTCCGACAGCCTCAACTATCTTGCTGAGATTGCTCCAAGATACAAATTAATACTTGACGAATACCGGCAGAAATACCATCAACTCGGAGACAAGAAGCAAGAGCAGAATTTCCAAAACGAAATCAAAGCCTTCGACGCAATGATGGAGTACAAAGATGAAGCTCCTTCTTTCCCAGGATACCAATATCTTTTAAATGCTATAAAGAAAACAGAGAAATTGATCAGTGAGGATAAATATAATCAGGCAATAGATTATTCCACAGGCATTTATAAGATGTATAATGATACATTGGGCAATGATTTCTTAGGTCGTGACCAGCTTGTCACAGTGATAGCCTATGCATACGCTCAGAAAGGAGACTATGCCAAAGCAGTGGAATATCAGAAGATTACCGGAAATGCCTTCAGCTATATTCCTTCTATTGAGTTTGAGGAAATCTATTTGCCTACAGACATGATACGGGCTTTGTCAACATATCTATACAAGAACGGCGACTATGAGCAGGCTCTTGCTTATGAAAAACAATTAGTGAAGAACGAACGTGAATATATAGAACATGCTTTCACGGATGTTGGCACATCCACACGTATGGCTTATTGGCTACAAAACGCTGACGACTTCAACCGTCTGCCCCAATATGCCTTCTCTGCTCATTCCGATTCCATCTCAGCAATGATTTATGACTATACGGCACTGTTTGCCAAAGGACTACTGCTGGAAACTGACAAAGCTATATTGCGGAAGCTAAAAGAAACAAATGACACTTCTAATCTAAAAATATATCAGCATATTGTCCATTGCAAACAAATACTTGCTCAATGTATTGCTAATGGTGACAAAGAAAACTCAAGAAAAATCAGTAAAATAATTTCATCAGAAGAAGAAATCTTGTCGCAAAACGTCTTACGCCAGGCTGACAAGCCATATCGTCTGAAAACGACATGGCACGACTTACGGAAAGCACTGGGGGATAATGACATAGCCGTGGAGTTCATCGACTATTCCACAGATACAGACAGACGCTATGTCGCCCTTACACTTTGTAAGAACGACACGACTCCTGTCATGACTAAGCTTTTTTATGAAAGTCAGCTCGATTCTTTATTAAACGAAGGGCGACCGTCTGATGCCTTACGAGAAAACAGCTTGTTTCAGCTCGTATGGGAACCAATAGCCCAAAGAATTAAAGACAAGAAGAATGTCTACTTCTCGCCTACAGGCATACTGCATAACATAGGAATAGAATACTGTCCCGAACTGAACAACTACAATTTATATAGGCTTTCATCAACTCGCGAGCTCGTTTACCAACACAATAGCGCAATAAAGAAAGAAGGTAGTGTGGCAGTGCTTTATGGCGATCTCAACTATGACATGCCTATATCAGACATGGAGGAGAAGGCAAAGGCTTATGTAATTGACAAAGGCGAAGCAGGTATCGCATCAAGCACAAGATCGGCAGACATTAAAAGAGGTTTGCGCTCAGCCGGACCACTGCCTTACACCAAGAAAGAAGTAGAGGAC
>CAZUWO010000186.1:0-4490 GCA_964623995.1 uncultured Prevotella sp. | reverse complement strand
GATAACCCAACCACCCACAAAACCGACTCCGGAGGAGTCGCCCAGCTGCCACATCAGCAATATTATCACAAAAAATTATACCGCCAAACAACTACAAGGAAACTGTTAAACCACACACCGTTAATATTATTTAACAAAAGAAAAGCCCGCCAACCAAGATTATTTGTATAATTTGTGCAAACAAATAATCGCACTGTTTTTTCTATCACCCTATGACGCTGATTGCTGGAATCTACGCCAAAGTCATGGGTTGTTTTGTTATATACCTACACTAAGTGGTTGTTTTCCCGTCAGCATAAAACAACTGACTATTAACATTTTAAATCAGTATATGAAATGAAAAAACAGCTACTATTGTTCATCGTCCTGCTCATAGCAGGTACCAGCCCCGCTCTGTCTATACCAAAACTATACGGGCAACTTGAAGCAAACACAGACGAAGGCGGCAACAAGACAGGCTATTACACCTTATATATAAGGGCTGCAGAGAATATACCATCGGGCTCAAACATTTATTCACATGCGTCAGATGTTGGTTGGAGCGACATTAATAATAAAAATTTAATAACTACTGTCGATTTTGCCAAATATAAAGAAGAAGTAGAACAAGCTCATCCTACAAATCTTTCTTCTTTCTTAAGTTTTTCTTCTGTAACTTCTATCAAAGGCTTGGAGTACCTGAATACTTCACAAGTAACCAACATGTATAACATGTTTTCATCTTGTGTAGCTTTGACAAGTCTTGATGTAACCCACTTCGACACACATAATGTAACTAATATGTCTCACATGTTCGATAATTGTGAAGCCTTGACAACTATAGATCTGAGCAGCTTTGACACACATAATGTAACTGATATGTCTAACATGTTTTCTTCCTGTTATTCATTGAAAACTGTCGACTTAAGCAATTTTGACACACAGAAAGTTACTAATATGCATCAGATGTTCGCTTTTTGTTCATCATTGGATAATCCTACTTTAAAAGGCAAATTCAAAGCACAAAGTGTAACAGACATGTCTGAAATGTTTAGCATGCAAGACCCCAAAACCAATAATGCTACGGCGTTAAAAACACTCGATTTGAGCAACTTTGATACACAAAAAGTTACTAATATGCATCGGATGTTTTTTTACTGTTCTTCTTTAGATAATCTTAACTTAAAGGGTACTTTCAGCACAAAGAGTGTTACGACTATGGAGGAAATGTTCGCTTCCTGTACCTCTGTGAAAAGCCTTGACGTGACAAACTTTGAAACAAGTAATGTTACTAATATGTTTAAGATGTTTGACGATTGTGCCGCCTTAACAACAGTCAAATTAGATAACATCAAATTCGACACAAGGAATGTAGAATATATGCAAGCTATGTTCAATAATTGCTCATCCCTGACAAGTCTTGACGTGAGCAAATTCAATACACCAAACTTGCGTACAATGCATTACATGTTCAATAATTGCTCATCTCTGACAAGTCTTGACATGAGCAATTTTAACACACAAAACGTGAAAGAAATGGAATACGTATTCAATAATTGCTCATCTCTGACAAGCCTTGACGTGAGTAGCTTTAACGCAAGTAAAGTAACAAATATGCAGTTCATGTTCAATAATTGTTCCCTTTTAAAAAACATAGATGTCAGTAACTTCAAGGTATCAACAGCAATTTGGTATTTAAATAATGTATTTTCCGATTGCAAGAGTTTGGAAAAATTAGATATCAGCGGATGGGATTTGAGTAATCTTAAATACTATTTTAACGACTTTGCTAAGAACTGCACAAGCCTTAAAGAGCTTAAAATTGGCGCCAATTATATGAAAACTATAAAAACGTCTGATAAGGATAACTTGCAAAATGCTTATGAAGGAGTTGGCACACCAGACAATCCTTGCAATCTGATACGCACTTCCGGATTTCCAAGGTCAGCTCTTGGAACAGCAACAATACCGGACAAGCAAGTGCCTCCATACTACCAATTCTATAAAGGTTACTTCTACATTGCCGATGAGCTTAACTGCGATGCCCAAGAAGACTATAAGGTTGAAGCCACCAAGACAGATGCCGACCTTTGGCAGTCGCATCGCACTCTTTATGGGAAAGAATGGAACACATTAGTGCTGCCGGTTAACCTGACAGGCTATCAAATAAACGAATCTCTCGGAGGAGCCGATGTATGCAAGCTGAGCAAGTATGATGGCAATACCATAAGTTTCGAAACTATTAATTACAGCCCCACCAATACAACTACAGTGGTAATACCAGCCAACACTCCAGTATTGGTGAAGCCAACAAAAGATATAACCAACTTGGGCTATGTGAATGTGGAAATAAAAGAAGTTCCAACCAATTCAGAAGTGATGGTAGAATCTGAACATGTCACAGTTAAAGACATAGAATATTTCGCTCAGTTCTTCGCCACATATAGTAATAATAAACCCAAGACCATAGGCAAGGGCTACTTCTATCTCTACACGAATGAAAATGGCGAAGGAAGCGAATTCCTGCGTAGTAACGGCAATTCTACAGTAAAGATGACCCGTGGATACTTCAAGCTATCCGACGTAGATGAGAGCACTCCTGTAGCAGCCAAGGCCTTCAAGCTAGACGATGGTGGCATTTCTACAAACATAAACAGCATAAATAACACTCCCATTGGGCAACCCGACGGTCCCGCGTACAACCTAAGTGGTCAGCGAGTAGGCAACGACTACAAGGGCATAGTGATAATTAACGGCCGTAAAGTGCTGAGAAAATGATGAGTAACAACCCTAAAAAGAAGCAACAGATGGAAAAGAAGCAATACGAAAAGCCCGATACAAAGGGCCTAATAATGGAGGACCTGCTCGATGGTCCACAATTTGGAAAAAACGTATCACACCCTAAAGATCACGAAGTTCATTCTAAAGAAAATTCTTGGGACGAAGAAGATGAAAATGACACCAATCTATGGGAACGGTATTAGACTGAATCGACCACAAGAAAACATTTAAATATTTATCATATCTCTCAAGTTATATGGAAAGCTTAGATTAAAACATTTTTTCATATACATTCATTTTGGCGGTCATCACCCGTGAGGGCAGTGGCCGCTTTTTCGTATCGGAACTCCTCAGGCCGAGAAAGTTACCCTTTGTAATCTTCGAGAGCAGTGACCGCTTTTTCGCATCGGGACTCCTCAGGCCCCATCATTTTCCCATCATTCCCATGAAGCTTATCAGCCCTCACATGCAGCGCCTTTGCCATATTCTATCATTTCACCTCGCCAACAAGCCCATTGAGTACGAAGGACTTTCCCCTATCACCTCATCAGCAAGCCCATTAAGTCCGGAACGCTTCCATATTCCGCCACACCATTCCAATGAAGTCCATTGATGCCAGCGGCATCACCGTTCAATAACCGCGTGTCGTCAGACCTGCGGAACAACCCCCCAGCCCCTAACTTCGACTCCGGAGGAGTCGCCCATCTGCCACATCGGCACTGCCATCAAAACCCTCAGGTCCGAAGAACTTTCCCCTCTCACCCCATCAGCAAGCCAATTAAGTCCGAAGCACTTCCATATTCCGCCACATCAAAGGAGCCTTTAAGTCTAAGGGACTCCCACATACCGCCACACCAAAAGAGCCATTGAGTCCGGAGGACTCACCGCTGCAGTAACCCCGTCTCATCATGCGAAGCATGTGAGGCGGGGTGTTTCGCATGCCCGTAGCCATCGACCCAGGCAGGGTCGCCGCTGTATTCAACATATCATAGATACAGAGCCCATTGATGCCAGCGGCATCACCAATTAATAACCGCGGGTCGTCAGACCTGCGGAACGACATCCCACACCTCCCACTACGACTCCGGAGGAGTCGCCCATCTGCCACATCGGCACTGCCATCAAAGCCATGTAGTACGAAGGACTTTTCCCTCTCACCTCATCAACAAGCCAATTAAGTCCGGAGCGCTTCCATATTCCGCCCCACCAAAGGAGCCTTTAAGTCTAAGGGACTCCCACATACCGCCACACCAGAAGAGCCATTGAGTCCGGAGGACTCAACGCTGCAGTAACCCCGTCTCATCATGCGAAGCATGTGAGGCGGGGAATAGCGTCAAGCAAAAGAAATCGACCCAAGCAGGGTCGCCGCTGTATCCACCACGCCATAGATACAGAGCCCATTGATGCCAGCGGCATCACCGTTCAATAACCGCGGGTCGTCAGACCTGCGGAACAACACCCGCAGCCCCTAACTTCGACTCCGGAGGAGTCGCTCATCTGCCACATCGGCACAGTCATTAAAGCCATGTAGTACGGAGAACTTTTCCCTATCACCTCATCAGCAAGCCAATTAAGTCCGGAGCGCTTCCATATTCCACCCCACCAAAGGAGCCATTGAGTCCAAAGGACTTCCACATACCGCCACATCAAGGGAACCATTGGGTCCAAGGGACTTAACGCCGCGGCAATCACGTCCCATCACGCGAGCGACGCGGACAGGAAGGAAGGCC
>CAZUWO010000185.1:0-4494 GCA_964623995.1 uncultured Prevotella sp. | reverse complement strand
GCCGGCATTGATGATTGGCACCGGAGCAACCTCACTTGCATACTGGGCGGCACCCTCAATATAGTGGCGCATCACTATGGCATCGGCATAATTTGACACCATTAGTATGGTATCTTTTAGCGTTTCGCCTTTACTTACGCTCGAAACCTTGGCATCGGTGAATCCAATCACTTTTGCTCCGAGCCTGTTGGCCGCGGTTTCAAAACTCAGCCTGGTTCGTGTTGATGGTTCATAGAATAGGGTAGCGGCTATTTTCCCCCTCAGAATGTCGCGGTTTGGGAACTTTTCAAACTCGCGGGCCATATTGAGCAGGTAGATGATGTCATCATGAGAAAGTTGCTCAATGTTTACAAAATTGTGTTTTTCCATCTGGCTTTGAACAGTAGGTGTTGTTTTTTCGGTGCTAAATTACATATTATTTTCGAACTAATCGGGCTTAAAACCAAAAAACTTGCCATTTATTTTGAGTTGTGTTCTTTTTCCCGTATCTTTGCAAAAGAATAAGCTTTATTTCATATAAAAATATTGATGAGACGCAAACTTGTGCATTTCCTGTGGGGATTTCTTGCTGTGGCCATTACCACGGCCACATTATTCTTCATCGGTGTGTGGAATGGTTGGATTGGTTATATGCCAGATATGGAGGCCCTGCAGAACCCTATCGACAAGTATGCGACAATGATTTACTCTGCTGATGGCAAGCTTATGGGCACATGGAATCTTAGCCGTAACAACCGCGTGGCCGTAAACTATAATGCTCTTTCGCCCCATTTGGTTCATGCTCTTGTCGCTACCGAAGACTCTCGATTTTACGAGCATTCCGGGATAGATTTCATAGCATTGGGCCGGGCCATAGTAAAGAGAGGACTGTTGGGGCAGGAGAGTGCCGGTGGTGGTTCAACAATAACCCAGCAATTGGCCAAACAGCTCTACTCGGAAAAGACCCACAGTACCATAGAACGATTACTTCAGAAACCCATTGAATGGACTATTGCTGTAAAACTTGAGCGCAATTTCACCAAGGAAGAGATAATAGCAATGTATCTTAACTATTTTGACTTCCTTCATGGGGCCGTTGGAATCAAGTCGGCAGCGCGGGTTTACTTCAACAAAGAACCGCGTCAGCTCACCCTTCCTGAAAGTGCCATGCTCATAGGTATGTGCAAGAATCCGTCATACTTTAATCCTGTGCGTCACCCTGATCGCGCTATGGAGCGCCGCAACGTGGTATTCTCGCAGATGGTGAAGGCCGGTTACCTTACTCATGGCGAAGCTATGGCCATTTCAACGGAGCCAATTCACCTCGACTTTCATCGTAGCAATCCTAACGATGGTACCGCCAACTACTTCCGAACTTTCCTTGCCCGCTACATGATGGCAAAGGAACCAAAGCTGGAAGATTATCCAGCATGGAACAAAGGTCAATATCACATAGACTCGATTGCATGGAAAGATGACCCGTTATATGGCTGGTGCAACAAGAACTTTAAGCCAACCAACGGCGAACCATACAATGTCTACACCGACGGTCTGCGTGTTTACACCACGATAGACTCAAGAATGCAGACATATGCAGAAGCAGCAGTGCGCCGACACATGGCTGGCTATCTGCAACCTGCATTTGATAAGTCGATGGAAGAGAAGCCAATGGCTCCCTATTCCCAAAATTTGACACCGCTACAGGTCAAGGCCATACTCAACAGATCGGTGAAACAGAGTGACCGTTACCGCCAAATGCGGGCTGCTGGAGCTTCTACCGACGAGATAAGGCGTGCCTTCCGCACCCCGGTAGAGATGTCTGTGTTCAGCTATCATGGCGATATAGACACTATTATGACACCTCTCGACTCCATCCGCTACTACAAACACTTTCTAAGGGCTGGTTTTGCTTGCGTTGATCCTATCACAGGAGCCATGAAAGCCTATGTAGGTGGAATTGATTTCGACCACTTCAAGTATGACATGGTTATGGGAGGACGTCGCCAAGTGGGTTCAACAATAAAGCCTTTCCTTTATTCCTTGGCCATGGATAATGGCTATACGCCTTGCTCTAAGGCTCCTAACGTGCAGCGTACCTATGGAGGTTGGACCCCTCGCAACTCTAACCGTTCACATTATGGGCAGATGGTGACGCTAAAATGGGGATTAATGATGTCTAACAACTGGATTTCAGCTTATCTTATCAACCGTTTGCGTGCCTCGCAGTTTGTAAACATTCTCCACCAATTTGGTCTTAACAATCCCGATATCGACAAGAACACGTCGCCTGTACTGTGCCTCGGACCGTGCGAAGTATCGGTAGGCGAAATGGTAAGTGCCTATACCACCTTTCCAAATCATGGCATAAGGTGTGCTCCAATGTTTGTAACTAAGATAGAAGACGGTCATGGCAACGTACTGGCTCAGTTCCAACCTATCATGAACGAGGTTATAAGCAAAGAGAGTTCATACAAGATGATTGAGATGTTGAGGGCAGTTATAGATCAGGGAACAGGTGGAAGACTGCGCTATAAATTCAATATGGAGGGTGAGATTGGCGGCAAAACTGGTACAACCAACAATAATTCTGATGGCTGGTTTATAGGTTTTACTCCTCAACTTGTGGCCGGAGTATGGGTAGGAGGTGAGGATCGTGACATTCATTTCGACAATATGGCTTTAGGGCAAGGCGCAACCATGGCTTTACCTATTTGGGCTTACTTCATGAAAATGGTTCTTGCCGATCCCACTTTGGGCTATACCACCGAGGCGAAGTTCTCTGTTCCTGAAGGCTTCAATAGTTGTGCAAGTACTACTGACGATGGTTCCGGAAGTATAGATGAAGTCTATGAATAGCCTATAGGCCACTTTTAAGGGCTTAAAGACCATCCTTTTATCACCAAAGAAAGCTGTATTCTTTAGAATAGTTTACATTCTACTGTAGGATATAAAAACAACAGGGGCTTTCCAAATCACATGGGAAGCCCCTTAATAATACCATCCTAAAATCATTAATATTATTTATTGTTATCCATTAAGTCAGTCGTGAACTTGAAAATAGTCTTAGTGTGATATGTTTCCCCTGGTCTCAGCAGTGTGGAGGGGAACTGCGGAAAATGGGGAGAATTGGAAAAGTGCATCGTTTCAAGGCATATCGCAGAACGACGGTTATAGTGTATGCCACCTTTTCCTATCTGACTTCCGTTCAGTCCATTGGCAGTGTAGACCAGTATGGCCGGTTCGGTGGTGTAAACAGTTAGTTTGCGACCGCTCTTTACGTCGTAAAGTATGGCCGAAGGCTTGCTTATATCACCGCCATTGGTAAGCTTGAACTGATGATCGTAGCCACGTACAGTCTTGATTTGGTCATAATCGGCATCAATTGCATCACCAATCTTGTGCGATTTGGTGAAGTCGAACGGCGTGTGGCGTACTTTCAGAAACTTGCCGGTAACGTTTTTATTGCCGTCTATTGCGGCAATTTCTTTGCTGTCCATCCATAATTGTTGATCGAGGATTGTGGTTGTTGGGTCGCCGGAAATATTGAAGAAGCTGTGGTTTGACAGATTCACCACCGTCGGTTTGGTTGTAGTGGCATTAAATTCTACTGCCACTGAATTGTCATCTTGCAGAGTGTAGGTAACAGTAGTGGTGAGTTCGCCGGGAAAACCGTTCTCTCCGTCTGGAGAAACATATTTGAATGTGGCCGATTTGCCATTTTGACTCACTATATTCCATATGCGATTGGCGAATCCGGGCTTACCTCCGTGGCCTATAACGTTATTCTTATCCACTGTAAGCGGGTAGTCTTTGCCGTCAATAGTTATAGTGGGGCCAACGATTCGACCTATGTATCGCCCCACTGTTGCACCGAAATTCTGACGCAGAGTGTAGTAGTCTATCACGTTGTCATAGCCCAGCACCACGTCTTTGAAATTGCCATTTCTGTCCGGTTCAAGCAGGGAGACGAGCCTTGCACCATAATTTGTTATGCAGGCCTCAGCACCATTAGCGTTGCGAAGCACCACGAGTGCAGTCTTCTTACCATCTATGTTGGCGTTGAATTTGTCAGGATAGAGTCCCGACACTGTCTTTTCGGCCTTGCGGTATGCATTTATCAGCTTAGACATGTTCATAATAAATGTCTCCGTAGAAACGCCTATCACTGAATCGTTGCCATAAGGCGACGTGTCGTATTCATCGCCAACCATCGTTGTCATGTACCGTTTGTCATTGCTTTTGGCCGACATTTTCTTTGGTATAGGCTTGTAAGGATGAGATATTTGGCTCAATACCGTTGGCCAAAATCCTTCCTTGTTCAGGCTTCTTATTATCATTTGGGCCGAAGGAATGGGCTTTCTGCTCATGCTTGGCAGGCTTCCGTTAGGCGCGAAATCTTGGAAATGGTACCTCGGCTCCGGTTCCACCTTGCCGGTTCTTAGTGGAGAATTCTCCCTCAAAGAGTCGGCATTGAGGGCTAGAGCCTGCCTGTAGCTTTCCCAGAGTTGCGGTATA
>CAZUWO010000184.1:0-4508 GCA_964623995.1 uncultured Prevotella sp. | reverse complement strand
AACATTTTTTCATATACATTTTTCTGGCGGTCACCACCTGTGAAGGCAGTGGCCGTTTCTTTTTGTTTTGGCACTGTTTGGCATGTATTCAGGTTGGCGGCAGGACTCAGTTGCGGGCAAGAGCTGAGACACTTCAGAAAGGAAAGGCCAATGGGGCAAGCACTGATAAGTTTTTTTCGCGGAATTGCGACACAAGAATGAATTATAATTACTTGAATTTTGCAGAGCGGCAATTTATTCTTAACTTTGCCGTAAGAAACCCAAATGAACTGACCTATGCGACAGATAATACGCCATTTTACCGATGATGACCTGTACAAACTGACCATGTGCTGTGCCGTGATAGACAATTATCCGAGAGCACAAGTGAGGTACATGTTTGTGGATCGCGACAATACAGTGTATCCGGAAGGCTTTGCCAAGGCCCTGATGGAGCAGGTGAAGATGCTGGAAAGCGTGGTTATAACCGACGAGGAGATAGCCTTCATGAGGCGCAGATGCTACTATATACCCGACTGGTTTTATACTTACCTGAAAGGCTTCCGCTACAATAGGGAGTGGGTTGACGCATGGCAGGACGACGAAGGCCACCTGCATGTAACCTTTGAGGGCAACTGGAGCGACACGATACTGCTGGAAGTGAAGGTGCTGGCCATAATCTCGGAGCTCTACTATATGATGACAGGGCAGGACTCTGAGCTGGATTATGAGGCTTACTACCATAAGACCTACCACAAGGCAGAGCGGTTGCTGGGGGCAGGATGCCTGTTCAGCGACTTTGGAACACGGCGTAGGGCAAGCTACAAGGCCGAAGACACAGTGGTGAGGGCAATGAAAGACTGCTCGCGCAAGAAGCAATGGGCGGGCAGCTTTGTGGGAACGAGCAACGTTTACCTTGCCATGAAGCACGACTTGCTGCCCATTGGCACCATGGCCCATGAGTTTGTATGCGCCATAGGTGGCATGTACGGGCCGCAAATGGCCAACCACATAGCTATGCAGAAGTGGTGTCACACGTTTCATGGTGCTCTTGGCACTTTCCTTTACGACAGCTTCGGGTGGGATATCTTTTCAAAGAACTTCTCGGAAGACTATGCCAACCTGTTTAAAGGCCTCAGAATAGACTCAGGAGACAATCGGGAACAACTGGAGCGTATTGTGGCTAAGTACCGTTCGCTGGGCATTGACCCACGGACAAAGCAGGTGGTGTTCAGCAATGCACTCGACACCGACAGGGCCATTGAGATACAACAATACGCAAAAGACAAATGCCAACCGTCGTTTGGTATAGGCACTCACTTTACGAATGACTTTGACAACATAAAGCCGATGAACATAGTGATAAAGCTTGTTGCGGCAAAGATAACGGAGTCGTGGGACTTCTACAACGATACCTGCAAGATAAGTGAGGACGACGGTAAGCATACCGGTAAGCCGGAAGTGATAAAAAGGTTTATGGAATGCCTGCATATAGACAGTTGAAAAGCGGCATTATGATAAAGAAAAGCATTATTTCCATATTCTTGCTAATGGCTGCAACGGTGATGATTGCAGCTTGTTCGGACCAACTGCAGACCGATACTTTTGAGACGAAGAGCGGCAAGACGGTAACGTTTACGGCAATAAAGCATGGCAGCATACGCATAAATTACGATGGTAAGGAGATAGAAGTGGACCCCGTGACAAAGCTAAAGCCGCAAACAGACTATAGTAAATTTCCCAAGGCTGACTACATTCTGGTTACCCATGAGCATTTTGACCATTGCGATGCGGGTGCTATCGGTCAGTTGGAGAAGCCCTCTACGGTGATAATAACCAACGAAAGCGTGGCAAGAATAATAGGAAAAGGTAAAGTGATGCATAATGGCGACAGGCTACAACTTGCTGAAGACATGACGGTTGAGGCTGTTCCGGCTTACAATATATCTCCGGGCAAGACCAAATTCCATCCTAAGGGTCGCGACAATGGCTTTATTCTTACGCTTGATGGATTTCGTATTTACATCTCAGGCGATACTGAGAACATTCCGGAAATGGCTCACATTAATAATATAGATGTGGCTTTCCTGTCGACAAATCAGCCTTACACCATGACGCCGGAGCAAACAGCCGAAGCCGCAAAGGTGATAAAGCCCAAAGTGTTGTTTCCGTACCATTATTCTGACACACATATTAATAATGTGGAGAAGCTTCTTAAAGGTTCGGGCATTGATGTAAGGATAAGGAACTATCAGTAGGTTATTAGGTGTTGTGTGGCAATCTTATAGGCTGAGTTACATGTAAGAGGGGTATTATGTCTCTATTCTAAGCAATCGGCATAGCTGTTTTTGAAGTTTTTAATAGCAATAACTTCGGATTATTTAGCTTAAACAAAGAAATTTCGCAATAGTGTTATAAATTCAGTAATTTGTATAATGGTTATATGTATTGTTTTTGCTAATTTTGCACGCGAAATAAAAAAAGGAAATGAAAGAGACATTATTTCTATTAATTGCTGTTGCCATTTCGGCTAGTGCAACGGCACAAAGCAAAGACAGTTTGAGGACTTTGCAGCTTGATAATGTTGTTGTAACAGGAACTCGTACTGTTACTGATGTGCGGCATTTGCCATTCACCGTTGACGTGATAAACAGACAGCAGCTTACGGATAATCAGCGTGTAAACGTGTTACCTACCCTTATGGAACAGGTTCCAGGACTGATGCTTACTTCTCGTGGCATGATGGGTTATGGGGTAAGTACGAATGCCGCCGGCGGATTGAGTCTTC
Organism: uncultured Prevotella sp.; assembly: GCA_964623995.1. Classification (GTDB taxonomy): domain Bacteria; phylum Bacteroidota; class Bacteroidia; order Bacteroidales; family Bacteroidaceae; genus Prevotella. Next base: position 1,741 of record CAZUWO010000184.1, on the reverse strand, counting down.
GAGGAATAAGTGCGGGCTCAGGCCAGATGATGGTGCTTATCGACGGTCATCCGCAATATAATGGTGTGTATGGCCATCCTATATCTGATGCATATCAGACAATGATTGCCGATCGCGTGGAGGTGCTTCGCGGGCCTGCTTCTATGCTTTATGGCTCAAATGCTATGGGGGGAGTGATCAACATAGTTACGCGGGGAATGCACCAAGACGGAGTGAAAACAGATATAAATCTTGGTGCAGGCTCTTGGGGAACTTTCCAAAGTGAGATTAGCAACCAAGTGCGTAGTGGCAGATTCTCTTCTACTGTTGCGGCTCAGTATGGCCGTAGCGATAACCATCGCCCACGTATGGGATTTGAACAATATGGCGGTTATTTGAAACTTGGCTATGATATCTCGAGCAATTGGAATGCATGGCTTGATGCAAATCTGACCCATTTCAATGCTTCTAATCCTGGTACAGAGTCAAGTCCTCTGTATGATGCCCGCCAATGGATAACACGTGGGGCCGTTGCTCTTGGCATTGATAACGATTATGGATGGACAAATGGCCGACTGAGCGTTTATGATAATTTCGGAAGACATAAGATTAACGATGGTACTTCCGATCCGGTAAACAATCCACAAAGCCGTTACTTCCGTTCAAAGGATGCCTTGGCTGGCGTGAGTTGGTATCAGAGTGCCCGTCTGTTTAAAGGGAATCGCACAACAGTTGGCTTAGATTACCAGCATATATATGGAAGAGCTTATTACACTTCGATTGCTACAGGCGAAGTTCTTGACACTCCAAACAAGCAGAGTGGGCACAGCCATAGAAATGAAGTAGCGGGATATGTTGATTTCAGGCAGGATATCACGTCTTGGTTTACTGTTGATGCCGGTCTGCGACTTGACCATCATTCCATAACAGGAAATGAATGGGTGCCTCAAGGAGGACTCGTGTTTAGGCCGGTTTCCACTGGTTCTATTAAAATGATGGTAAGTAAAGGCTTCCGTAATCCAACAATGCGTGAGCTTTATCTCTATCCACCTTCAAACCTTGACTTAAAGCCAGAGCGCTTGATGAACTATGAACTGTCTTGGAAACAAGATCTGAAAACCTTTTCTTATGGAGTTAATCTCTATTATATAAAAGGTGATAATATGATACAAACGGCCATGATAGATGGAAGACCGCGTAATGTCAATACTGGAGAAGTAGAGAATAGTGGTGCAGAAGTAGAGGCTACATGGAGAGTTAGTCCTTATTTCACGCTTTCAACTAATCATTCTGTTCTTCACATGGTTCATCATGTCTTGGCGGCTCCGGAATATAAAGGTTATCTTGGCGCTACATGGCATAATGGAATGTGGATGGTAACAGGTGGAATACAGCAGCTGGCCGGACTCTTTACTTCTGTTTCTGGTAAGGGGACTCGTGAAAATGCCACTCTATTGCATGCGACAGTCAATTGTCAAGTGGCTAAGAATATTGGATTATGGGTGAAAGGTGATAATCTTTTGGCTCAAAAATATGAAGTTATAGCAGGCTTCCCTATGCCACGAGCAACTTTTATGGGTGGTGTTAATATCACACTTTAGATATGAATTTGCCATGTCATAGGGCCATATACCGCCTATTTTTGTAAACAAAGAAGAAAAAAGCCACAAAAATTGCTTTTTTTTGAAAGTTTTTTTTGTCGGTAGGAATATTTGCTATACCTTTGCACTCGCTTTCGGCCAAAAACCGAGGGTAAAAGAAA
>CAZUWO010000183.1:0-4579 GCA_964623995.1 uncultured Prevotella sp. | reverse complement strand
TTGCCAACGACGAGCTCCACGGCCCACGTGCCAAGGGCTATCTTGATATGATTGCAGCAAGTCCGGCACACCGTGCTGGTACTCCTGATGAAGTTGGCGACCTTGCCGAGTTCCTTATGTCAAGCCGTGGCAGATTTATCAATGGTACAGATATTCTTATCGATGGCGGCACTACGGCAAGCTATTGGTACGGGTCGCTTCAATATTTGAAGGCAACACACTAAAAAGTTAGGAGTTATTAGTTAGGATTTAGGAGTTACTAAAAAGGTAAATTGATTAGGGTAACAATCTCGGATGGTATTTTAGGTCATTCTGGATTAATCTTTCCGTAATCTTTGTAAATGTTGGAGTAAAAAAGATAAATAGGTGTTGCATAAAACTTCGTACCTTTGCAACTGAAAATAAAAAATACATACGATGGAAACAATAAAATTATCAAATGGCGTTGAGATGCCGATCCTCGGTTATGGAGTATTCCAGGTAGCACCCGAAGAGGCAAAACGTTGCGTACTCGACGCAATCTCAGCCGGTTATCGTCTTATAGATACCGCTCAGGCATACTACAACGAAGAAGGCGTAGGCGATGCTATTGCAGAATGTGGCGTTGACCGCAAGGAACTTTTCATCACCACAAAGGTTTGGATTTCAAACGCTGGCGAGGAGAAGGCTTATCAGAGCATTCTCGAAAGTTTGAAGAAGCTCCGCACAGACTATATTGACCTGCTGCTCATCCATCAGGCTTACGGTGACTACTACGGTACTTGGCGTGCTATGGAGCGTGCTTATAAGGAAGGCAAGGTCCGCGCTATCGGCGTGAGCAACTTCCAGGCTGGTAAGTTCGTAGACCTCGCACTGCATGTAGACGTTAAGCCTATGGTCAACCAGTTGGAGACAAATGTCTACTCACAGCAGAACGACATCCAGCAGTGGCTTAATGAGTTCGGCACCAAGACAATGGCATGGAGTCCGTTGGCAGAGGGCAAAAACGGCTTCTTCACTGACCCAACGCTTACTGCAATTGGCAAGCCTTACGGTAAGAGTCCCGCACAGGTTGCACTCCGTTGGATGATTCAGCGTGGCATTGTCGTCATTCCTAAGTCAACCCATATAGAGCGCATGAAGCAGAATATTGACGTCTTTGATTTCCAGCTCTCTGACGATGACATGAAGAAGATTGCCGGAATGAACCAAACGGATGCCGGCACCGTCAACTTCGGTGACCCGAACTTCATCAAGTATCTCATCGAGACTTACGGATAAGCGGAAAAAGTAAAAAAAGTAAAAGGGTAAAAAGCGAGCTATAGAAAGGCAGCTTTTTGCCTTTTTATTTTACTTGTTTCAATATTTGCTTGATGTAAGAATCTGAAACATTACTTATTTCGCTTTTGTCATAGATTGATAATAGGGTAATGTCAAAGATTTCGTCAGTGAGTTTGCTGACGTGATAGGTTAATACTCTTGCTCCACCACTTTTGCCTTTACCTTTTGATGCAATAGCCATCCTTACTTTGTAAACGCCATTGCCAAGCGAAGATCCAATCATAGGATTGTCTTTCAGCTCGTCAAGAAATGTGTCATAGTCGTCTTCGAATGATTTGTATTTCTTAGCAAGAGACTTTGCCATTCGCTCAAACTCAGGTGTAATATGGATGGAAATCTTCATACGTTATTATTTAAAGAGATTTCTTGCATCCTTTAGTTGTAACTTGCCTTCCTGAGCTAATTTAAGTTCGTGCATAGATTGAGTAAGGCTATCTTTTACCAACTTTTTCTGTTTGGCAGTCTCTTCATCTTCTTCATGCAGTTTACGTACAAATGCATTGCGAACAGCTTTAGGCTGACTCTTGAAAAGAGCCCAGAGAGCATCTAAAGGAGATACAGTAGTATTTGAAACTTGTAGCGTAGCCATAATAATTTTGTTTTATGTCGCAAAGATAATGATAATTTTTTAAAGTCACAATTTATTTCAGTAAAATTGGTAAGTGATTTCGAAATCTGTCTACAATGGCATAAGCGAATTCTCAATAACTTTGCATTCAGAAAATATAAGATATACAACTATGGCAACAGTATTTGAAGAATTGAGAAACGGAGAGCATTATGACATCCGTGATGAGAAATACCAGAAAGAAGTACACGGCGAAATAGACCGTTGTCGTCATCTTTGCTGGGAGATCAACAATCTCGACCCAGATAACAAAGATGAGATAATCAATAAAGAACACGAACTTGTTTCAGATATGCAAGACGGAGCTTTCCTTACTCCTCCGTTTCAGATAGACTGCGCAAACTGCGTCCACCTTGGCAAGAATGCATTTGCAAACCATGGTCTGACGGTTATGTCAGTAGGCACGGTAACAATTGAGGATGGGGTGATGATGGGTCCGGAAGTAGGTCTCTTTACAGTCAATCATGAACCACAGAATGTACGTCGTATCTATACTGGAGAAATCACTATCAAGAAGAACGCTTGGATTGGTGCAAGAGTGAATATCATGCCGGGAGTAACTGTTGGTGAAGGAGCTATCGTGGCTTCTGGCGCAGTGGTAACCCATGATGTTGAACCGCACACACTTGTTGCAGGAGTTCCTGCAAAAGTTATCAAGAAACTGATTTGATTACTATCAGTAAAATTGGTAAGTGATTTCGAAATCTGTCTACAAAGACATACTGGAATTCGTAGTAACTTTGCAACTGAAAAAAGAGTAAAAGAGTTTGATACAAGAAAACTCAAAAACTCACAAACTGTAAACTTATAAACTCACATACAATTATGAGTAAGACATTAATCGCTTATTACTCCCGCAGAGGAGAGAACTATTGGAACGGAAGCATACGCAACCTCGCAAAAGGCAATACTGAGGTAGTCGTCGAAAAGCTAAAGGCATTGCTGCCTGACGCTGACGTTTATCACATCGACACCACATACGAGTACCCGAAGGACTACTATGAGTGCATCGACCAGGCTAAGCAGGAACTTCGCGAACAGGCTCGCCCTGAGTTGAAGAACAAACTCGACAGCATCGACGAGTATGACACCATTATCCTTGGCTATCCTAATTGGTGGGGCACAATGCCAATGGTAGTCTATACCTTCCTTGAGAGTTTCGACTTCACCGGCAAGACCATCATCCCGTTCTGCACCAACGAGGGCAGCGGTATGGGCAGCAGTGAGCGTTTCATCAAGAAAGAGGCTCCAACGGCAACAGTTCTCAGTGGTACAAGCATCCACGGCGCAGAAGCTGCTCAGGCTGATGCACAGGCAAGGGCTATAGCAGCGAAAGTAAATTCTTAGAATAGCAGAATAAAAAGAATAAGAGAATAAAAGCCAAATGCTTGATAAACAATTCCATTGGACGTAATGGCTTTTATTCTGAGCGAAGCGATTATTCTCTTATTCTTTTATTCCATAAACAGCGAAATCATAAAACAATGCACGATTTCATTTACGACATACCCACAAAGGTATATTTTGGTAAAGACCAGTTGAAGAACCTCGCACCGGAGCTTAGCAAATATGGCAAGCGAGTGCTGATGGTTTACGGTGGCGGTTCCATCAAACGTATGGGACTTTATGACAAGGTTGTCAAGGCTATTAAAGATGGTGGACTTGAGCTCTTCGAGCTCTCAGGTGTAAAGTCAAACCCACGTATAGATTCTGTACGCGAAGGCGCACGCATCTGTAAGGAGAACAACATTGACGTACTGCTTGCCGTCGGTGGCGGCTCAACCATTGACTGCACAAAGTGGATTGGCGCAGCAGCATGCGTAGACTTCGACGCATGGGATTTCTTCAATGAGAAGTGGGCACCTGTAGAGAGGGCTCTGCCAGTGCTCGACATCCTCACCCTTGCTGCAACAGGCAGTGAGATGGACTGCGGTGGTGTAATCAGCAATCCTGAGACTCACGACAAGATCGGTCGTATGGAAATGCCTCTGATGCCTAAGGTAAGTTTCCTTGACCCGACAAACACCTTCACCGTCCCTGCCTACCAGACAGCCTGTGGCTCAGCTGATATGATAAGCCACATTATGGAGGTCTACTTCAATATGAACGACGACTTCGACTTCCTTGACAGTTTCATGGAGGGAATGATGCGCGACATTATAAAGTATGCGCCAATAGCCCTTGCAAAGCCCGATGACTATAAGGCTCGCGCAGAACTGATGTGGGTTGGTACTTGGGCAATAAACGGCTTCGTCGACGGTGGTAAGCAGCAGGCATGGAGTTGTCACCCTATGGAGCACGAAGTCTCAGCAATCTACGACATCACTCATGGTCTCGGTCTTGCAATCCTTACCCCGCGTTGGATGGAATACTGCCTTGATGATACAACCGTTGACAAGTACGTCCAGTTTGCAAACAACGTCTTCGGCATTCAAGGCGATGACAAGATGGAGGTTGCCAAGAAAGGCATTGAGGCTTTGAAGGACTTCCTCTACAACAAACTTGGCTTGAAGTCTTCTTTCCCAGAGGTTGGCATCACAGACGAGAGCAATTTCGAGGTTATGGCAGAGAAAGCTGTTAAGAATGGCGGCACAATGCATGCCTTCAAGCCACTGGCAAAGGAAGACATCG
>CAZUWO010000182.1:445-4628 GCA_964623995.1 uncultured Prevotella sp. | reverse complement strand
AACATCAAGTACCTTAATAGTAAGTTGAATAATAAAAGCAAGGTCTTGTTTGTCTATAACAAAGTTGACAAGTCACATTCAAAGGCAAAAGCAGACATTATAAAAGAGGTTGCCAATCACTATCCGGGCATCTTTGAGCCTTTCAGGAACCAGAATCCGATAACGCGTTTGTGGAAGTCGTACAACTGCGACTTGGTGAGATTCACCACAGGTGACTATGCAGAAACGATAAATGGTGGTAAGAAATATACACCTAGTGACGATGCCTACCCTAAGGCATTGTGGGAAAGTTTGTGGAGCTTTTTAAAGGGTTAAGACGATGAACTTACAAGTACATATTATTATTCATGGTGTCCCTGCTGGCCAAAAGTTATTGGGGGCAGAAAATGATAGGGACACACGTTATATACAGACACTTTATAATAAAAGCGAATGGGATGTTACGGAATTCATGAAAGTGGAAAGAGTGGCGGACTGTGTCTATTATTCTTTCATCAAGTGTGGAAACGTCTGTGCGCACGATGGGCGTAAAGGCTCCTATTTCGGCATTACGATGAGGATGAATGTCTTCTATGCCGACATTCAGAATATCTACTCCATCCTACAAGCCACTTATAAAAAACTTTGTGTAGGAGTATTTGTACGTGACAACGGGAAGACCATCCAGTTTCTTACGTCAGACTTTAATACCTTGGGAAATAAATATACAGAAATATCCAAGATGACGCTTGATGCACTTGGCTCTTTCACTTCTCAGATCGACCTTCAGCAAGTGGGACAAATAGCCAACACGGGAGGCGCGGCCACGCCCCAGAACCTTTTAGCCTGTTCGGAGTCTGTGGCCAGCCAAACGCTGGCCTCTACTGGGTGTCTGAAGGTTTCCCCATATTACCCTTCCCCCGAAGTCATACAGTTGAAGAGCGACTATGCTCACAAGCTGGATCAAGCGCAAAGGAACCATTCGGCAGAAGTGCAACAGCTGAAAGCCTCCTACGAGTCAAGCATTCAACAGATGAAGCAGCAGCAAGAGCAGCAAGAACGCGAGTTCCAAGGTGGCAAGAAGGGACTGACAGAGCAGATAAGGCTTCTGGAGCAGCAGATTAACGACGTGAAGATAGATGCCAAAAGGCGAATAAACTCGCTTGGCAGCCAACTGCGAGAGCAGGAAAGCGAAAAGCGCGGCATCCTTAATGCCCTCCACGAAATCGTAGGTAAATATGCGACTCCTGGCAAACAGCCTTTGCCGCCAAAACCAACAGGTGACAAACCTCAAGCGCCGAAAAGTAACCCGCCGAAGCCCGATTCTCACTTCTACAGAATTTTATCGCTTGTTATCCTTCTACTTCTCGTGGGTGGATTCTCTTTCGCTTGGATGCAGGGAAGGAATATGGAAAAACGAAATGCACAACAAGAGCGGCAGATAGGAGTGATGATGACCATGCTAAAGTCACTCTCTGCCACGACCGATTATCAGCTTGCTTCCAATCAAGATAAGAACCTGAAGATAGACATTGAAGGATTGAAGAAAGGAAAGATAAAGAGAGGAACATCCATAGACGTAGCCTTGCTGGATGACAAAAGGAGTCCTGCTAATCTTCGAGGCGAATGGAAAGTAGCTCCCCAAGATGCTCTTGAAATTACCGATTCGAGAAATCCTAAAACGTCCATGTGGTTGAGAGAGGACTTTTCGGGTGATATGCTGACGATACTGTTTGAAGCTAATGGGAGAAAAATCACGGAGCGAACCTTACAGGTAAAGTAACGGCCAAATGGATAGCAACAAGGTTTTGATTGCCGCACTCTGTATCATTCTGTTTTCATCCTGCGGTGAAAAGAGAATGAAAAATATCGTGTTCTACGACACGGAGCAGACGGCGGATACCGTGTCTCCCAAGCAAGAAGTTCCGTCAGTTCAAGATGTGTATGACAGTATGGAGATAGAATATGAGCGGTCTGAAAATACTATTTCTGTGCCATTCACAGAAAAAGGAGGTGTTAAGTTCATTGATGTCACGGTTAACGGTGAGTTTACTGTCCCCATGATTTTAGACAGCGGCTGCTCCACTACGCTTATCTCCATTGCAGAAGCTCGATACCTTTATGAGAAAGGGTGCTTTACACAAGATGATGTTTTGGGTGTGTCTCAATCACAGATTGCCGATGGAAGCATTGTCAGTGACATGGTTATCAACCTTCGTCAGTTGATTATTGGCGACAAAATTATTTGTTACAATGTAAGAGCTACTGTTTCTAGTAATGCACAAGCTCCTTTATTGTTAGGCAATGAAGTACTTGACAGAGCTCCATCTTATTCAGTGGACAATGTAAATAAAGAAGTAATATTCAAACTAAATTGAACATGAATATTTCAACCTACCTTTTTGGTAATTTCTCTAACGGATATAATCAATATCCAAATGATTACACTTCAAGTATTTTCAAATCTTTTAGGGAGAATAGTAAGGCAAAGACGCAAATTGCCATACACCGTGACGGCGACTTAATGTACTATGGATACATACGTACTCTTGAAGACAATTCATACATTGGACTATGTGCAGTAATCAATGGTTACTATATCATTCAGATCAAATCTCTTTTCTCTGTTTTCGAGAAGGTAATCGAGATGATGATTCGTAATGGTTATTTTATTCACTTTGATGATCATGGGGAAATAGTAACCTCTACTAACAGACTTACCGAAAATAAGGAAGCCTTGACAGAGATTAACCAAAGTCTAATCAATCTCTTTGATCATCTTAACAGCAAATCATTACCACCCGTAAGCTATGACATATCTTCTCAAGCAGTAAAAAGTTATGACTTGGAGGATGGCGAGGAAGAAATTGTAACATCAAGTTTTACAGTTGGTTATACTCTATTATATAAGTCAAAGGGTTATGACACAGCATCGCTGCTTGGGTATAAGGGAGTGATAGGAAGATTGAATAAACAAATTAACAATCTAAAAGCTGATAATAAATCTCTTAATGAAGATAAGAAAAAACTTCAGGAGGATCTTACAAAGCAGAAACTTAAACAGCGAAATACAACTTTGGTAGCTATACTTGCAATTATTGTTATAGTTTTTGGCATTGTCATTTGGAACAAAGTGTTATATCCTGATGAGGTTACAAAATATGACGCTGGCGAATACTTATACTATGGTCCTATGCAGAATGGGAAACCTAATGGCACAGGAGTAGCCATTTATCCAAAGAACGATATAAATAAGCGGCTATACTACTATGGCAACTTTACCGACGGCATCAGGGTAGATAGCAGTGCCATCATGTTTTATAGAGATGGATCCTATTTTAAAGGCTCTATGGATAATGATAATTGGCGTAAGGGGGTGTTCTACGACGTTGAGAATGAACATTTCATTGGTGAATTTAAGAATAATAAACCATACAAAGGGACTTGGTACAAACATGAACCTGTACAAACATTAAATGGTGATGAATAATAGAATATCAAAATTGTTATTGGGCATTATAGTGACTTTCTTTTTGTGTTTTATATATGTCTCATTAAATGCGCAACCTAAACCAAAACGCAATGAAACAAAAGACAAAGTTACAATTCAAGTTTCTCCAAAGCCTGTGCCAAAACAAAGTATCAAAGTGTCGCATCCTACAACTAAATCTGCACGGCAAAAAACTACTATAACAGCAAAGGCCAATAAGAAAAGCAAAAGATATTCTCGTAGAAATAGAAGAAAATCTACTCGTCACTATGAATATAACAGTGGTGCAACATATCTTACTGTAGACTATTCACAATCACCTACCAAGTATGTTTCTTATGACTACAATAATTATATTTTAAAAGTAAATACAGATGGTCAAGACTGGTCTTTTCAAATGGTCGGAAAATGGTATAGAGTTTATAAAAAATCTAATAGTGAATTGGAACTCTATATAGATAGAAATCCTTCACATGATGAAAGAAGCGACTGGTTTGTAGTGAACTCTGGTAATAAGTCTGTAAGAGTTAATATCAAGCAATTAGGTGCACCAATAAATGCGAAAGCAGTAATAAGCTATGTATCATTGTCACATAATGTTTATTACAATGGTTTGCAAAGCTTACAAGCAAATGTCAGTTATTCAATTTCAAATGCTGCTGGATTAAAATGTATTGTTGTTGGATTCATTAAAGATAACAATAGTCATTATTT
>CAZUWO010000182.1:0-435 GCA_964623995.1 uncultured Prevotella sp. | reverse complement strand
GCTCCATATCAATACAAGAACTATGCTAACTCAAATGGGCAGCTCGTTATATATTCAAATGTAGTGACTCCACCTACTAATGAAAATTCAACTTACAATACTGTATTGTCATTACCTAATAATGCGATACAACTCTTAGGAAACAAGAAGACCACATTGTATCTTGAAGTAATGATATATTGTTTAGACAACAATAGTCTCATAAGTCAATCGAGCTATTTTAAAGGATTCAAAGCAAAAGTAAAAAAATATAAAGTAAAGACTTATAAACTTTGATTATAAAAGGAATTTTGATGGAATGCCAGTCTTTGTACTCACAAGATTAGCATTTCATCACGTCTCAGGCATATTTCATCATAAAACGACGTATATTTTTTGCCCAATGCTAATGAAACACTATCTTTGCAACGTAAAGGTAGCTATTCAACGTAAAGG
>CAZUWO010000181.1:3961-4640 GCA_964623995.1 uncultured Prevotella sp. | reverse complement strand
ATCATTCCGCAGCACGGAGAGGCCGGTTCGGATATACCATGATGGCTGTATCGTGATACAGATGGGCCGATTCTATGCCGGCATATTTGTGAGAGCCATTGATGCCAGAGGCATCACCGTTTGGTAACCGAGGGTGCTTGTCACCCTCGGAACATAGTCTCCACTCCCTACTCCGACCCCAGCGGGGTCGCCCATCTGCAGAGAGAGACTTCCGGTAGTGACAGATATTTTATGCGGTAGATGGGCGACTCCTCCGGAGTCGGGATTGGAGGAGCCTCCGATTCCTCGGGTCAGGACGACCCGAGGTTATTATACGGTGATGTCTCCGACATCATTCCGCAGCACGGAGAGGCCGGTTCGAGGGCATCGCAGGCATCATTCCGCAGTGCCGACGGGCTGTGAGCATGCGGCAGCCGATATTTATCGGGCGGCCGGCAGAGGGGGCTCCGTGCGGCCGTGGCAGCCTGCCGGCACGCTACTTCTTGCTGAAGCGGTATATGACATGGAAGAGGAAGTAGCGCGGAAGCACGTTGCTGTAGGTCTCGATGCGGCCCTGCGCGTTCATGGTTACGTTGAGACTGCTTAGCTGATGCAGCATGTCGAAGCCGTCGAGCATGAGCGTGAGACGGGCCTTGGGAATGTCTTTGCTTATGCGTGCGTTCCATACAAAGTCGTCGGA
>CAZUWO010000181.1:0-3951 GCA_964623995.1 uncultured Prevotella sp. | reverse complement strand
TTTACGTTTGTCTCGTAGCCACGACGGCTAAAGACCATCATATCGGTAGACACCCCGAGGTTCCATGGCAGCTTTGCCTTGAGCGTAGGACCGTAATGGAAGTTCCATACGTGGCGGTTACGGAAGCCCTCGCGGTGGCTTCGGGCTGTGGAGTAGTAGGCATAGCCGTTAAGTCCCACGTTGAACTTGCCCAGTTGCCAAGCAAGCCTGAGGTCCTCTGTAAGCCAACTGTTGGTAACCACTGATGGTTGGGGCGTGGCTATTGAGCTTTCGCCGTCTGTTACCGCCATCATGTCGACGTTGCGCGACACCGAGGCGCGGGTGTTGGTGGTTAGGGTGAGCAGCCGTTTCTTGTCTATCGGTGCCGAATAGTAGGCCTGCAGCTGGAACACACGGTTGCCATCAACGCTCATAGGACGGAATACGCGCACGCCGGTGGTGCGGTTGTAGGTGTAGCCCATGGCCGTTTGGTTGTCGTAGAGCCATGCTTGCAGACTCACTAAGAACTGCCTTTGGTTCTTGTATCTGCTGCCATCGTAGCGCAGTAGCATGTAATGGGTGCGCTGTGTGCGCAGGTTCGGGTTGCCAAGGCGTATGTTCAGCGGGTCCTCGTCGGTGGTTACGTCGATGAATCTTACCAGGTCGGGGGTCTTGTTGGTAAGGGTATAGGTTATGATAACATCCTTATTCTGGTTATCCCACATCTTTCTCACGGTTAGCTTGGGGTTGATAGCGAACGTGCGTTTATGGAAATTGCCGGCCCATGTGGCCTGTTTGTACAGCATGTTGCTATTGGTCAGCACCACGTCGGCACCCACATAGGCATCCAGATCCTTATTGTCGCCATGCCAGCGGGAGTAAGCATAGGCCGGGGTAATGGTGTTTCTAACGTCGGTTTGGCTTCGCCAGAAGCTGTTGTTCAGGTCTATCGTCTGCTCGTATTCCCGCATCGAGGGCAGCGCTCCGCTGTCATCGCCACTCTGTAGCTGGTCAAGCCGGTAGAGGCGGTAGTCATGCGTGCGGCTGTCAGCGTTCAGTTTGTAGTCAAGAGTAAGAAACTGCAAATCGTCAATCCAGTACATGTATTGCGCGCCAAGCTCATACTGGCGCGTGGTGTTGGGGCTTGTAAGTCCCAGTCGGTTACGGTAGTCGGCGCGGAGCGACGGGGTTGAGGGGTAGTCAAGGCGGTAAGCGCTGCGGCTTTCGTCCCTTTGCTCGTCGTATTTGAACATGGCGTGCAGGCTGACAGATGACATAAGTGAGTTTTCAAGAAACTGATTGTAGTCGAGATTTGCCCCCGTTGACAGCTTGTGTCCGCTTACAGTGGCCGTGTTTAAGTATCGGTTGGCAGCCAGCTTGCGCAGCATGGAGCCGGCGTTTGGCTGGCTAATGGAGTCGAGAAGTGCCGCAGGTGAGAGGCCGGCAAGCTCAGGATTGCCGTTGAAAGTGGCCGAAACGTCGGCCTGTCGGTTGCTATGGTGGTCGTAACTTAATGTTGGGCGCAGGCTTAGTTGCGTCTTCCGGTATGGCTTCAGGGTCAGAGTGTGGTCAGTATTCAGCTGCCACGAGTGGTTGGCGGCCTCGTTTTGCGCCCTGGTCCAGCTGCTCTGGCCCGTCAGATAGTTCTCAGTGCTGTTCCGAGTCAGCGTGTTCACGTCGTTGTGGGTAAATATGGCGTTGCCTTCCAGCTTGTATTTCTCGTCCTTTTCCTTGATGTTGTATTCCAGTCCTGCCTGTCGGTTGGTGTTGTTTCCCGGATTCATGGTCTCGGGAGTCCACTGAGTAGACTCTCCCGGACGTCTTGTGTCGTTAAGGTTGTTGGCATTAGCGAAGAGCGAAATGCGCGAATGGGTGGTGAATCGGGTGCCAAACAGCCGGCCCATCCACCTGTTTCGGGTGCCGATGCCGCCCTCAGCGTTGCCTATCCAGCCCACTTGGTAGTTTCGTTTCAGGTGAATGTCCATCACGTATTGGCCCTCTCCCAGCTTGCGGCCTGTGCCTTTGAGCATTTCTCCCAGCTTGCTGGCCTTGTCGTACACCTTTACCTGGCTCACCATATAGGCCGGAAGGTTGTCAAGCATTATCTGGTTGTTGCCGGCAAAGAAGCTGTCGCCGTTGAGCAAAAGGCTCTCAACGTACTTTCCATTCACGTATATGCGGCCGTCGTCGCGCAGTTCGGCTCCGGGAAGTTGGCGTATCAGCCCGTCGAGCATGGAGCCTTCTGAGAGCTGAAAGGCATCAGCGTTGTACACGATGGTATCGCCCCGGTGGTAGAACTTTATCTTAGTGGCCTTAACCACCACCTCGTCAAGGTTTACTTCCTTCTTCTTCAGCGCCCTTTTCATCATGATAGGCTTCACGTATCTTACAACAAATGAGCCGCGGCCCCGCACCGTTGTGCCCGGCAGATTAACGTAAGTGGTTTCGTAGTCGGGCATTTCGGCACGCAGAATGTAGTCTGACTTGTGGCTTGAAGCTTTAAGAAAATAAGCCGTTCCCACGTCCATCGCCTGGTTGCTCTTCGAGGTCCGGCTAGTGTCAACCACGCTACTGTCGGGCCGGAGCAGCGTCACCTTTACTCCTTCGAGCAGTTCGTGGGTGAAGTAGTTCTTCACTTGGCCTGCCAGTACGCATAATTTCTCCTTCGGCTTGTCTTGCCTGGCGGTGTCGTTGCCGGCAGTGTCGGGAGCCAGTGGGGCCACTGCGGCAAGGCCGTGGCTCAGCGTGGGCGCGCCCGTGGCAGTGGTTACGGCCAGCGGTCGGGCCTGTAGGGCTATAAGTAAGAGCAGCAGCGCAACGGCTAAGCTTAGTCTTGGTCTCATTATGCTATAGGGTTTGGGGTTATGTGTTTCTGCACGCTGCTTCCCGCATGGCAGAAACGGGCAGTTGGAATAAGTTTTTATAATATTGCTACAAAGTTATAAAATTTCCTAATATAAACGCTTTCAGCTTGATTTTTTTTGATTTGGCAGTCTGAAAACGTTGGGATTGCAGATAATTATTAAAAAAATTGCGGGTAAGAATGGTGATTACGGCAACCGCACGGCGGCGCCACGGGGTGGAAAAACGAGCGGGACAGACATCTGCTGTCTGTCCCGCTCGCTGTGTGTGTCATGGCTTCGGCCAGCCCTTAGTGCCGCTCCGCTGCCGCCTTTAGGCCGCTAACGTCCGGCCACGGGGCCGCAACGTTGCCCTCGGCTCAGTAGCTTATGCTCTCAATTCTGAGTTTAATAATGCCTATTGGCACCCTAACCTCCACCACGTCGCCCTTCTTCTTGTTCATCAAGGCATTGGCAATGGGCGACTTTACCGAAATCTTGCCCTCCCGAAGGTCGGCTTCGTGGGGGCTCACGATGGTGTATTTCATGCGCTTGTTGGTGGTAATATTGGTCAGTTCCACCTTGGCCAGCAGCTGCACGCAGTCAGACTCCACCTCCGACGCGGGCATAACGCGGGCGTTGCTCAGCACGTTCTGCATGAAACGTATCTTCCCCAGCAGCCTGGATTGTTCGCGTTTGGCCGACCGGTACTCGTAGTTCTCGCTCAGGTCGCCCTTGTCGCGCGCCTCCGAAATGGCCTGAATGGTTTCCGGAAGTCTTACTTTTATCAGTTCGTTGAGTTCGGCTGAGAGCTTGTCAAAGCCTTCTTGCGACATGTATTCCATAACTTTTACGTTTTTGTGGCGGCTCTGTCCGGGCCTGCTTGCTTCTTTACCACATTATTAATAATGTGCAGTGGGCTTGCGTTAGGGCCGCTTTCAGCGTGCAAAGGTATAAAAAATAAAATGAAATCGGGCCAAATCTGCCGCCCCGATATTTGCATTTGCCCCTCACCTTACGCCGTGACAGCACTGCGGCAGATGGGCGACTCCTCCGGAGTCGATATGGGAGGAGCCTCTGATTCCTCGGGTCGGGACGACCCGAGGTTACTGTACGGTGAAGCGAAAGCATC
>CAZUWO010000180.1:0-4697 GCA_964623995.1 uncultured Prevotella sp. | reverse complement strand
TAGGCTTCAATCCTGTTAATATATGATAAAAAAACAGCATATAACCTCCATAAATCCATATAAAACAAGAAAAAACAGTAATTTTGCAATTCGATATGCCGTTTGGGCTCATTGAAGTTCTGGCAAAAGCCAGTCGCCTGGCGGTGAAACCCGTTATACAATAAAAAATAAAATGTACGCAATTGTAGAAATCAACGGTCAACAGTTCAAGGCTGAAGAGGGCAAGAAGCTCTTCGTTAATCACATTCGCGATGCGAAAGAAGGCCAATCTGTTGAGTTTGACAAGGTTCTGCTTTTAGACAACGACGGAACTGTCACTGTAGGAGCACCCACAGTAAGTGGTGCAAAAGTAGTTGCCGAGGTGGTGAATCCATTAGTAAAAGGCGACAAAGTAATAGTTTTCAAGATGAAGAGGCGTAAGGATAGCCGCAAAAAGAATGGCCATCGCACTCATTTCACTCAACTTGAAATTAAATCAATTAACGCTTAAAAAAGAGGAGGACACACATTATGGCACATAAGAAAGGTGTAGGTAGTTCTAAGAACGGACGTGAGTCGGCTTCGAAGCGTCTTGGTGTTAAGATTTGGGGAGGCCAAAAGATTAATGCTGGTAATATTATCGTTCGCCAGCGTGGTAACCGTCACTACCCAGGAGAAAATGTTGCTCAGGGTAAAGACGATACTCTCTATGCTCTCACCGATGGTGTTGTATTCTTCCATCGCGGCAGACACGACAAGAGTACAGTCTCTGTGTTGAGCGAAGAAGCATACGCACAGCGCACGGCCAAGCCCGAAGCATAAAATTTTAAATTAACAAAACTATTCCAAACAAACAACTCCAGCCCTCCTTTCTCATGAGAAAGGAGGGCTGAAGCCTTTTATTAAATTTATTCGTATCTTATTGATTTCGATGGGCTGACATAGGAAATCAAATGGCTTGGCAATATCAGAACCAGCATGGTTATGGCTAAAGTGGCAACGTTGAGCAAAATAATATAAGTGATATTAAGCTCTACAGGGACTGTACTGACATAGTAAGTGGCAGCATCAAGTTTTACCAAGCCGGTGTATTTCTGAATAAATACGATAGCAAGGCCTAAGACATCGCCCAAAATAAGACCCAATCCTATCATCATGGATGCAAACCAAAGGAATGTACGTCTTACTTGACCGTTGGTAGCTCCTAATGCTTTCAAAAGTCCAATCATCCTTACTCTCTCCAAAATAAGGATGAGAAGTCCAGATATCATTGTAAAGCCGGCCACGGCAACCATCAAGCCCAATATTACCCAAACGTTGAGATCCATGAGTTCAAGCCATGAAAATATTTGTGGATACATCTCATATATGGTTGCCGAAGAATAACTTTCGCCATACTTATCCACTGTGCGGTTAACCCTCTTTATCAGTTGCCTTTCTACATTATTAATATTGTCGAAATCTGACACCAGTATTTCGGCACCGCTAACTTGATCTGGCTCCCATCCATTCAAGTGATTTGTGGTGTATATATCGGTGAAAACGATGGATTGATCAAATTTACTGAGATTTGTTTGATATACCCCAACAACCGTGAATCGCCTTGTGCGCACACTGTTTTCATCAACAAAATAGGCAAAAACCCTGTCTCCTGAATGCAGATGCAGCTTGTCAGCCATGGTCTTTGATATTACTATCTTGTTTAGAGAAGCCTTATCGCTGAACGTAGGAAACGTTCCTTCCACCATATTGCTCTCTATAAAGTTTTTGTTATATTCAGGTCCGACACCTTTTAGTGCAACTCCGAGAAAGTCACTATCAGTTTTCAATATACCCTGTTTCATGGCAAACCGTTCCACATGAGCCACTCCGGGAATGCCCTTCAGTACATTCATCATGGAGTCATTCATCTGAACAGGATACTGTTCGGCCGATTGAAGTGTCATATAGTCAGCTACGGTGATGTGACTGCCGAAACCTACCACCTTGTCTCTGATGCTATGCTTGAAGCCTATCACCACACTCACGCTTACAATCATTACGGCTAGTCCTATGGCCACACCCAGTATTGCAATCCGTATGGCAGGAATGGAAACCCTATGCTGTCCGTTACGGTCGCTGAACAGTCGCTTTGCTATAAAAAATGGCAAACTATTCATTCGTCAACCCTTCCAGGATAAGCCTCCAAAGCTTTGGCCAGAACAACGAGTGCCCGTTTAAGGTCATCGCGTTTCAGAACATAAGCCAATCTTACTTGATTGCGTCCAGCACCCGGATTTGTGTAAAAGCCCGATGCCGGAGCCATCATTACCGTCTCACCTTCATAATTGAATTCTTCCAAACACCACCTACAGAAGTGCTCACTGTCGTCAACTGGCAACTTGGCCACCGTATAGAAGGCTCCCATAGGAATAGGAGAGTATACTCCAGGAATTCTATTAAGTCCATCAATAAGGCACTTACGGCGGTCAACATATTCGTCGTATACGTCACGATAGTATTCTTCTGGGGCATCAAGAGATGCTTCTGCAACAATCTGGCCAAGGAGTGGGGGAGAGAGCCGTGCCTGACAGAACTTCATTACGGCCTTCTTTATCTCCTCATTCTTAGTTATCAGAGCACCTATGCGTATACCGCATTCAGAATATCTTTTTGAAACGCTGTCTATTAGAACCACATTCTGCTCAATACCCTCAAGATGCATTGCCGAGATATACGGACTTCCGGTGTATATATACTCCCTGTAGACCTCGTCACTGAACAGGTAAAGGTCATACTTCTTTACCAAATCACGTATCTGATTCATCTCCCTTCGGGTGTAAAGGTATCCTGTTGGATTGTTGGGATTGCATATCATTATGGCCTTTGTACGTGGAGTTATTAGCTCCTCAAACTTCTCCACCCTTGGTAATGCAAAGCCTTCTTCGATACTTGTTGATATGGTCTTTATTGTGGCGCCGGCAGAAATGGCGAAAGCCATATAGTTAGCATAAGCCGGTTCAGGTATGATAATCTCATCACCTGGGTTTAAGCAGCTCATGAAACTGAAGAGAACAGCTTCTGAACCACCTGAAGTTATGATAATATCATCTGGAGTAACATGAATGTTATACTTGCTATAGTAGTCTACAAGCTTTGCTCTGTAGCTGTAATAGCCTTGCGACGGACTGTACTCTAGTATTTTCCTGTCAATATGCTTCAGTGCATCGAGCCCGCACTGGGGCGTTGGCAGATCGGGTTGGCCAATATTTAAATGATAGACTTTTATGCCTCGTTTCTTAGCTGCCACTGCAAGCGGAGCAAGCTTGCGTATAGGGCTTTCGGGCATGGCAAGTCCGCGAACTGATATTTCCGGCATTTGATGTTGCTAAAATTTATTTGTTTGCAAAGTTACTGTTTATATCTGAAAGAGCAAAAAAATAAGTCTGCATTTCATAATGCAATCTTAGCTAAATTTATTAATTTTGCAATCACTAATCAATAGCATCAAAATATAATGAGAAGCAGAACAAGTAAATGGTTTGAAGTTAAAGTAAGATACGAAAGGCAAGCAAACGATGGCATGCAGAAAAAAGTAACAGAACTGTACGTTGTTGATGCTTTGAGCTTTTCAGAAGCTGAAGCCTCCATCACGGAAGAAATGTCTTCGATAGCTTCTGGCGACTTTGAGGTTAAGGCTATTACGCCTGCTGTTTACGGAGAAGTATTCTTCAGTGATCTGGGTACAGACGATAAATGGTATAAAGCCAAGCTTGAATTCATAACTATAGACGAGAAAACAGAGAAGGAAAAGCGCTCGCCGGTAACTTATTTAGTTCAAGGCAAGTCGGTGGAAAGTGCCGTAAAGCACGTAGACGAAGTAATGAATGGCACCATGATCGATTATTCCATAGCCTCGATAAACGAAACGAAAATCATGGATGTGTTCGAGCATAAAGTGAAAACGGCTTCAAAATCGGACGATCGCCCAGAGATGGAGCTATAAATAAACTAATGATAGATTCAGAACAAATGGATTTGAGCGTAGTAAAAGACAATCTGCTGAAAGTGAAAAGCAACCTTCCGGACGGCGTAGACTTGGTTGCTGTGAGCAAATTTCATCCCTCTGAATACATCCAAGCTGCTTATGAAGCAGGGCAAAGAATATTCGGCGAGAGCCACGAACAGGAACTTAAGGCCAAGCATGAGGTTTTGCCTAAGGACATTGAGTGGCACTTTATAGGCCATTTGCAGACAAATAAGGTCAAGTATATTGTACCTTACATAACTATGATAGAGTCTGTTGACTCATTTAAACTACTTTCAGAAATCAACAAACATGCAGCCAAATACGGTCGAATCATTAAAGTTTTGCTTGAACTTCATGTAGCACAGGAAGAGACTAAATATGGATTGAAACCAGAAGATTGCATGAGTCTGCTTGAGGATGGTAAGTGGAAGGAGTTGAACAACATTAAGATCTGCGGGCTTATGATGATGGCCAGCAACGTAGACGACGAGCAACAGATAACCAAAGAATTTGATGCGGCCCATGAATTATTCGATGAAGTTAAAGAGAAATTCTTCAAGAACGATGACAATTTCTGCGTGAGGAGTTGGGGAATGAGCCACGATTACGAAATAGCCGTGCGGCATGGCAGCAACATGGTGCGTGTAGGGACTGCTATTTTTGGGCCTCGCGTTTATTAAATAATTTAGGAGAAAGTAATGAAAATATG
>CAZUWO010000179.1:0-4773 GCA_964623995.1 uncultured Prevotella sp. | reverse complement strand
AGTCAACATGAACGCAAATGAAGTTATAGCCAACAGGGCACTGGAAATAATGGGCCATAAGAAGGGAGAGTACCAGTATTGCTGGCCCAACGACCACGTGAACTGCGGCCAGTCGACCAACGATGTGTATCCCACCACGTTCCGCTTGGCCTTTATCAGGCTGAACAAGACGCTCGTGGCGTCGCTCACGGGACTGATTTCGGCCCTCAGATACAAGGCAGAGGAGTTTGGAAACGCCATAAAGATGGGGCGGACACAACTGCAAGACGCAGTGCCTATGACCTTTGAGCAGGAGTTTAACGCCTATGCCGACAACCTGGAAGAGGAGGTTCTGAACCTGGAACGCAACGTAAAGCTGCTGCACGAGATAAACATGGGCGGCACGGCCATAGGCACCGGCCTCAACGCAGTGCCGGGATTTGCCAAGCTTTGCGCCGCAAACCTAAGCCGATTAACGGGAGAGAGCTTCGTGTCGTCGCCCGACCTGGTTGAGGCCACACCCGATACGGGAGCCTACGTAAGTTATTCGTCGGCGCTGAAGCGGCTTGCCGTGAAGGTGTCAAAACTGTGTAACGACCTCCGCCTCATGGCTTCGGGCCCGCGATGCGGACTGCACGAGATTAACCTTCCGCCCATGGCGCCGGGCTCAAGCATTATGCCGGGAAAGGTAAACCCAGTGATTCCGGAGGTGGTTAACCAGACTTGCTTTAAGGTTATAGGCAATGACACGACCATTACCTTTGCTGCCGAGGCCGGACAGCTGGAACTTAACGTGATGGAACCGGTGATAGTGGAGTCGATGTTTGAGAGTCAGACGTGGCTTAGCAATGCTCTCGACACGCTGAAGGATAAATGCGTGATGGGGATAACAATAAATAAAGACCACACTTACACCATGGTGCGCAACTCGATTGGCATAGTTACGGCGCTGAACCCAATAATAGGCTACAAGAATTCGACAAAATGTGCCAAGGAAGCCTTGGAAACGGGCAAGTCGCTCTACGACGTTGTGCTCGAGAAAGGGCTGATGTCGAAAGACGAACTCGACAAGGCGCTCGACCCGAAGAACATGCTTCAGGGCCACAAATTCTCATACAAGGGGCGCAATCCTGAGAAATGACGACGCCAAAACACCAAAGCCGGCTTGCAGCAGAAAGCATTGCAAACCGGCTTTTTTATTGTGGCAGACAGCCGCATAAATGGCACTGACAGGTGGAGTCAAAGCCGTAATACGGTTACGGCACTCCCGTAATCGGATTACGAAAGTCTCGTAACGTCGTTACGGAAGTTTCGTAACGGCATTACGGAAGTGCCGTAATGAGATTACACAGGTGCCGTAATAAAATTACGGCTGACAGACGGTGAAATCACTCAGCGTCAGCGGTCAGCTGCCTTATAACCTTGCAGGGATTGCCGGCAGCGAGAACGCCCGACGGAATGTCGTGAGTAACCACCGAACCGGCACCAATGGTGGTGTTGTCGCCTATGTTCACGCCCGGGCAGACAGTGACATTGCCGCCCAGCCACACATTGTTGCCCACGTGGATGGGCTTGGCATACTCCAGCCCACGGTTGCGTTCAGCAATGCCAAGCGGGTGTCCGGCAGTGTAGAAGGAGCAACTCGGACCTATGAAAACATTGTCGCCGAAGCTCACTTCGGCCTCATCAAGAATCACACAGTAAGCATTGGCAAAGAAATGGTTGCCCACCCTGATGTTGTAACCATAATCACAGAAGAACGGAGTGATAATGGTGAGCCCCTCGCCCGTGTGCCCCAACAGCCGGCGGAGCCTGTTGTGGCGCTCGTTCCTATTGTCAGGAGCTATCTGGTTTATTTCAAAGCACTCCTGTTCGCAGCGGTGCAAGTCGGCCAGAACCTCGGGATCGTGATTGGCATCGTACAGCATTCCGGCCTGTTGTTTTTCTTTCTCAGTCATGGTATATGAAATTTCAGAGTGCAAAAATACAAAATTTGCTGAATATGATTGCCCTTATAAGCACATGAATATAATAAAAAATGTGTAACTTTGCAATCGTGAAAAGCAAGCAAACCAAAAAGGTGGCGCGCGAGTTGCGCGACTACCTGACAATATTGGCAGGCATGGTGATGGGCAGTATAGGCTGGTGCGTGTTCCTGTTGCCCAACCACATCACCATGGGGGGAGTGCCCGGAATCTCGTCTGTTGTGTTTTGGGCCACAGGAATACCAGTACACTACACCTACTTTTGCCTCAATGCCGTGCTGCTAATAGCGGCACTGCGAGTGCTCGGGTTTAAATTCTGCGTGCGAACCATATTTGCCGTGATTGTGTTTACAACAGCCACGGCCCTGGTACAGCAGGCAACGGGCGGCAATGGGCTCTTTACGAGCCAGCCCACCATGGCTTGCGTGGCCGGAGCAGCACTGATGGGCGTGGGCATGGGACTGGCTTTGCTCTGCAATGCAAGCTCGGGCGGCAGCGATGTCATAGCTTCCATGGTGCATAAGTATCGCGACTACTCGCTGGGGCACATAATACTCTGCGTAGACCTGATAGTAATAACGTCGAGCTATTTCGTTTTGAGGTCGTGGGAGCGCGTAATCTACGGCTACATAGTGCTGTTCATAATGTCGTACTGTGTGGATTGGGTAATAAATGGCATACGCCAGTCAGTGCAGTTCTTCGTGGTCAGCGACAAGTGGGAGGAAATAGGGCGAGCAATCAACAACGACATAGACCGTGGATGCACCGTGATTGACGCACGAGGATTCTATACCGGCAAGCGCGTGGGCATGCTTTTCATCATTGCAAGACGCAATGAGAGCCGCGGAATATTTCAGGTTATAAACGACATCGACCCCCAAGCGTTTGTCTCTCAAAGTGCAGTGAGGGGCGTTTATGGCATAGGTTTTGATAGGATAAAGACAGGAAAGGTTAAGCTTTTTAAGGAACGGAGACATGATAGACTACAACAAGATAGGCAATAAGCGCGTGGCGGTGCTACTCTCCGGTGGCGTCGACAGCAGCGTTGTTGTGGCCGAGATGGCTGCCCACGGCATAAAGCCCGACTGTTTTTACATAAAGATAGGCCCGGAAGAGAAGGAAGAGTGGGACTGTTCGAGCGAAGAGGACGTGGAAATGGCTACTGCCGTAGCACGGAAATACGGCTTCAAGCTCACGGTAGTGGACTGCCACAAGGAGTATTGGGACCAAGTGGCACGCTACACCATGGAGAAAGTGGGCGCCGGACTGACCCCCAACCCCGACGTTATGTGCAACAGGCTCATAAAATTCGGTGCTTTCAACGAGAAGGCAGGCTCTGACTACGACCTAATAGCCACAGGACACTATGCCCAAACCGAATGGATAGACGGACTGAAGTGGCTAACCACGAGTCCGGACCCGGTAAAAGACCAAACCGATTTCCTTTCGCAGATATACCGTTGGCAACTGCAGAAAGCCATATTCCCCATAGGCCACATGACGAAAGAGCAGGTAAGGCAGATAGCTGAGACCGACCACTTGGCCAGTGCACGCCGTAAGGACTCGCAGGGCATTTGCTTTCTGGGGCAGATAGACTATAATGAGTACATTAAAAGATACATGGGCGAAAAGCCGGGCGACATAGTGGAGCTGGAGACAGGCCGTAAAATAGGCCGCCACAAAGGGCTTTGGTTCCACACTATAGGCCAAAGGAAAGGCCTCGGGCTGGGAGGCGGCCCGTGGTTTGTGGTGAAGAAGGACATGGACAACAACATTCTATACGTAAGTCATGGCTATGACCCGGAGCTGGTATACAAGAACGAGTTCCGAATACATGGCTTCGACTTCCTCACGGTAGACACCCTGCCCGACCGTATCAGCTTTAAGATTCGCCACACACCCGATTTCACGACGGCAACGGTGCACCCCGACGGCGACGGATTCGTTATTTCGGCCGACAAAAAGATACATGGCGTGGCACCGGGGCAATTCTGCACCGTCTACGATGAGCAGCATCATAAGTGCTATGGCTCAGGTGAGATATGCCTTTAAATACAGAATCACAGAACTCGCACAGACACATTGCAACCTAAGAGAACCGCGACAGCAATGCCGCTTGGGTTTATTTGCGAAGTAGGTAGAAGTGTAGCCTGACGAGTTTTGTGCTTTTATGAAAAAAGATGAAAATAAATTCGCTTTTTCATTGCTCAGAGACGGAAAAAAGATATACCTTTGCACTCGTTATGGAAAGGAGAATATGAGAAAGCATTTTAATAAGATTTCGAACAAGATTAAGTCGCAAATCAACACCAACGTCAACCGTTTGAAAGTATGGAAATACATAAGCGGCAAGAAGATTTCGCCAAAAACACTCGACCACTTGGCCCTCTTTGCCGGATTCCAAACATGGGACGACCTGCGCTCGGCTGTGAGAGGCGACTCAGACGGGCAAACCAACTACAAGCAGTAGCACCGCGTTGCAAGGGCTGAAGCTATGGTTTTGCAGTAGAGAATTACCTGTATGCGTCTTGCTTTCTACACATTATTATAATAGGGAGCAATAATTCCGCCACACTATACGCACTGTAGTGCAAGCTTATGCGCCATATTTTCAATTGCCATGTTGCAAAAAATTTCTTCAGATATATTATAAATTCAGAAAAAAAACTTACCTTTGCAATTGATAGTTAACGCACTCTCATCACTTAGATGCTGGTAAACAACGTTAAGCACTTCGGAACAATAAAAGACAATCTTCCGATTTGAATTCGTCGATTGATGAACCATCCCGACAAGGCGGGGCAAAACC
>CAZUWO010000178.1:0-4843 GCA_964623995.1 uncultured Prevotella sp. | reverse complement strand
CCATTGATGCCGGAGGCATCACCGATTGGTAACCGCGGGTCGTAAGACCTGCGGAACAACAGCCCCCACACCCCACTCCGACCCCAGCGGGGTCGCCCATCTGCCACATCACTGATGCCTCCGGCATCATTTCGCAGCACGGAAAAGCAACTTCACACGCCCGCTACAGCGAAAGGACGACGGCAAAGAGACCCGTTTTTTATGCTAGAAAATAACATTTTTAACCAAATATTTATTGTTTACAAAAAAAAATATGTAAGTTTGTAGGCGAAAATACAAGCCATGAAAACCAACCTAATAATACTTAAATCCATACTCTTGGCATTGCTGTGCGCCGTTATGACAACAGAAACGCACGGCCAACCCGCTGCCGACTACGTATTCTCCAACCTCACCATCAAGGACGGACTGTCGCAACTGTCGGTTATCCAGATACATCAAGACTACCAGGGCTATATCTGGTTCGGCACCAGAAACGGTCTAGACCGATACGATGGCAATGACATGAAGGTGTATAAGCACAACAGCAGCAACCCCGAAGGCAGCCTTCTTGACAACCAGATTGCCGCACTGGCCGAGGACAAGAGCCACAACCTGTGGGTGGGAAGCTCACAAGGACTGAGCCGGCTCGACCTTACCACCGACAGGATATACTCGTACAGCAGGGCCAAACACCCCTATCTGGCCGACAGAATAAGGGCCCTCTGCGTGGATAAGGCACAAAACGTGTGGATAGGAACTACCAGTGGGCTGTTCAAGATAAGCCATTCCAACCTGCAGCAGGTCAAGGCCGTGAGCATGAAAGGCATGCCGGAGAAAACCGCCATATTAGCCATCAGGGAGACGACTGGCGGATACCTGCTGCTGGGCACGGCCCATGGGCTATACGCCTATAAAGGCAACAGGCTGCGGCGCATATTCTCTGAGCGCACGAAAAACCTGAGTGGGCACGAAATTACACGCATATACGAGGACTCACGCCACAACATATGGGTGGCCACAAAGGACGGAGGACTGAACAGAGTGGACCTGCTGACGGGCAAGAACAGCGCCATAAACACGGGAAACAGCATGTTGCAGACCAACGTAGTGCGCGACGTGGTGCAGATGAGAAACTCTCTGCTCATAGGAACCTATGAGGGCCTGTACGTGATGGACCTGAACACGGGCGCCATGAGGCACGTGGCCAACCAGCAAGGCAACGGGGTGCTGAGCCACTTCAGCATATACTCGCTGCTCTGCGATAAGAGTCATGGCCTCTGGGTGGGCACTTACTCGGGCGGAGTGAACTACTACAGCAAGTACAACGCACGCTTCAAGTTCCTTCAACCCTCAGTAATGCTCCACACATATCTGGGCACCTACGGCCAGCTTCTGCCCTTAGGCAGCGACCGGGTGATGATAGCCACCGAGGGAACGGGCATACTCGAGTACACCCGATCGACGGGTGGGCTGCGACTATACCCCTATTTCAAGGCCGGAAACATGAGGAGCCACAACATTATAAAATCAATTTCTGACTGGGGTGGCGACTTCATGTGCGGCACAACCGAGGGCGAGGTGCTGCGCTTCAGCCCTCAAAGCAACAGCTACAAGAAGGAAATCGACCTGGGCTATACCACCTCTATCTACGCCGTAGAGCCCGACGGGCGGGGCGGAATGTGGCTCGCCTCGTCGACAGGTGGCTACGGACTGGTGCACGCAGACGCCAAAGGACACTTGCAGAAGACCTTCAACATGCGCGGAAGGCGCGCCCCCTTTGCCTTCCCCAGCCTGAGATGCATATTCAAAATAAACAACACCACGCTGCTCTTGGGCTCGCGCAGCAACGGACTGTACCGCTACGACACGGCACGGGGCACCATAACGCAATTTGCTACAAGCCAGAAGGGCCGCCACCACCTAAGTTCCGACTACATAACGGCAATAGTAACCGACCGCCGTGGGCGCATATGGGTGGCTACGTTTGGCGGCGGACTCTTCCGCTATGACGACCGTCGGGGCATCATAGGCCACGTGGGCAAGGCGCAGGGGCTGCCCACCGACGAGATAAGCATGGTGGTGCTGGGCCACGATGGCAACCTGTGGATGAGCCTGGACCGCGACGTGGCCAGCCTGAACCCGGACAATCTGCGCACCCGCACCTACCCCATCGGCATGTACGACGTGGAGGAATTCTCGCCCCATAGCGGCACTTGCCTGCCCGATGGCACCATCTGCTTCAGCGCAAGCAACGGCGTCCTCTCGTTCAGTCCTACCAATCTGCCGGTAAATACATTCAGTCCGCAGATAGTTCTAAACACCCTTAGCGTGAACAACCACGACATAAGCCCCTCAGAAAACGGCATACTGACCCGCACCCTCAACGAGACAGAAAGCATAGAACTGAGCTACGACGAGAACAACATAAGCATTTGCTACTGCGCACTGAACTATGTGTTCCCCAACTTGAACCAATACGCCTACCGGTTAGTGGGCCATGACAAGGAATGGAACTATGTGGGCAACCACCATACCGTGCACTATTCCAACCTGAGTCCGGGCAAATATGTGTTCGAATTGCGTGCCGCCAACAACGACGGGGTATGGAGCGACGGCGTTAGAAGACTGACAATAACCATCAATCCGCCAATCTGGGCCACGTGGTATGCCTACCTCTTCTACCTGATAGTGGTGGGAGCGGTGCTCTACACCATATTGTATTACGTGAACAAAAAGCGCAAACTGGAGCAGACTCTCACCCTGGAGAAGCGCGAAAAGGAGCAGCGCGAGAAGCTGAACAAGGAGCGAATGAACATGTACACCAACTTCTCGCACGAGCTGCGCACGCCACTTCAGCTAATACTGTCGCCACTTGAGGAACTGCTTAAGAACCAGAACGTTCACATGTATGAGCGCAACAAGCTGGAGCTTATATACAACAACGCCCAGCGTATGCTGTCATTGGTTAACAAACTTATGGACCTACAGAAGACGAAGGCAGGCAAGATGGAACTAAAAGTGAACCGTGGCGACCTCTCGGCCTACGTTGACGGCATATGCGAAGCATTCAAAGGCGTAGCCGAGGACAAGGGCATCAGCCTGACCTACCACTGCCCCGAAGAGAGCATGATGGTGTGGTTTGACCGCTTCGGGTTTGAGAAGGTGGTGTTCAACCTGCTCTCAAACGCCATGAAGTTTACACCTCAGGGCGGCAAAATAAGCGTTGAGCTTAAGCCCATAAGCCGCGACGCACTGCAAGACCACCCGGAATGGCTGCAGAAACTGCCCGAAGGAGCCCCACTTGTGGAGCTAAGCGTGGCCGACAACGGCGAGTCGGTGCCCGACAAGGACCTGAAGAAGATATTCCGCCCATTCTATCAGTCAACCCAGATTACCGCCACCGGCGGCACGGGCATAGGCCTCAGCCTGACCAAATCGGTGGTAGCCATGCACCATGGCGTGATAGGCGCAACCAACTTGAACAGCGGCGGCGTTTGCTTTACGGTGATAATACCCAACGACAAGGCCCTTTACAAGCCCGAAGAGATAGACCAGAGCGCCCTCAACGCAGTGGCAAAGGAGGTGCTTCCGGCCATATCGAAGGTGAAAGTGGAGCAAGGCAAGCGCTACAACGTGCTGTTAGTGGAGGACAATGACGACGTGCGCAAGTACATTAGTGATTGCCTGAAGCCCTACTTTGAGGTGACCGAGGCCAGCAACGGTGTGGAAGCCACGGCCAAGCTTGAACGGAACCTGCCCGACATAATAGTGAGCGACGTGATGATGCCACAGAAAAACGGCATGGAACTCTGCCGAGAGGTGAAGGAGAACATGTCGACCTGCCACATACCTTTTATAATGATGACGGCCCGCTCGTTTGCCGAACACATCGTGGAAGGCTACGCAACGGGAGCCGACGACTACATTGTGAAGCCGTTCAACATTGACATTCTCGTGAGCAGAATATACAATATACTGAAGTCGAGGGAACGTTTGAAGGATATTTACGGCCGCAAGTTCTCGCCCGAAGAGATGGGAATAGAGGTTGTTGAGGAACAAGACGACTTCGTGCAGCGCTTCTTCAAGGTAATAACCGATAACATTTCGAACACCGACCTCGACGTAGACATGATATGCAAGGAGCTTGGCGTGAGCCGTACCAACCTATACCGCAAGATGAAGGCCGTGACTCCGCTCTCGCCTGTTGAGCTTATAAGGAGCAAACGGCTCGAAGTGGCAGCCCAGTTGCTGGTGTCTTCGGATATAAGCATATTTGATGTGGCCATCCGTACCGGCTTCAACTCGCAGGCCTACTTCAGCAAGTGCTTCCGCTCACAGTTCGGTTGCACGCCCACTGAGTACATAACCAAGCACAAGAAGGAAAAAGAGTAAGGGCCCGAAGGGCGACTCAAGGCTCGAGAACCGATACAACCGGCAAGGCTGACCATAAGCAATGTGGCCCGAACCTTGCCGATTTTCAATTCTGTCAGCCCATTCCCGGTATTCAACACTTAAAGAACCTGCCGTGAAAGGCATAATCTTTATCGCGCAAAACGCCACTTAGGGCTTCTGCCTGTATAAAATTAACAATTAGGAAGCAGCGATTCGCACCTATAATCATTATGCATTTTTTTAATGTTCGTTGCCGTACTTTTTCTTGGTCCTTTATTATAAATCCCTATTTCACAGCGTTTTACCGATTATTATCATTCTGATTGCGAAGCAGAAAAACTAACAAAATCAGAACAATTGTCGAATATTACAAATTTTTGGTACAATTTTGAAAAGTTAATTTCTACAAAATCAGTTCCTTTGCAAGCGTAAAACACAACTCCTAATTGCAAAATTCGTTAATAGAATC
>CAZUWO010000177.1:0-4858 GCA_964623995.1 uncultured Prevotella sp. | reverse complement strand
AAAGAATAAGATTGTCAACCTTAGTGAGCAGATTCTCAATGATGCCAATCTTGGTTGACACCTTAGAACCACCCATAATGGCCGTAAATGGACGCTTAATATTGTTGAGAACGTTGTCGACGGCCTTAACCTCTTTCTCCATAAGGAAGCCCAACATCTTATGATCTTTGTCGAAGAACTGGTCAATCACGGCTGTTGAAGCATGCTTGCGATGGGCAGTTCCGAATGCATCCATTACATAAACGTCGGCATAGGAAGCGAGTTTCTTGGCAAATTCGAGCTGACGTTTCTTCATCTCAGCCTTGGCTTCGTCATATTTCGGGTCGGTCTTATCAATTCCAACCGGCTTGCCTTCCTCTTCTGGATAGAAGCGAAGGTTCTCCAATAGCAAGGCCTCACCAGGCTTAAGAGCTGCAGCTTCTGCACTTGCATTACCACAATCCTTTGCGAATTTTACTTCAACGCCAAGAGCTTTGCTCACGTCGGGAACAATTTGAGAAAGCGAAAGTTCCGGTTTTACCTTGCCTTTTGGCTTGCCCATGTGGCTCATCATTATCAAAGCACCACCATCACCGAGCACTTTCTTGAGTGTGGGAAGGGCTCCGCGGATGCGAGTGTCATCAGTAACATGGCCATTTTCATCAAGAGGCACATTGAAATCTACGCGTACAATGGCTTTATGGCCTGCGAAATTGAAATCTTCAATCTTCATGATAATTGTGTTAATAAGAAGTTTTTCTGAATGCAAAGCTACTATTTTTTTGTTGATTAGAGAAAAGACGTCGTGTGTTTTATATATTTTTAGTACCTTTGCGGCATGAAAAATTCGGCTATAATATTAAGTGGTGGTCTTGACTCTGTTACTCTATTGTACGACCGTCAGGACGATATTGCTTTGGCTATAAGTTTTAATTATGGTCAAAACCATGCAGACAAGGAGATTCCCTTGGCCCGCTATCACGCAAAAAAACTTGGAATTGACTTCATTGAAATAGATTTGAACTTTATGAGCAAATACTTTAAGAGTTCACTTCTTGAGGGAGGAAAAGCCATTCCTGAGGGTAACTACGATGAGGACAACATGAAATCTACTGTAGTTCCATTCAGAAACGGGATAATGTTATCCATAGCCACTGGCTTGGCCGAATCCCGCGGACTTAAAAAAGTATACATTGCAAATCACTCCGGTGACCATACCATCTATCCGGACTGTCGCCCTGAATTCATAATAGCTATGAACCAAGCCACAATGGCCGGCACATGGGACGACATAGAGATAGTGGCGCCATACACAAACATTACCAAAGCCGACATAGTAAAGCGTGGTGCTGGCATTGGAGTGGACTATTCCAAAACGTGGAGTTGCTATAAGGGCGGCGATAAGCATTGTGGCAAATGTGGCACATGCCGTGAAAGGAAAGAGGCTTTCATCAAGGCCGGAGTTAAGGACCCAACTATTTACGAAGAATAACAACAATAACATCAAATAATAATGGATTGGTTAATACAACTGTTTACGAACCAGAATTCAGTGGCTCACATAGCGCTTCTGTATTCTATCGTAATAGCCGTGGGCGTGATGTTCGGCAAAGTAAAGATCGGAGGCATTTCCTTGGGATCCACGTTTGTGCTCTTTGCGGGCATCGTGGCGGGACATATAGGTTTCACAGCCCCTACCGACATTCTTAATTTCCTACAGGATTTTGGTCTGATCTTGTTCGTTTTCATGATAGGACTACAGGTTGGACCAGGCTTCTTTGAATCTTTCGGAAAGGACGGCATCAAGCTTAACATGCTCTCTACTGTGGCAGTGTTGCTCAACATCGGTGTAATGTTTGCTTGCTATTACATCTTCTTCGACACGAGTAATCCCAACAATCTTCCGATGATGGTTGGTACGCTCTATGGTGCCGTTACCAACACTCCAGGACTTGGTGCTGCCAACGAGGCATTACAGTCGGTTTTCCACGGTAATATTCCTTCTATAGCCAACGGATATGCTTGCGCCTACCCTCTCGGTGTACTGGGTATTATTGGTGCAACCATTGCCATACGTTACATTTGCAAGGTAGACCTTAGCGCTGAAGAAAAAGCTCTTGAGGCTGAAGATGCCGAAAATCCTCACGAAAAGCCACATATGCTCCATCTGAAAGTAGACAATGCATATATTGCTGGCCGTACGTTGAAGGAGATTTCTGAGTTCCTCAACCGTGAGATAGTTTGCACCCGACTGCGCCATAACGGTGTAATTACTATACCAAATCGCGACACTGTGTTTGAGTTGGGTGATGAAATACAACTTGTTTGTGCCGAGGCCGACAAGGAAGCCATAAAGGCTTTTATCGGTCCGGAAACGGAAACATCATGGGAAGATGATACAAGCAGCAAGAGAATGATAAGCCGCCGCATCGTGGTAACAAACTCTGAGATGAATGGAAAGACCCTTGGAAAGATGCATTTCAGCAGCGTTTACGGTGTAAACGTTACGAGAATAACCCGTCAAGGCATTGATCTCTTCGCCAATCGTAGCCATCACTTCCACGTGGGCGACCGTGTTATGGTTGTAGGACCTGAGGAAAACGTCAACCGTGTTACCGAACTTCTTGGCAATTCCGTGCGCCACCTCAATGTTCCCAACCTCATGACCATATTCGTTGGCATAATTATAGGTATCTTGTTTGGTAGCCTTCCTATTGCAATACCGGGAATGCCTGTTCCTATGAAACTTGGATTGGCTGGTGGACCTCTTATAATAGCTATCATAATTGGACGCTTTGGCCACCGTATGCACCTCGTAACTTATACCACAACATCTGCAAATCTCATGCTGAGAGAGTTTGGACTCATGCTGTTTTTGGCTTCAGTGGGCATCAAAGCTGGTCGTGGCTTCTGGGAAACAGTAGTCCGTGGCGATGGATTGCTGTATGTCTTGACAGGTTTCTTCATCACTATCATACCGATTTTTGTGGTTGGAATCATTGCCAAAAAGCATTATAAATTCAATTATTACACAATAATGGGTATGATAGCCGGAACATATACCGACCCTCCTGCACTGGCTTACGCCAATCAGGTGTGCCCCCGCGAGGCTCCGTCAATAGGCTATTCTACGGTTTACCCATTGAGTATGTTCCTCCGTATCTTAACAGCTCAAATCATAGTGCTATTCTTCTGCGGAGCTTAGCCGGTTAAAATTCAGTCTGATCTGAAATGAAAAACTACTGTCGCATGGTAGCAATGCTACTGACTCTAATGTTTACGGGTTCGTCATTGGCTTCCACACATTCCAAGTCGTGGTATAAGCAGTTTGACGGCATCGTAGGCCCAGGGCAGAGCATTCAGGACGCAATAGAAAAGGCACCGGAAAGCTGTCCTCAACCATACAAGATACTGATAAAGAAGGGTACTTACCATCAGAAGGTCATCATTGACCGTCCCAATATAGTTCTTGTAGGTGAAGACCGTGACAGCACACGGATTATTGTTGCCGAAACAAACGAGACCAATTCCATTAAGGAATGGAAAGGTCAGAAAGTCGGAATGGGTGCTTTGGTTCTCATGGAGGGTGCTGATGATGCTGTTATAAGTGGATTAACGCTCTACAATAATTATGGATCAACAGTTACTCCAACCACGGTTCACCAGATGGCAGTTTTCGGACGGGCTACTCGAACCATAATCATCAACTGCAATGTGTGGGCGGATGGTAACGACGCATTATCGCTTTGGGCTCCGAATAGTGGTGGAATGTACTATCACGCTGACCTTGATTTACGTTGTCCGGGAGTAGATTTCCTCTGTCCAAGGGGCTGGTGTTATGCCACAAGATGCAAATTTTATGGCGACAGTAGGGCCATGATTTGGCACGACGGGCGTGGCGACAAGAGTAAGAAACTGGTGATAACAGATTCTTATTTCGATGCAAAGACGCCCACATTGCTTGGCCGCTACCACCACGACCACCAGTTCTATCTGCTCAGATGCCGTCTTTCGGCTAATGTATTAAACGAAAACATACATTACGCCTATTCTGACAAGGTGCTCGACCCATGTCCTTGGGGCTTGCGTACATATTATTATAACTGTCATCGTGACGGTGGTGACAGCGGATGGCTTAAGAATAACCTTGATGAAGCAGAAGGAAAGCCCCGTCCTGAAGATATAAATGCGAAGTGGACCTTTAACGGTGAGTGGGATCCTGAGGCAAAAATAAGTCAGCTATGGCCAATATTGCAATACGAACCTATGAAAGTCATGCCGAAAGACAATTGATTTCATGCCGGTGAAACAACATTAAAACATATCGCAAAAGCCAGAAACAATTTAAAGCCGATACCCATTCGCCATGGCAATGTATAGGTATCGGCTTTAATTATTTGTGGTTTTCAATTTTTAAAGTACCGCTTTAGGGACTTCAAATGACCACTTCCTTACAGCATAGGTTATTTTCCTCCACCATTATTCTGCTTTATTCCACCCACTACATCTGTATTTTCTATGGTGCGGTCAACTGTCTTGACGCTTGCTCTCAGTGATCCGAAACGATAGGATATGCGTATTCCGAATTGCTGATTGTAGTTAAAGGAACGCGATAGACCCGTATAGTCACCTTGAACAGTTCGTGTCTTGTACACATTAGTTCGCTCAAAGGGATTAAAAGTTTCAACAGAGAGAGTCAATCGGTCTTCTTTCAAGAAGCTACGTTGCAAACTGAAGTAATGGTATTCCCACTTTCCACCATATGCATAGACGGAATTAGGTTCCCGACCAAAGCTAAAACCCACGCCAGAATTAACTACCAGCGAGGGCGTCATTTCAACTGTGTCAAAGCTAAGACAATAAAAGTATAACAATCCGA
>CAZUWO010000176.1:0-4873 GCA_964623995.1 uncultured Prevotella sp. | reverse complement strand
AGCAAGCTCGTTCTCTGCCCCTCCGAAGCGCACATAGGGCGTCAAGTCGAACTCGAAAGCATTGTAGCCATAAGGCCAGTAGCCCACTTTCCGGCCGTTGACGTATACGTTTGGCTCGGCCATGGCACCGTCGAAGTGTATCACCACACGCTCATAGCCGGCAGGAATGGTAAATTTTGTCTTATAGAATCCACGCCCTATCCAAGGCAAAGCACCCGAACGGCCCGACTTTTCCGTTTCTTCGGTCTCGCCGTTTTGAGTTATAGCAACCTTCTGCAAGTCCCATTTCTTGTCGAAAGGCCCACCTATGGCCCAGTCGTGGGGCACGGTTACGGCCTGCCATTCGGCTGAATCGCGCGAGAAAAGCCACCCTTTGCGCAAGTCTACTTCACGCCTTGGCTGTGCCATTACAACCAAAGATGTGATTAAAAATAAAAGAATGATGAGTAGATTCCTTCTCCTTGACATGATATTAATAGATGTTTACTGCGTACAAAGTTAGCAAAAAAAGCCTCATGTTAATCTCTTCATGATATAAATTTGTAATTTTGCACTTGCAAAAGCATATCGTAAGATAATGAAAATCATTGTTTTGTTATTGTTGATGGTCCTCTCTGCCACTACGGTAAGCGCACAACAGGAGGGCTGGACGGGCACTTGGGCTTGCGCTCCGCAAACCGTTGACCGCCGATACATGCCCTACAACAACCAGATGACCGACCGTTCGGTGCGTCAAGTGGTAAGGGTGAGCTGCGGGGGCGACAGCATCAGGCTCAGAATATCAAACGAACTTTCGGCCGAACCACTGGAAATAGCCTCAGTTTATGTGGCCACAGGGTCGCCAAACTACGAGATTGTGAAACGAACGGCACACTATCTGGAGTTCAAAGGTGAAAAGCAAGTGGTGATACCGGCTCATTCGGCTGCCACGAGCGATGCCTTGCGCTTCCGCCTGATGCCATTGCAGCGACTGGCCATAACCATAAACTACAAGAAAGCACCCGTTTCGCCCACGGTACACATGGGTTCGCGCACCACAACCTATATTATGAGAGGCGTAACAGATAAATACACCGACTTTAAAGGAGCCTTCCGCGAGGACCATTGGTTCAATATAGCCGCAATAGACGTATACAACCCGAAGGCATCAAGCATAGCAATAATAGGCAATAGCATAACCGACGGCAAGGCTTCGACCACAAACGCTCAGGATAGATGGCCCGACTGGATGTCGGACATGCTGTGTGGACCTACCGTTCCTACTCTTATGCACGACCAGAGAGTTGTGGGACACGGACTCGATATAGGCGTGCTCAACCTCGGAATAGGCAACAACCGCGTGCTGAGTGTGGGGCTGGGCGAACCGGCTAAAATACGTTTTGATCACGATATACTCGACCAGTCAGGTGTGAAAACAGTGATAGTATTTGAGGGAATCAACGATATAGGTACGTCGCAGAACCCCGATGCCACCGCACAATCGCTGATCAAGGAATACAAAAACATGATACGAAAGGCCAAATTCCGTGGAATGAGAGTCTATGGGGCCACTATCATGCCCTTCATGGGTTGCCATGGCTACTTCACAGAGGCACGAGAGCGATGCCGGGAGACCGTGAACAGGTGGATAAGAGACAGCCATGAGTTTGACGGAGTTATAGATTTTGACAGCCTTATGCGCGATCCGTTACAGCCGAAACAGCTCATAGGACGCTGGCAATGTGGCGATTGGCTCCACCCAAACGCTGCAGGCTACGAACAGATGGGTAAGTTTGCGGCCAAAGTATTGCTCGAAAAGACCGGCAAAACCCACGCCATCAACCATTCGGCAAAGCGAACACAAGCCACATTTGCACACGTCGGACGAATTGAGTAACTTTGCATTGATGAGAAAAGAAG
The DNA here is from genome assembly GCA_964623995.1 of uncultured Prevotella sp. Lineage (GTDB taxonomy): Bacteria > Bacteroidota > Bacteroidia > Bacteroidales > Bacteroidaceae > Prevotella. The sequence continues at coordinate 2,974 of CAZUWO010000176.1, read as the reverse complement.
ACCTACACATAATGCAGATAGGCAACGTTCTGGTGTCGCCGGACATACTAACGGAGTGCTTTTGCTGCGACCTGAGTGCATGCCATGGTGCCTGCTGCATTGAGGGAGACGCAGGAGCACCTGTTACTCTTGACGAAATAGGACAGATAGAGGATACACTCGACGACGTCTGGCCTGATATGAGCGCGTCTGCTCAGAGTGTTGTCGACCGCCAAGGTGTGGCATATACCGATCGCGAAGGTGATCTTGTGACGAGCATTGTTGGCGGTAAGGACTGTGTGTTTACGTGCTACGAGGGTGAGACATGCCTTTGCGCACTGGAAAGAATATACCGGCAAGGACGCTCAAAGTTCATGAAACCCATCAGCTGTTCACTGTATCCAATACGTGCTAAAGACTTTGGCAACGGTACTGTGGGCATAAACTACAACCAGTGGAGCGTGTGCGAACCGGCAAGACGTAAGGGTAAGGAACTCGGACTGCCTGTGTATAAGTTCTTAAAAGGCCCATTGGAGCGCCGTTTCGGCAAGGAATGGTACAAAGAACTGTGCGACGTGGCCACCGCACTGGGCTTTTAGATAATTGAAATTAACAATAAAGACTTGCTCTTGATTATGGCTTTAGGGCAAGTCTTTATTGCTTTTGATTGGCAGACGGGGTGTTCTGCTTGCGGAAATAGGCCACATGGCGAGTTAAAAACTCATCATAGCTGAAGTTGATCGTATGCCATGCGTCGTTGATGGTGCGGCTAACAAAGTCGGTTCCCTCAGCCGCAAGGTCGCTGTTGCCGCTTGTACGTGCCACAATATATATTGTAGCAGCTGTTGCACCTGTGAGCTGAAGGGCAGTATCGGCTACTGTGGCAATACCGTTATCATGCTCTAACCGCAAAATACAACAGACTCGTTGGTCCCGAGTTGTTGCATTGGCAGTATGGGCAAGCATCGTTAACTGACCTTTTGAGGCCTTTACTCGATGCGGAAAGGCCGAAGTAAGCTCTACTCTTATCGATACTGAACCGCCTTTGTCGGCAGTCAGCCTTATGGCAACGAGACTATCGGGAGCCGAAGCAAAATAACAGCGCCGAAAGTTCACCCCATTTACTGAATAAAAGGAGCGAACCACGGCGCTGTCTTTATTGTTACACCTGTTAAATTGTATCAAACTGTCGCAGTCAAGCTGCATGATGTGGACTCCGGCAAATGGCTTAGAGCCCTTGAAAAAAGCTGTATCGCTGAGTTGTAGCACATCGGCCGAGGGGCTGCCAAGCAGCAATGCCGTCAACCTACCATTACTTATCGTCAGCGGAGCCTCAGCTATGGTTGTATGCCTATGCCGTTTTGTGCGTTCACTATTACTGTTTTTGGCGAATGCTCCCGCAAAGCAGAAGAGTATAACAAATATCAGCAACCGGTTCATCAAGCAGCGACAGCAGTTTTTATTGAGTCTATAACTCTATCGGTTCGTAAGGCAATCCCCACACATCAGCAACGGCTTTGAACACTACTTTGCCTTCAACAATGTTCAATCCCTTACGCAATGCATCGTCGTCCTTACAAGCTTGACGCCATCCCTTATCGGCTAAGGCCACGGCATAACGCAATGTGGCGTTGGTTAAGGCCATGGTTGAGGTGTTGGGAACGGCTCCAGGGATGTTGGCTACACAGTAATGTACGATTCCATCCACTGTATACACTGGATCGGAGTGGGTTGTTGGGTGTGAGGTTTCAAAGCAACCGCCTTGGTCTATGGCCACATCAACGAGCACGGAGCCCTTCTTCATAAGCTTAAGCATATTGCGAGTGATGAGGTGAGGGGTCTTATCGCCCGGCACAAGCACTGATCCTATGACGACATCTGTGTCTGGAAGCAACTCGCGGATGTTGTGTTCGGTGGAATAAACCGTGTGAACGTTGGCCGGAGTCTCTATGTCGAGCTGGCGAAGGCGCGGCAACGAGATGTCAGTAATGTAGACTTCGGCTCCCATTCCTGCAGCCATACGGGCTGCTGCCTCACCTACCGTGCCGCCGCCAAGCACCAACACGCGGGCCGGACTTACTCCGGGTACACCACCTATAAGCTTGCCGCTGCCGCCTTTGGTGCGCTGCAAGTAGTAAGCACCATTGAGAGCACCCATTCGTCCTGCCACTTCGCTCATCGGAATAAGCAACGGCAGTGAGCGGTCAGCCTTCTGAACAGTCTCATAAGCCAGGCATATAGCCTTGCTCTTTATCATGGCTTGCGTAAGTGGAAGGTCGCTTGCAAAGTGGAAATAGGTGAATACGAGCTGTCCTTCCCTTATCAAATCGTACTCAGGTTCGATGGGTTCTTTTACCTTTACTATCATTTCAGCCGTGGAATAGACGTCGCCTATCTCTGGCAAAATATCAGCTCCGGCCTTTATATAAGCCTCATCTGAGAAGCCGCTGTTATCACCTGCAGTGTGCTGCACGTAGACTTTGTGTCCGTGTTTTACCAATTCTGCTACGCCGGCGGGGGTCATTCCCACTCGATTCTCGTTGTCTTTAATTTCCTTAGGTATTCCGATTCTCATAATAATAAAGGGTTTAGGTTTGACAATTACGGCTCAAAGATACGAATTTTATTAATATACCGTTATGCAAAACGGTAGATTTTTTTGCTGTTTTAATCTAAAATAAAGTTAACTTTTGGTATTTTACCAACATATTAATGCATGTATGAAAGACCGAAATGTTTGAAAATACCAATAAAATAGTAAAAAACAGCAGTGGTGTGGCATTTATCAGTCTATGCCGTGGAGCCAACCCAATAATCTGGTATTGCTGCTTCGCGCCAATTGACCAGGATTAGTGCCGGGCTCTCCATCGGGCACCTGACGACCATGACGGCTGTAAAAGTCGATCCAAAATGGCAATATAGTGCCATTGTTGTCGTGGAAAGACATTGGAATTGTGCTGAAAACGTGCTGTCCTGTGCTGTCAACAAAGCTCTT
>CAZUWO010000175.1:3034-4914 GCA_964623995.1 uncultured Prevotella sp. | reverse complement strand
ACCTGCAGACCGCATTCTCCACCGGCCTCCTCGCCGGCCAGTCCGCCGCCTCCGCCCTGAAGTAGGGGTGTGCAGCATATAACGACAACCGGAATGTCAAACGGCATTCCGGTTGTGTTGTGTGTGGGGGTTGATGAGAGGGGCGGAAAATAAATTTTGTAGTCTCGGTGCTTTTTCTTATATTGTTTCAGAAAACTATGAAAGTCAAACTTTTAATCACTTAACTTAAACTCAGCTAAATGAAGATTTCGAATTATTTTAAACCGGTAGACTACATTGAAGAACTTACACCGGAAGAAGAGGAGAAGAGAGATTATTTGAGTTACCTCCGGCAGAATCTGCAGGATCTAGAAGAGCGCCTTCACAAGGAATGTTTTCGCCTGCGTTTAATATTTTATAATTTTCATCATTATTATACGAAAATGTTCCATAGTTCTTCTTGTATATGGGTAGGGGAGCCTCATATTGTAGAACGTTCGGAACTGGTATCTTTGTTATTGGTAGAGGATAATGGTGTGCATGCGTTTTTGTATAGTGATGATTATATTTTAAGTGCCGCTTACCCTTACTATAAACAGGCGCCCTATGAGACTTTATCTACATTGATATTAATCCCAAGGTATTTTCAAGACCAGGTGAAGGCTTTAGGCTTATATAGAGCGGCAAAGGATTTTGTTACGGCTACGACAGATAATGCTGGTATTACGATACGATTAAATTATATTATATATCTTGCTCCAGACATTCTTTATGCTTTGGATGAAAAACAGGACTTGCCAATAGATTGTCTCCAAAAGATTCCCGACGATAAGGTGTCGGACCTTATATCATGGAGTGGAGCATACAAAGAGGCAATTGTGGCTGCAGCATTTACAGAGGACTTTGAAAGAAAACTCGAGCAAAACGTCATTCCTCATATAAACAGTTTTTGTGAGCATCTGGGTTGTGATGATTATTTTGAAATATGTTTTTATGCCAAAGGCAATGATTCCTTTATACCCGAGGATGGTGATATTCTTAAACTATATAGTTGGCGTTTTTATAATGGAGGAAGAAGATGAATAAAAAATTTGAATACATATCTAAAAACGGGATGTCTCTTTCGTCAAGACAGAAAGAACTACTCCTGGATATAGAGAATGCACCGTGCTGCATCGCGGAATTCTATGATATTGCATCACTGCGTTTCAAGAAGAACTATAAAGTCGTTGTGTCGGATAATGGCTCTTTTGTTGAAACAATCGCTAAAGAAATATCAGCATTGGAGAATTATGAAAGGGAAGCGAGGGAATGGAGTGAAACGCTGTTTACTATTATTTTTAATCTCAAAAAGAGGAGTAGTGAGTGCAATGAAGCGAGAACACTTCTTGGCATGTATCGGGAATGGGACTTTTCGTATAATGCTCCGGTAGTATATCTCTTTAAGGAGAATATAGTTAAATATGCCGGTGATAAGAATGTTCCTGTAGATTATGTCTTCGGATTCGTTTATGTGCATGAGGCGATGCATGCGTTCTACAATTCAAAGAACAATAATGGCTCTCCATCATTTAAAGAACTGGAGGAACCTTTTGCAGAAGGTGGTATGCTGGGTTTTCTGAATAGAGCGAGAGTGTATCTGGAAGCAGGTGATGAGCTTTTTATGACAGCTCTCAATAATGTTGAGTTAAAACAGTTCGACGGCCCGGCAGAATATGGCTTTGGCCTTTCGCTATATAGATTCGCTAGTTCAGAAGGTCTTTTAGAACGTCTTATGATAAGATACCGAGATGTGTCAAATCGGATAGGACCTCTTGATTATGAATACAGAGTCGGAGTCAATGGTTTGAAGAGACAGGCAAAGTATGATTTGAAATATGAGGTACATGCAGGATTATGTT
>CAZUWO010000175.1:2648-3024 GCA_964623995.1 uncultured Prevotella sp. | reverse complement strand
GATATTTTGTGGAAGACTTATGATAATAAACCAATGATAAACACTTTTGCGGAACTTGAACCTTTTATGCGAGAGGCCGGTGTTAAACTGTGTGAATCGGGAGTAATTCCAATGCCCGTAGATTCACCTGATTGTCTTAGCCGATTGCTGCATATTCACGACAAGTCCGGATTGGATATTTCCGAAAGTGTGGTCGAGGAAGAGAATCAGGCTTTGTTTTTAAAGATAATATTAGAAAAATCCTGTTTTTTCACAAGGAAGGCTGTCGAGCATCGGCATAAGGAGATGTTGGATTCCCAAGGCTGTCTTTATAGGGAAATCTCCACGATGGGATACGGAGCGGGGTTTCCTGTTGACCGGCATGCCAATTATGAAG
>CAZUWO010000175.1:0-2638 GCA_964623995.1 uncultured Prevotella sp. | reverse complement strand
CGAGGCGTGTTGTGGAAAGGTTCTCCGGTAAAAAGCCAATGGAGATTAAGATAGGACATGTCTGGGGAAATACGACAGATCCGCTGTGCTATACTTCACTGTGGAATATTGTGATAACTCCATTTGTATTTAGGACCTGGATGGACGAGGAGTATTCTAAAGACTTTTTGCAAAATCTCCAAAATGTATTCAGGGCTATTTGCGACCGTATCTACGATGCGCGTGCCAAGCATGCGGAACTGGAGAGAAAATGGAATATACATAACACACGTCTTTTGACCAATGATGATATAGTAATAGTTATAAAATCAGATAATACGACAACGATGGAGTTGACCATATCCATTGGTGGAAAGGCCCCATTCGAGGTGACGATCACATTGCTACCCGATTTGTCAGTTGATCTTTTCACGAAGTCGGCATTCCGCCAGGCTCTGTTTTGTCCGACATCATTGTATTATCGCAGCAATCACGGGCTCTATGCAGACAGGCAGTCGGGTGACGAGTTCTTGGAGTCGCTTGCAGAAGGTGGTTTCCAGGTGGGCGAGGCAGCCAAAGTCTATCTTGGAGTCCCTGAAGGGAATACCATTGATGCAATTGGGCATAAGGAATCCCTGGCCGCGACAAAGACACTGTTCCGGAAAGATAATGTTCGGATTGCGGAGGCGGCTTTTCAGTACGATAGATGCTTTGTACGTACAGATATTATTGTTAAGGAAGGGCATTCCGTTAAACTCTATGAGGTGAAGTCGCATTCTTGGGATTCGACAAAGGATTCGTTCTTCAATAAAGCTGGTTCGCTGGATTCTACGATTCGTCCTTATATATACGATGTGGCTTTCCAGAAGTGGGTGGTAGAGAATTCATTGCGGGAACAGTATCCGGGCGAGAGGTATGAAGTTAAGGCGTTCTTGATGATGCCGGATAAGACCAGGGTTGCACCGGTTGACGGTATCAATCAGATGTTCAGGATTGCCAAAACGGATGGCGGCAAATGCGTTGAGCGCACATCAAATGCGTCTTCGCTGGCAGATACCGATCCTGTTGTGGTCCCTTTTGATGTGGATGACATTTGCAGACGGGTGATTGCCGGAGAGACGAAGGAGCAGAATGATTTCTTGCGCGGGCGTAAATTCACGGAGTTTATTCAGGAAATCTCTCAAAAGTACTGCGATAACGAACGGGTGTGGTCCGAGGTGAGCCTCAATTGTTATAAATGTCCATTTACCAAGACATCGGAAGATACTTCCGGGCTTCGCGATGGCTATCATGAGTGTTGGATGAAGGCTATGGGCTGGTCAGAAGAAGATTTTCAGCATCTGTTGTCGGATCTCAATGGCGAGAGGGGTGGGCGGAGAGATGAGTATTTCAAGCACGGCTGGTACCATCTCGAAGATATTGAAGTGGAGGGTGAGATAAATGATGCGGATGGGCTTGACAGAGTGACCAGAAACCTCCTTATTGCGGGAATGCTCGCCGGTCGTCAGGATATTCTCCACTTGTTCAGGCACAATATCCACGATGGGTGTATCTCAATATTCCACATTTGCGCTCTATGATGGATTCGTGGGTCTATCCGCTGCACATGATTGATTTTGAGACATCATCGGTGGCGCTCCCTTTTTATGAGGGAATGCATCCGTATGAGTCTGTGGCTTTCCAGTTTTCGCATCATATTATCCGTCAGGTAAATGGCGGTTATGAAATAGAGCATGCCGGGCAGTTTATTAATGCCGAAAAGGGACATTTCCCTAACTTTGACTTTGTTCGGGCTCTAAAAAAAAGAGTTGGAGCAGGATAACGGTTCCATTTTCTGCTATAGCCATCACGAGAATACGATCCTTAACCATATCGCGGAGCAATTGGTAGAGTCTTCGGAGAATGATAAAGAGGAATTGCTGGAGTTTATCTATACGGTTACACATCCTCCCAAGGATAAGAAAGGTAGTAGGAAGGCCGGTACGCGCGATATGATTGATTTGTGTAAAGTGGTCAAGAGTTGTTTCTATCATCCATGTATGAAAGGAAGCAATTCCATAAAGTGTGTTCTGCCTGCCGTGTTGAATACCAGTGACTTTATAAAGGATAAATACTCCCGTCCTATCTATGGTTCTGAAATCAAGTCATGCAATGTCTCTGAAAACAATCCTTTGCGGTGGATTTCTTTAGATGCCGACGGAACGGTTATTAATCCATATAAACTCCTTCCTCCGATTGGTGACTATCTTGATGTGGACGATGACTCCATAGGCGAACCCCTGGATGATAGTGCGGATATGAACATCGCTAACGGTGGGGCCGCTCTGACGGCTTACAGCATGCTGCAGTTTTGCGATGTCCAATTGACCGATGCGTTGAGAAAGGCTCTTTTGCGTTATTGTGAATTGGATACGATGGCGATGGTCTTTATTTGGGAATACTTCTATCACGAAGTGAATAGGGATTAGAGTCATCTGCTCTGCAGAGGATGCAACGTACTTGCTCACTTTCGGTCTCTGCGAAGCCGAAGGTGAGCATTACTTCGCATCCGGAGCCGTGTGTGACAATAACATTATCCAGTGCGGATATGTCAAAACTTGCCCAGGGAGACTGTAAACTAAAGTGTGTCAAGTAAGGAATTTATTAACTTTACAGACAC
>CAZUWO010000174.1:0-4963 GCA_964623995.1 uncultured Prevotella sp. | reverse complement strand
ACTGCCACCTCCGTGTAGCCATAGTGGCGCGCCAGCTTCACTGTCAGCCTGCATAGGCTCACCGTTTTCCGGCTCTTCTTGCCCTTAATCTGCCTTTCTATATCGGCAAAGAGCGAATCCAGTCTGTGGGTGTTAATAACATCACACGCCATGCTGAATGCCCACGGCGACTGAATGCCGAACCCCTTGCAGTGACCAAGTCTCGAAAGCCAGGCCAGCCCATCTCTTATCACGTTCATGGTGCAAAGGTAATAAAAAAACAAAGAAAAACATTCAAAGCCCGCCACGCTTTCAAGCTGCCGTCGCTTACTTCCACAACGCTCAACAGCTCAACTTCTTACACGTTTATCACATCCTTAACAACTTTGAAACATGTTTGAAACATCGCCTGCCTACCTTTGCAAAATGAAAAGCAAGATAAACATAACCTTCTGCCTGCTCCTCATGCTGTTTGCCAACATTGTCACTGTCTTGGCGCAGCCAGAGGGCAAGAGCCTTAAGATAGGTGGCACCATAAGGGGCAAGTATGAATACCAGACCGGCGACCGCAAGGGTCGCTTCGAGGTGCGAACGGCACGGGTCAACGTGAGCGGAAGCGTCAACACGGCCGTGGCTTACAAGGCTGAAATAGACCTCTGCGACGAGGGAAAGATTAAAATGCTCGATGCCTACGTGTTGCTCTCACCGTGGCGTTCGCTCAAGTTCACAATAGGTCAGATGCGGGTTCCATTCACCATCGACGCCCATCGCTCACCCCATCAGCAGTACTTTGCCAACCGTTCGTTCATAGCCAAGCAGGTAGGCAACGTGCGCGACGTCGGTGCAAGGCTCGGATACACGTTCCACGTGGGCTTCCCCATCATTGCTGAAGCGGGCATTTACAACGGTTCCGGACTCACCAATCAGAAAGACTTCTGGACCAACAATGTCAACTTTTCGGCCAAAGTGCAGCTGCTACTCCCCTTCGGACTCAACACGGTGCTGAGTGCGCAGAGGGTTAAACCTGAGAACGTGGCCATAATGATGTACGATGCCGGACTAACCTTCCACCGCAAGAACTTCATTGCCGAGGCCGAATACCTGTATAAGCGCTACGCCCACGGTGCTTTCAGCCCTGTTCATGCCTTCAACAGTTTCGCCTGCTACACCATTCAGCTGCCCAAACAGTCTGACGGCAAACCCCGATATTTCTTTTCCGGTGTCTCTCCGCTCATAAGGTTCGACTTCATGAGCAATCACAGCGACGGAAAGGCTTACTCTGTTGAATCGGCCGGCGCGGAACCGGCCACTGAAGTGGGTAAGCTCATAGTTAACGACTATAAGCGCGGTCGGCTAACGGGTGGCGTTACGTTCAGCATTGACAAGCCTTTCGTGAGCGACATCAGGCTTAACTACGAAAAGTATTTCTATGGTCACGACGCCACGCCCAAACCTTCAGAGAAGGACAAAATAGTAATTGAGTTCATGACTCACTTCTAATGCCCTTCCGGGCTCTTACATTTTTAGTAACAAATATTTTAGTAAAATTGCCATAAACAAAACATAACGCCACCGGCAGCCCACGCGGCCGTCAGGCATTATCGCTTTTTCAAGTGGCGAACCGACGACGGTTTTATTAAGCAAGCCGCCACAACCATTACCCCAAAGGCCCTTTACTGCCAAATAAAAACAAAAACGGAGCCCGAAGCAACAGGCCTCACGGTCTATGCTCCGGGCTCCATAGCCCTTGACTCTGAGTACCGGCACAACCCAGTCAGCTCAGCCATAGGCTTGCGCAATCCTGGTTAGCACTGTAAGATCTACACCCAAATATATTTTTGAATGAGTAGGACCACGCAGCCAGACCACCTTGGACGGAACGCCTTCTGCCAATGAGCTTCCCTCCGGCAGGCCGGATTCTCGGTGCAGCGGCTATAATTTCTTGAAAGGACTCTTCCAGAGTTTGAAGCCGAGAGCCTCGTCTTCTTCCTCATCGTCTTCCTCGTCTTCTATTTCCAGTTCCTGCTTCTTGGCAGCGGCACGGCCGTCAACCGATGTCACCGATGGCAAGATAACACCATGGTCGAGCAGATTGGCAAAACTCAAATTCATTACCGTTGGCCTAATATATTGCTTCTTCATTTTCTTCTTGTTTTTTTATTTGTTCTCGTTTATGGTTGCTTTCATCACTTGCGCAGCACCTTCTTGCCGCCCACAATCACTATACCCTTATAGCTGTCGCTAACGCGCTGGCCCGACAGGTTGTAGGCAGGAGCGTTGGTTTCGCTTGTCTGCACGCCGTCAATTGCGTCAATTGCGGTAGCAACGCCGTCGTCGTCGAGCACGAATTGCTTGGCATTGCCGGTGTCGGGGTTGCCGTTATTGAAGAACTTGAAGTAGCCACGGGTGGTATCAACAAACGAGTTGCCGGCACTGCGCACGAAGTTTCCTGTCTGATAGTGGTAGTAGAAGCACGACCTGTCAAGCTTGACGTCATAGTTATAGCTGCCATAGAATGTGGCGTAATATCCGTTAACCGGAGTGGTACTAACCTCAATCTTGCCATTGGTGGGCAGCACTATGTCCACTCCGCAGTAGGCAGCTGCAGGCCAACCCAATGCAGTTTTCATCAGGAACGGTGTGTTTGCCGGTATAGTCTCATCGTCACTAATGGTCTTAAACTTAAGAGTCGTACCGTCGTAGCTATCTATTTTAGCATATTCAACACCGCTGCTGCCAAACGCCTTAGCACGCTGAGCACCGGTCAGAGCCACAGGGACAACTACCGAGTTCCAAATGCCATCCTTAAAGTAACGACTCCTCTGCCATAAGTCTATGGTAACAGTGCGGGCCACAGGCGAGTAATTCTTTGTGCAGTCTATCTCGTCAGACACTATGAACCAACCGCCAAAATACACATGATAGGGTGCATAGCTGTCCTCCAAGGCTAAGGTTACACTTGCCTCGCCTAACGAACTGTAGTCGAAAGTGCGGGTAAGACGGCATATTGGCACATTGATATTTACACCTTTAAATTTCTCTTTCTTAAAGCCTACATTTAAAAATGCATTACTGTTGTTAGCTATCACGCTAAAGTCATTATTTCCAAGGTTAAGGCTCGTAAGGCCGGTGCAGCCACTTGCGAACGACGCAACTGAGGTAAGTATATCTTCATTAAACGTAAACATGCTTATGTCAAGGCTCTTCAGAGCGCTGCAACTCATAAACATACCCGCCATTGTGGTAACATTGGGCGTGCGGAAAGTCTTCAAGTCAATGGCTGATAGCTTCTTGCAGTTTTCGAACATATAGTCCAGTTGAGTAACTTTCTCTGTGTCAAAGTTCAGATTGCTAATCGATGTAATGTTCCTGCAGTCGAAAAACATATGGCTCATGTTGGTAACATTGGAGGTGTTGAACTTAGCCAAATTCAGAGTTTTCAAACTACTGCACTCGTTAAACATGTAAGACATGTCAGTTACTTTGCTCGTCGTAACAAAGGAGCTAAGGTCCAAGCTTGCCAGACTTCTGCACTCATTAAACATGCGCTCCATGTTGGTAACATTTTCTGTAGAGAAATTGCTTGACAACTTTAAGGTTGTCATTTGGCTACAGGAATTGAACATGGAAGACATGTCCGTAACTTTTTTAGTGTTAAAGCTGGACAGATCCAAGCTTTTAAGTTTACCGCAATTATAGAACATCATGTTCATGTTGGTAACATTACCGGTATCGAAGTGGCTTAAGTCCAAACTCGTCAACGCGTCACATGCCCAGAACATTCTGCGCATATTGGTAACTGCCGATGTATTGAGGTTGGCCAGCCCTGTTATTGTGGTTAGGCCACCCAATCCGTAAAACCAATCTACGGTAGATGTAGGCCGAGCATCCTTAACCGAATTGTCAAACTCGGCTGTAGTTATCTTATACCTTGTATTAGGATCTAAATCATCAGTAGTATACTTCGGAGTTGAAGACAGATCGTAAGTTCCTATACCCGTAGAGGAGTTATAGCTATAAGTAGGCGTGGTGGCCGAAGCCTTAAAGGTAAGCTTAAGATTACTACCATTTAGGGTAATCTCAGCATAAACAGTCGGAGTTTGTGCCAGTGCTTGACCCGTACCCACGAGAAGCATGGCGATTAGTGAAAGTAACAGTTTTTTCATTTCATATAACAAATTAAACGTTAATATCATCCATCAGACTGAAACTGAGCAACTACAAACAGCACTTTCAACTTTTCGGTTTGTGTCTTTGCCGGCAACGGCAAGTAGAGTCAGCTTAGATACGACTTAAAGTCTTTCGGTTACTCTTTTTTATTTCCCAGCCAATTATCAACTGCAAAAGTATATAATAAAGTGGTTTCTACCCCCCCCGCAAGTTAATTCTGATTAAACATAATATTATTTAACAATCAACCACCGTTTATTAATTTATTTTCACGGTTAAGACCCTCTTTCTTCGCCTTTGCAAACATTTCATAATTCAGAATCGTGGCCGCAGGTCCAAAGCCGGCATCACGCCCCAACCGCACAACTCCTCGGCACCTCCACCCTCACAAGCCATCAAAGCCATAAGCCACCATCGCCCGAAGCGATCGATGGCAACACTCTAAGGCCATTCTAACAACGATAGAAGCACGATGCTGAAGCACTCAAAACACTATGCTGAAGCATTCAAACCACGAAGGTGCATCAATTGACGCGCAAAAGGGCATCAATTGATGTCCGTAAGCGCGACAATTGAAGCCCGTAAGCGCAACAATTGAAGTACATAAGCAGTTGCGCCCTCATTACCAGCCGCGACACCAAAACAAAAACACATTAGCAAACCTACCAGCCCCCGATGCCGCAGGCATCACCAAAGCCAAACAAAACCAGTAGATACAGATGCTACAGCCAGCAGCCATTGATGCCGGAGACTGCACAGAAGCCCAGCAACATCAGCAGCCATTGATGCCGGAGGCATCACCGCTCAGTAACCG
>CAZUWO010000173.1:0-4968 GCA_964623995.1 uncultured Prevotella sp. | reverse complement strand
TATGTCGTCGGGGTGGTTGGCCAGTTGTCGGTCAATGAAGTCCTCAAGGTTTTGCCTCTGGTTGCTGTTCTCGTAGAAGTTCATCAGCCAAGTAAAGTATCTCTTGTTCTCGGGGTTGGTCTGATAGAGCTTGGTTAGTACCTCAGCGTAGGCTGCACTGTCGGCTTTGGTGCTCATTGTTGCCTCCATCACCATGGCTATTACCTCTGCCGCCGGCATGGCAGTGCGGGTATCGGTGAGCGCAAGTGTGGCCCAGTGGTCGGCTTGCTTGTAGTCTTTCTGCCTCAAGGCTATGGTGCTGAGCATGTAAGCGGCTGCTGCGGTGTCGGTTGGTGTACCGTAGAAGAGTGGGGAAGAGGCCGAACTGAGATACAGGTGCAGCAGTTGGCCTGCCTTGTCGGCTTGGTAGTGGCTTATGAAGTAGTCGCCTCCGGCCAGCAATGAGCGTCGGGTCTTTGTAAACTTGTGGCGGTTATCCTTGCGGAATTTGGCTTCCTTGCCGTCGTTTTTTGCTTCTGCTGAATCGCATTTCAGTGCATAGACTATGGCTTTTACGGCATAGTCGTACATTGTTGTTGAATCTTTGCGGTGGTGTTGCGAGTAGGCGAGGGCCTCGTGGGCCATCTTGTTGTATTGCTTTGCTGCTTTTGCCGCCGACTGAGCCTGTACTCCTCCCACTGGGATGAGCACAATAATGGCAGCGAAAATAAACTTACAAGCAGTCATGGGCAATACCTTTTGTCAATCAACTGATTGCAAAGTTACGCTTTATTTTTTACTTTTGCAAGTATGTTGATATTTTATCGGCAGATTGTGGCATTTTTATTGGCTGTAAATATCAATCCGTTAAGTGGCAGAGGCCGATTAGTTGCAGAGGTGAACCGCAGTTACTTTAGCAAAGAAGCGGCCACTGCCCTCACGGGTAATGACCGCAAAAATAGAATGTATATGAAAAAATATTACTCTAAGCTTTTCATATAACTTTGAGAGATATGATATATGATAAATATTTAAATGTTTTCTTGTGGTCGTATTCAGTCTAATATATTCCCCATGAGGTAGAGGTTGTATCCTCGTCCTCATCGTCTTCAAAATTGTTTTCTTTGGCTCCGCCTTCCTCACCGCCGCTTACTGAATAGCGGGCCGGTATGTTGACGTCGGTGTTGTCGTCCATAAGGTCCTGTATTTCCAGAGTCCTTACTTCCGGTTTGTTATATTCTTTCTTGTTCATAACTTGTTTCTGCTTTTTATTTCATTTGTTACTTTCTCAGCAGTTTCTTGCCATTAACTATCACTATGCCTTTATAGTCGTTGCCTACGCGCTGTCCGCTAAGGTTGTAGGCAGGACCTTCAGGCTGGCCTATGGCGGTACCGTCAATGCTGTTGATGTTTGTCGATATGCCGTTATCGTCTATGGCTACGCTCAGTGCGGCGGTAGGATGGTCTGACAGCTTAAGATAAGCGCGAGTTTTTCTAATTGTGGCGTTGCCGTTGCTGCGTATGAAGTAGTGATATGATGGTGAATAGTACATCAATATGTCGGCAAGTGTTATCTTTGACTTGTATGAACCTATTAAGTAAGCTTTCTTTTCTGACGATTCTTCAGTCTCTTTGGTGAGGTCGTTTGTTGGTGTTTCTATGTTAACAACGGCATAGCCAATATTCTTAATGTCCTCAGCCGGCTTTACAAGCACCGGTTCGTTGGCTGGAATGCTCTCTCCTGTGCCAACAGTTTTGAAGTGTAATGTCTTGCCGGAGTACCCTACAAGGCGGCAAACTTGAACACCTGTGCCAAACGACTGCTCGAGTTGGGCGCGTGTAAGGGCCACAGGCACCACAAGGGTGTTCCAGTCATTGGTGGTCAGCGCTCGGTTGGCCTGCCACAGGTCGGTGTTCGCCTTTGCCACTGGGGTGTAGTCCTCCGCCAAGTTCCTGTCGCAATCCAATTTTTCTGCTATATAGAAGCGGCCATCATAATATGTATAATATGGTGGCAGAGGGTTCGTCTTGTCTATTGTCACATTTCCAAGTTTGCTCCTGTCGAAAGTGAAAGTTATATGGCAGGGAAAAGTTTTGCCCACATCATAAAAAGCAAAGCTCTTATTCCTTATGGCGGAAATGTCGTTTGCTCCTAAATTTAGCTCAGCAAGGCTTGTACAGCCATTTGCAAAGAAACTTACACTACCACCAGTATTAATAGCCCACTTGCTTATGTCAAGACTCTTAAGACTTGTGCAATTATCGAACATACTGGACATGGTTGTTACATTATTTACATTGAAATTGCTAACATCAACACTTGAAAGGCTGGTGCAATCAGAGAACATCAATCCCATGTCTGTTACACTTTGGGTATTCAAAGTTTTAACATCAACACTTGGTAGGTTGGTGCATCCCTGGAACATTTTACTCATGTTTTCAACCTTAGCCGTGTTTATGTTGCCTAAGTTTATGCTGGTTAAACTGCTGCTAAGAGCAAACATACCCATCATATTGGTAACATTTGAGGTGTTAAAGGAGCTGATGTCAATACTTGTCATCGAGCGCATGGTCTGAAACATATAACTCATGTTAGTAACATTATCGGTCTTGAACTTGGCAGGATCGAATTTAAAGTTGGGGGTTGTTACTTTAAAGCATTGGCTGAACATCATACTCATGTTGGTTACATTTGATGTTTCGAAACTCGAAACATCAAGAGCTGTAAGGCTCTTGCACGTCTGAAACATTTGCCCCATATTTGTAACCTTTCTTGTATCAAAGTGGCTGAGGTCAATACTTTCCAAGGAGTAATCATGACTGAACATATACTGCATGTCGGTCATTTCAGACGTGTTGAGGTTTTCCATACCTGTTATGGTCTTCAATGATGGCATGTATGCAAACAGAAAATCACCTGAGGTTAACGGTATCGCGTCTTTCATGCTTTCGTCAACTATAGCTTCAGTAATATGAAAGTTAAAATGATCATCTTTTATTACACTCCCTGGAACATAATATGTTGAAGGGGGATACAATGCATAGTTACGATTACCTGAACTATGGCCAAGAAGAGAATAAGTGCCAATACCGGTCGTTTTGTCGGCACTATAACTTGGATTTCGAGCGGCTCTATACGTAATGATCAAGTCTAAACTGTTTGGATCATTAGGATTTTTCTTAGAGACTTCCGCATAGGGAGTCAGATTTTGTGCTAATGTAGAAACTATTCCCACAATAAGCATAAGCAATGATAGTAGAACTTTTTTCATTTCATATACTGTTTTGATGTTAATATTTACGCTGCAAAAGTATATAAAAAATCCCATTATACCCCCCCGAGCGTTAAACATTATTAATCAGATGCATTTTTAACATTTTAATATGCAGAAGTGCTTATTTGTTCATGGCTCAACCCCATCTCTTTTTAATCATCAATTTACCGTTATGGCAACTGAAAAGCTGCTACACATTATTAATATTAAACGGCCACAAAGCCACTTTCATGATGGCTATCCGCCCTAACCATCATGCCGTAGTCCACCCACGGGGCACTCAATAACCCGAAAAAGCCACACCAACGGCGGAAAGGGGCTAAAGTTATTGGCGGTTATCCGGTGGCATGGCATAAAAACGGCCTTGATTTCTCTGCGTAATCAATAGTGTTTTTCTGCGTAGAGTTTATATTTTTACTACGTAGCAAAATACCTTTTGCTATAAGATTACAACGTCAGAATATGTGCTTTTGCCCCACGATAACAGTTATTTCGGTCTTAGAAACCACAGATTTCGCTTCATAAATACTGGTGTTTTACAATATAGAAGTATACTCGTAAGGTTGGGCTTTAAGAGTATAAATGCCTTATAACGTGGTGCTTGACGCGACGAATTCCCGTATATTAGCAATCAGAGGCGGTTTTGTGGCTTAACGATGGCGATATAAGAAAAACGCTATGGCCATGAAAAAAAAACGGCATAAAGTTTTTGTGGTAATGAATTATGTTGTATCTTTGCATCAGAAGGAAACAAAATTGAGACCGCGACGAGTCAGATCGGGATACTCATCAAATAATTCTGAAAAACCGGGATGACTCCTTTGTTGATGGCGGGCCACATAAACCGCATCGCCGCGGGTAAGCTGCAAAGCCGGTGGATTACAAAGACGGGGAGCTCTCTAATCATATTTAGCTCGGAGTTTTCATCACAATCGTCGTCGCGGTCTCTTTCTTTTATTTTAAATTATCTACGTTACAAGAAGGGAAAAGAATTGCCGTAACGCTTTTTCCCCAATAAAAGAAGTACAACATGTTCTCAGGAATAGTAGAAGAAATGGCTCGTGTAGTGGCCATAAAGCACGACAGGGAAAACATAGACTTTACGCTAACGTGCTCTTTTGTGGATGAATTGAAGATAGATCAGAGCATAAGCCACAATGGGGTATGCCTCACTGTGGTGGCGATAGATGGCAATCAGTACACAGTTACCGCTATGAAGGAAACGCTTGACCGGTCTAATCTTGGGCTGCTCAGTGTGGGCGACATGGTGAATGTGGAGCGTTCGATGAAGATAAACGGCAGGCTTGACGGCCATATAGTGCAAGGTCATGTGGACGAAACTGCCCGTTGCGTCGCTATAAAGGACGCTGACGGCTCAACGTATTTTACCTTTCAGTACAAGGCTGACAGGGCCATGGCCCGCCGTGGGCACTTTACTGTGGACAAGGGTTCGGTGTGTGTGAACGGTGTTTCGCTTACTGTCATATCGCCAACCGACGACACTTTCACTGTGGCCATAATACCCTATACGCACGAAAACACCAATTTCGCATTCATAAAGCAAGGCTCTGTGGTTAATTTGGAGTTTGATATACTCGGCAAATATATTGCCCGCTTGCAGGAATTCAATGATTGAGGCGCTGCGGAACAGTTTTGTTCTTTGCCTGAATACACATTATTATATATGCGATGCCAAGCTGATAAAAACGTCATG
>CAZUWO010000172.1:0-5020 GCA_964623995.1 uncultured Prevotella sp. | reverse complement strand
TTTTATAGGCAATATCTTTGTATTTCCGCTATCAGAAAGGTAAATCCAAGCCAATTCCCCCCCTATGCCCGACAACTCAACTTCAGGGGAGCGCAAAGCGCCGAAAAACACCGATTTCTACGCCCAACTGCCTGACATTGAGCAGGAAACGCAAGCTTTTAATTACGAGTTACTAATTACGAATTGGAGCTGATGGGCGGTGACTTAATTACTAATTAGTGGCAGAGGGGCGGCGGTGACTCGTAATCCGCAATTACGGAGAGCCATTGATGCCGGAGGCACCATCTCTCAGCATAGATGAGTGGGCACTGTCATAGTTGCAGGGTGGAGGTGCCACGAGGCAGAGCCATTGGTGCCGGAGGCATCACCGATTGGTAACCGCGGGTCGTAAGACCTGCGGACTCCCGTCCCCGCACCCACGAATCGACTCCGGAGGAGTCGCCCAGCTGGCTTGCTGGTAGCTTCTCCTGCGCTGACGGGCTTGCGGAGGGCTTCCCTTTTGCTGACGGGCGACTCCTCCAGAGTCGGCAGAATGGGGCGGCGGCCTTGTCCGAGGGTCAGTGACGACCCTCGGTTACCATACGGTGATGCCGCCGACATCAATGGCGCTGTAATGAGTGTTGAGTGTTGAATGTTGATTTGGCTGATGTTTTTAATCAATAATGCTAATCCATCCCCTGCAAGCGGCAGCGTTCACATCCGGCGGCAAAATCATCGCCTCCGGAGGCAGGGGGCGGCAGCCCATCCCCTTATATTCGCTTTGAAAACGTGTAGGTTTAGATGCTGTAACACACTGGTTTTCAGAGGGGAAATCACTTTTTCGGGCAGTCGGCCGGAAAAACTGCTCCCGAGGCGTTTTGCCTATTGCGGGAGTGGAATCTTTTCAGTAACTTTGCAATAGATATAAATAATTACGAGTTACGAGTCGCCGCCGCCCCTCTGCCACCAACACCAATTAGTAATTCCAAATTAGTAATTAGCACGCCGCCACCAGTCTCCAATTAGTAACTCGTAATTAGTAATTAAAAAAACGGCTTTCGGCTTTGCCGGTAACAGGTAAATGATTAAATTTGCAGCGAAGTAAGATAAGTAAGAAACAAAATCAACACTATGAATCTGAAGGAAATCTATACGGCATCTCAGAGCCGTTACAGCAATTCTGAAAGCATGTATCAGCGCTGCGGCAAGTCGGGAGTGCTGCTTCCGAAGCTGAGCCTCGGCTTCTGGCACAACTTCGGCGGGGTGGACCCCTATGAGCGCAGCCGCGCCATTACCCACTACGCCTTCGACCACGGGATAACCCACTTCGACTTGGCCAACAACTACGGCCCCCCGTACGGCACTGCCGAGGAGACCATGGGCAGGCTTATGGACGACGACTTCCGCCGCTACCGCGACGAGCTGTTCATATCGTCGAAGGCCGGATTCGACATGTGGCCCGGCCCATACGGCAACTGGGGCAGCCGCAAATACCTGATGGCGAGCCTGGACCAGAGCCTGAGGCGCATGCGTCTGGACTACGTCGACCTGTTCTACAGCCACCGCTACGACCCCAACACGCCTATAGAGGAGACGCTGCAGGCCCTTGTAGACATAGTGAGGCAGGGCAAGGCTCTCTATATAGGATTGAGCCGCTGGCCACTGGAGGCGCTGAAGATAGCCGACAAATACCTGAGCGAGCACGACACGCCCCTGCTCATATATCAGGGCAAGCTCAACCTGCTGGAGCGTGAGCCCATGGAGGGCGGCGAGCTGCAGTACTGCCACGACCACGGCATAGGCTTCATAAGCTATTCGCCGCTGGCGCAGGGGCTGCTCACCGACCGCTACCTTAACGGCATTCCTGCCGGCAGCAGCATGGCTCAGGGCGGCTCGCTTAAGAAAGACGTGCTAACTCCGGAATTGCTGGCCAGGCTGCGCAGCCTCAACGACGAGGCCCGCGGGCGCGGCGAAAGCCTTGCCGAGATGGCCCTGACGTGGATACTGGAGCAGCAGGGCGTGACGAGCGTGCTCGTGGGAGCCAGCAGCACGGCGCAGCTCGAGTCTGACCTTAAGGCTGTGCTGAAATAATAGAATATATTGCGGTGGCGGCTATAAGGAATTTGGTGTTCGACTTCGGCGGAGTGTTCTGCAAGATAAGGCTGCAGGGCTGCGTGGCTGCCTTCAGGGCCCTGGGCTTTGAGGATATAGGCAGCTTCCTGAACGAATACGCACAGAAAGGCATCTTCGGCCAGCTCGAGGAAGGCTCTATAACCGACGGGGAGTTTCTGCGGCAGGTGAGCGCCCATGTGGGCCGCGAGGTGAGCTGGGCCGAGTGCCGGCAATGCTGGCTTGGCTTCATCGACGGGGTGCTGACCGGCAACCTCGACGAGCTGCTCAGACTGCGAGGCAAGGGCTACAGGGTGGCACTGCTGTCAAACACCAATCCGTTTATAACCTCGTGGTTTCGCAGCAGCGCGTTCGACGGCCGCGGCCACGGCATAGGCTACTACATAGGGCAGGAGCACCAGTACCTGAGCTTTGAGCAGAAGGCCATGAAGCCGGACGGGGATATATTCCGCAAGATGATGGACGGTGAGGGCTTCGTGGCAGGCGAGACCCTGTTTGTCGACGACGGTCCGGCCAACGTGCTAACGGCTCAGGGCCTTGGCCTCAACACCTTCCAGCCGGCCAACGGCGAGCTGTGGAGTGGCAGGCTCGAAGCACTGCTTGGCTGATAAGTTAATGCCGTGGCCGTCAGAAAACGCCCGCCGACTTGAGGCACCAAATCAGTATGGCGAGGAATACGATAGTGGCCACGATGCGTATGAGGCAGCGGGTAACATTCTTTATTACGAGTACGGCCGCTATTATGGCCACAAGCATTATGATGTAGTAGGTAGAGTCTGTCATAGGGCTTGCTGTTTGCGATGTTTCATAATTCTGATGAAGGCGGGCGGTATTGGCGTCTCAAACTCCATTCTCGTGTGGGTTACGGGGTGATAGAAGCATAGCACGTAGGCGTGCAGGCAGAGCCTTCCGGCAGGATCGTCGCCGTTGCCATACTTCACGTCGCCGCAAACGGGGTGCCCCATGTCGGCCGTGTGGACGCGTATTTGATTCTTGCGCCCCGTCTCCAGCCTGAACTCCACCAGCGAGTGGTTGTCGGCCCGGTCGAGCACTTGGAAATGGGTAACGGCATACTTGCCGCCGTTGTCCACAGGGCTCGAATAGGTTACGTAGGCGCGGTTGTCTTTCAGCCAGTTGGCAATGGTGCCCTCGTCGTCTTCCATCAGCCCGCTCACCACGGCCACGTACCTCCGGTCGTAAACAAGGTTATGCCAGTCGCGCTCGAGCAGTTGCTCCGTCTCCATGTCCTTGGCATATATCATAAGTCCGGAAGTGTCTCGGTCGAGCCGGTGCACAACGTGGGCGGTGCAGTGCTGCTTGGTCTTTACGAAGTAGTCGTCGAGCACGGCCTTCACGTTCAAGTCCTTATGCCCCGCGGCCATGGAGAGTATGCCCACGTTTTTCTCTATAACAATGAGATATTTGTCCTCATACACAATCTTGACGTACCGGCTGCGGAAGGTGCTGTCGCGCTTTGAGGTGCTAACGCTCACCCTGTCGCCCTTGTGAAGCTGCATGTCGAACTGGCTCACGGTTTTGCCGTTCACCTTTATTCCACGGTTCTTGAGCGTGGCTTTTATCTTGTTCTTGCTTTCGCCGCTGTTGCTTATCAGCCACTGCAGCAGCGGTGCCTCTTGGCCAACCTGCATGTGCTTGTAGTGGTCGGCGGTGCCATATTTGTTGAAAACCATGGTGCAAAGGTAGCTGAAAGTTGCTTACCGGCAAAGTTTATTTATCTAAAAAAGATGTTTTTCAGCTTGTTACGGCTTCTGAGTGGATTATTTTTAGTACCTTTGCACGCAAAAATCCAAAACCAAGGTATTAGCAATTATGATAACACTATCCAATCTTGCCATTCAGTTTGGCAAGCGAGTGCTCTACAAGGACGTAAACATTAAGTTCACGCCCGGCAATATATATGGCGTGATAGGTGCCAACGGAGCCGGCAAGTCAACCTTGCTGCGCGCCATAAGCGGCGAGCTGGAGCCCAACAAGGGCTCGGTTGAGCTCGGACCGGGCGAGCGCCTGTCGGTGTTGGAGCAGGACCACTTCAAGTATGATGAATATACCGTGCTCGACACCGTGCTCATGGGCCACCAGCCGCTGTGGGAGAACATGAAGGAGCGCGAAGCCCTCTACTCGAAGGCAGAGATGACCGAGGCTGACGGCAACAGGGCTGCCGAGCTGGAGGAGAAGTTTGCCGAGATGAATGGCTGGGAAGCCGAGAGCGATGCCGCACAGCTGCTGCAGAACTTGGGCGTGAAGGAGACCGAGCACCACAAGCTCATGGCCCAGCTCTCCAACAATGAGAAGGTGAGGGTCATGCTTGCCAAGGCTCTGTTTGGCCACCCCGACAACCTGCTTCTTGACGAGCCTACCAACGACCTTGACCTCGACACAGTGGAGTGGCTTGAGGATTACCTGAGCGACATAGACGAGCGGCAGACGGTTCTCGTGGTTAGCCACGACCGGCATTTCCTCGACTCGGTAAGCACCCAGACCATCGACATAGACTTTGGCAAGATAACAGTCTTTGCGGGCAACTACAGCTTCTGGTATGAAAGCTCGCAATTGGCTCTGCGTCAGGCCCAGAACCAGCGCATGAAGGCCGAGGAGAAGAAAAAGCAGCTCGAGGAATTCATACGCCGCTTCTCAGCCAACGTGGCCAAGAGCAAGCAAACCACAAGCCGCAAGAAGATGCTGGCCAAGCTGAATGTGGAGGAAATAAAACCGTCGAGCCGCAAGTATCCGGGCATCATATTCCAGATGGAGCGAGAGCCGGGCAACCAGATTCTGGAAGTGGAGGACCTGAAAGCCGTGGACGAAGACGGCACAGTGCTCTTCGACCACGTAAACTTCAACGTGGAGAAAGGCCAGAAGGTTGTGTTCCTCTCCCACAATCCAAAGGCCA
>CAZUWO010000171.1:0-5064 GCA_964623995.1 uncultured Prevotella sp. | reverse complement strand
ATTGATTGCCACAAAGTTACAAAAAAAACGTGAATGCCAACAATTTTAATTATCTTTGCAACCTAATGGATATCACATTAAGCAACCTAACGATAGGCTACAAGCACAAAATAGTGGCCAAAGACATCAATACCAGCATCAGTGCGGGCCAGTTGACATGTCTAATAGGGCCTAACGGCGTAGGCAAGTCAACACTCCTGCGCACCATTTCAGGCTTTCAGAAGCCAATAGAGGGGCAGGTAGCCATAGGTGGAAAAACGGTATCAAAGCTCAGTAACACCGAAAGGGCCATGCTGGTGAGCGTGGTTCTGACCAGCCGTCCTACTGTTTCACGACTCACTGCTTGGGAAATGGTGGGCATGGGGCGGTCTCCCTTCACCGGATTCTTGGGTAAACTGAGTGGTAAAGACCGCGAAGCTGTGGAAAAAGCCATGGAGATGACTGGTACAACTGAGTTGGCCCAGCGCATGACAGAAGACCTAAGCGACGGAGAAAGCCAAAAAATTATGATAGCAAAAGCATTGGCCCAGCAAACTCCTGTTATGCTTCTTGACGAACCTACTGCCTTTCTCGACTTTGATTCAAGGGTTGATCTGATGCGCTTATTGGCTCAACTGGCTCATGAAACAGGAAAGACAATTCTGCTTTCCACCCACGACTTGGGGCTGGCATGCCGCCTCGGTGACCGATTGTTGGAACTTCAAGCCGACGGAATCACTGACAAGACCAAGAAAGAAGTGGAAGAAAGCATCAACCGAATATAATCTCCGTCATGCAGAAACAACAGAACAGTATCTGCAGAACATAGCTTTCAATCTTACTATAGCATCAAAACAGCAATCGGCGAGCACAGATTCCGCCTCGTAATAACAAAAACATAAAGAGCCCCCGACAGCTTTTGCGTCGGGGGCTCTCAGCATTTTGTTTTATGTTAAGATTCGATTATGTATCAAGCATTGGCCTCAACTGCATGGCTCTTTATCTTGCGACCAAGCACAATGTAGGCCACCGGCGATGCGATGAATATGGAACTGAGAGTTCCAAATACAACACCGAGAATCATAGCAAATGAGAAACTGCGGATGCTATCACCACCAAGGAAGAAGATACACAACAATACTATCAACGTAGAGAATGACGTATTGACGGTACGGGCAAGGGTTTCGTTGATCGAATCGTTAAACAACTTCTGCATATCCTGCTTCGGATGCAAGTGGAGATTTTCACGAATACGGTCAAATACCACCACTTTATCGTTGATAGAGTAACCGATTACCGTCAAGATAGCACCGATAAACGTCTGGTCTATCTCAAGAGAGAACGGTGCCCAGCCCCACATCACCGAATAGAATCCTATAACTATGACTGTATCGCAGGCCAAAGCAACTACTGAACCTACAGAGAAGCCAACGTTGCGGAAGCGTAACAGAATGTAGAGGAAGATGAATATAAGGGCAAGACATACACTAATGACTGCCGACTTGGTAATGTGCTTGGCGATAGAAGGACCGACCTTAGACGAACTTATGATGGAACCACCCTCACGGATGTCTGGGTTCTTGAAGGCCTTAACGCTCTTCTGAGTTACGAGATTGGCTTTCTTCAATGCCCTGTAGAGCACTGTCTCGGCCTCATCGTCAACATTAGGATTGTTGCTTGCTATCTTATAGTTGGTAGATACACGTACTGTCTTACCGTCGGTACCAAGGGCTATAACGCTGGTATTGGCATCACCGAAGGCTCCCTTCAAAGCTTCGCGCACTTCCTCTACCTCATGACTCTCGTTGAGAGTAACCACATAGTTGCGTCCACCGGTGAAATCTATGCTTCGACTTAGTCCTCTCACGGCAAAGCTGATGCAGAACAGCACTATGAGAACGCCCCAAACAGTGAAGCTCTTGCGGTACATGCTCATGAAATGGTAGTGAGTATTCTGCATGAGATTCTTGGAAATGCGAGTGCAGAACTTCTCATTCTGCCATCTGCCTTTCTTTATTATCTGATGCTCATATACCACACGAGTCAGGAATACTGCGGTGAAGAACGAGCAAACAAGGCCGATAATCCACGTGGTAGCAAAGCCACGGATTGGGCCTGTACCGGTAACGAGCAGTATTATACCTGTAATAAGAGATGTAAGGTTAGAGTCAAAGATGGCACTAAAGGCATGTTTGTAACCTAATTCGAGTGCATCCTTGATGCCCTTTCCTTTTCGCAGCTCCTCCTTTATACGTTCATAGATAAGCACGTTGGCATCAACTGCCGTACCAAGCGTAAGCACAATACCTGCCAAACCAGGCATAGTTAGTGCCGATTGGAACGAGGCCATAATGCCGAGCGTAAAGAACAGGTTGGCAATAAGGGCAAGATTGGCCATCATACCCGGTATGAAGTCGTACATTATTATCATGTACAGCATCAACAAAACAAAGGCAATGACAAACGACCACAAGCCTTGCTGGATTGATTGGGCACCTAGTGTAGGGCCAACCACCTGCTCTTGAACGATGCGGGCAGGTGCAGGCATACGTCCTGAACGCAATGTATTAGCCAAGTCCTTGGTGTCTTCGATGGTGAAAGAGCCACTGATAGACGACTGACCACCGTCAATCTCGCCGTTAACACGTGGTGCTGAGTAGACAACACCATCAAGAACGATAGCGATAGCTTTGCCAACGTTGGCTTTTGTCATTTGAGCCCAAAGGCGTGCGCCCTCAGAATTCATTGTCATACTAACCTCAGGACGGCCGAATTGGTCGAACTGATCCTTTGCATCCGTAACAACGTCGCCCTCGATGGGTGCACGTCCGGTTGTGGTAGTTACCTTAAGAGCATACAGTTCGTACACGTTCTTATTGCCAGCACCCTCTGCCGGTTTTGCACTCCAAAGGAGTTTAAGATCAGAAGGAAGCACTTGCTTGGCCACAGCACTGTGCAAGATGCGGTTGATAGCAGCCGTATCGCGCACGTTGGCATAGCCAACCATTGCCAAACTTTGCTGAGGAATGATCTGAAGACGTGAGAGTAGCGGATGCTGTTTATGAGCTTGCTCAAGCTGAGCCTGCTGTCCTGCGTTGGCAGCAGCTTGCTGTTGATTGGTAGCATTAAGCTTAAACTTCTGCTTTGCAGCCGGTTTTGCAGCTTTGGCAGTATCATTTTTAGCCACTTTAGCACTGTCAGTGCCATTCTCTTCACCTGCAAGACGCTGGTCAAGTTGTGAAAGATATGGATTAATCTCAGTGTTATTGTATGTCTCCCAGAACTCCAAGTTAGCGCTACCTTGCAGCAACTTGCGCATACGTTCAGGCTCACGGATACCAGGCATTTCCACCATGAGGCGGCCTTCCTGACCTTCCAGCTTCTGAATATTAGGCTGCACAACGCCAAACTGGTCGATACGCTGCGTCACTACGTTGTAGGAGTTGTCTATTGCTGACGTAACCTCCTCGCGCAATGCCTTCTCCACATCGCGGTCCGAACTCTGAGTGCTCACCTTACCCTTAAGTTGCTGGGTGGCAAAGACCTCTGCCAACCTGTGGCCTGGGGCATTTTTGTGGTAAGCATCGATAAAGAGCGTGATGAAATCGCTCTGACTTGTCTCCTCTGCCTTTTTGGCATCCTGCATTGAACGGACAAATGCTGGATCGGTCTTGTGGTCGGCAAGGAACTCAACTACGTCGGGAACTGAAATCTCAAGAACCACGTTCATACCGCCCTTAAGGTCAAGACCGAGACCGATCTGAGTCTCCAAGCACTTCTGGTAGGAATAGATTCCCAGGTATTTCACGGAGTCTTTGTAGTCCTGCCTGGCAATTGGATCCTTTATCTTCGCTGCCTGGCTGTCATAATAGCTTGTAGCTACGCTGAAGGACAGGTAGAAGATACTTGCAAGCGTCAGTAAGACGGCAATACAGATTACTAATCCTTTGTTTTGCATTTCTTGTTTATAGTTACTTTATATTTGTTTCGGTTATAATTTATTATAGTGTGCAAAGTTAATGCTTTTTTCACACTTTATGAAATTTAAGCGTTATTTTTTGGTTTTAATATCTTTTTTGAGCAAGCAACATATGGGATAATGGTCGGATGCTGATATTTGGTTCAGCACTTTGGCATTATAAGGTTGCAAGTCGGAAGAGCACATAATGTTGTCTATTCTCACATACATTCCGCCCACATGATAGCTTATTCCGGGGCCGAAGCCAGTGGCAACATAACAGTCTGTAAGCAGTGAGGCCAGCTTGTGGCGCGAGTATGACAGCGGACTGTCGTTGAAATCGCCACACAGAATGATGCTTTCGCCAGAATGGCGCTTTATGTATGCGGCCACGGAATCGACCTCCGGAGCCCGCTTTTTGGCTGCCGACGCAAGCTGGCGCAACAAAGAACGCGACTCAATCTTGGTTTCAGCATTAGACAGTTTGCCCTTTATCATGCGCTTGAACTCTGCCTTCTCGTCGTCAGAGATTTTGTTCGACTCAAAGTGATTATTGATAACTATCACTTTTTTCCCATTAACATCAACCGTCCACGCAGCTGAGAGGTTGCTTTCCGAGTCGTATTGAATGCGCTTACGATTCAGAATGGGATACTTACTCAGTAATGTTACGCAATTGGTTCCCTGCCCTGAATGCCAGAAAGTGTCACGATAGCGGTAAGTTTTGCCCAATATGGTGTCCACTTCTTCTGTTCTTACGCCGGCATTGGCTTCCTGCATACAAACTATATCGGCATTTTCACGAGCCAAAAAGTCTAATATGTCCTTGTAGCCATCATTCCCTCCGAAGCTGAAGACATTGTAAGAAATCACTTTCAGAGCCCCTTCCGGAACGTCAGACGATGGATTCAACGGCATATACACCTTGATAGCCGGCAAGCAAATGGCATATCCTAAGACCGGAATCCACGCCATTCGCCACTTGAAAACAAGCCAA
Source organism: uncultured Prevotella sp. (assembly GCA_964623995.1). Taxonomy (GTDB): domain Bacteria; phylum Bacteroidota; class Bacteroidia; order Bacteroidales; family Bacteroidaceae; genus Prevotella. Next base: position 130 of record CAZUWO010000171.1, on the reverse strand, counting down.
AAGACGAGGAAAAGCAGGTTAAATATGAGCAGAACAGGAAAACACAACCCCACAACCGACAGCACCGGATGGCTGACGGGATATAAATGGTCGGCATAAGCCGTCAATATCATAATGCAGATTGTGGCCG
>CAZUWO010000170.1:0-5160 GCA_964623995.1 uncultured Prevotella sp. | reverse complement strand
GGCCTTCATTCTCGTAACGTCGCTCTTCGTAATGCAGAACGGCGGTGCGTCGTTCTCATTGGGGCAAATGATATTGTGGCTGCTGATAGCCGTTATTGCCGCCGTGGGCAACGCCGGAGTGCCAATGGGCTGCTACTTCCTAACCCTCTCGCTCATGACGGGCGAGGGAGCGCCGGTGGGTATAATGGGTATCATTCTGCCGGCCTACACCATATTCGACATGATAGAGACGGCAGAGAACGTATGGTCCGATTCTTGCGTATGCGCAATGACCGACCACGACCTGCGCAAGTCATAGCCACCGCATGCCTACCATAACAGTTTCTGACCGCAACACCACCGGCTCCGTGCCGCCCTGAGCCCCTTCGGGCCCGAAACTATCAGCAATACAAAAGCCCCGACTCGCATGCTTTTCATGGTGAGGCGGGGCCTTTCGTAGGCAGATACTTGAAGAATCGATTTTGATTCGCTACCTAACAAAATGATTTTTGCTACGTAGAATTTATATTTTTTCTACGTAGCAAAATACTTTTTTCTATAAGATTACAACGTCAGAAGCACCAATTCTGCCCTTCGTTCCCATCTCTTCGGGCCCACGAAACAGGACTAAACTCCTCGTCATATCAACAGAGTCAGCATGCAGTGGCTCAATACCACAGCCTCGACTTGCAGAAAAGGCGATGCTAATGCACAGCCAGTTCTCAGGAGTCGATATGGGAGGAACTTCCGATTATTCGTGTTGGAACGATCCGAAATTATTGTTCGGTGTTGCCGTTGACATCAATTCGCGGCGCAGATGTGTTGAGTCGGGATGACCCAACACATCTGATTACAACGTAAAGGCATGGCCAGAGCGCTCAGACAGCGGCACTATCCGAGCGCCGCATAGCCCTACTTGAACTTTACTATGCGCTTTTCGCCGTTGGTGGATACGGTCTTTGTCTTGCCGTTCACAGTAATAATGAATGTGCATTTTGTTGGCATGCCGGGATAGTTGCCTTGGCGCGGGCCTATCTCGAGGGTGTGTTTGGCCTCGCTCCACCGCAATATGGTCTTGGCATATTGGCCATGCTCGTAGCCATAACCGTCGCCTTCGTCGTCGTAGAGCGTAAATTCGGCATCCTTGCCTGTGTAAACAAGGAGCTTGAAAGGCTTGCCCTTTTGGGCCCCACTCCACTCTGTGGGCTCCTTGGTGGGCACAATGCTGCCGGCCTTGACAAAGAGAGGGAGCCGGCTTATGGCCACTTGGCGGTCTATCCATTGCCCCCCTTGCAGGCGCTCATTGGTCCAAAAGTCTATCCACTCGGTGCCTTTCGGCAGGTATATGCGGCGTGTTGTGGTCTCACTCATGGGGTGAGTTACGGGGCAAACCAGCATGTTGCCGGTCAGCATTTCGTCCTTAATGTCGAGCACTTGGTCGTCGGCGGGAAAGTCGAAGGCCAGCATACGGGTCATGGAGTAGTTGCCCAGAGTCTGCGCAAAGGCCATACTGTAGAAATAAGGCAAAAGACTGTAGCGCAGATTAATCATGTTCAGTATGGCATCGTAGTAAGGCGAGCCTGTGTTACCGAACTGCCATATCTCCCTTGGGGTGTCAGTGCCGTGGCTTCTCAGCATGGGCAGGAATGTGGCCCACTGAAACATGCGCACGTAATATTCCTTATAGGCATCGTCTTTCACGCCATCGGGGAAGTCGCCGCAGTAGAACCAGCGCTTGTGGTCGTTGGTAACGAAGAAGCTGCCCACGTCTACCGTCCAGTAAGGGTTGCCCGTTGCCATGTAGTTAAGGCCTGAAGGAATCTGCTGTCGGAATGATGGCCACGAGGCATGTGTGTCGCCATTCCATACGATAGTGCCGTAGCGCTGCTGCCCGGCAAACGAAGAGCGCGTCAGGTTGACCACTCTTTTCTCCGTGCCATCGAGCGAACGCGAGGGCGTCTGACGCTGATTTTCGTATATTCCCCGTGTGTGGAAGAGCGAGTACAACTGGCTTCGCTCCATGCCGAGAGTCTCTCCGAGCAGCTGCTTGTTAAGTTCCCAACGGCGCTCCTGGTCGTTCCAGCCGTAGAGGTGGCCGTCAATGGTGTCGGGAAGTGCCTTCCAGTCGGCATCGAGTGGCTCACTGCTGTCGCACCACCAAGCGTCAAAGCCGTTAGAGAAGAACTCCTTGTTGGCATAGTCCCAGTAGAGCTTGCGTGCCACGGGGTTGAAAGCGTCGTAGTCTCGCTGCAACATCAGGCCGCGGTTTTGGAAGTCCGTGGCCTGCGGACAGCGTTGAGGATTTGGCCAAATGCTAACCATGAGCCTGCCGTGAAGCATGTGGACCGAGTCGGCAAGCGCGCGTGGCGAGGGATAATAGCGTGGGTCCATCTTCATGTATCCCCATCCCTGAGGCCAGTAGTTCCAGTCTTGCACTATCATGTCAATGGGAACGTGGCGACGGCGGTACTCTTGCAGCGTGGAAATGATGTCTGCCGACGACTTGTAGCGCTCCTTCGACTGCACGTAACCGAAGAAATAGCGTGGCATAAGCGACGGTTGGCCGGTAAGATAGCGGTAGCCCGCCACCACGTCGGCCATGGTTGGGGCCTTGATAAAGTAGTAATCAAGCTCCTTTGCCGCCTCGAGCTGCATGCTGTAGTCGTAGCCCGAGGCTCCCTTTGTGCTGACATACTTCATGGCGCAGCCCGCATCGAAGAGCAGTCCGTAGCCATTGAGCGAGCTGAGCACGGGCATATTGACCTTTAGATTGTGCTGAGTGAGGTAGAGAGTCTTGCCAAGCAGGTTCATGTAATCCTCCATCTGGCTGCCCAAACCGTAGATGGCGCGCTCGTGCTGACCCTCAAAGTTTACGCGGAAGCGCGTGCTCTGCCCCGTGGTGTCGCGCCTTATAACGTCGCGCACCGTTATCTTGCCGTTGGCGGTTTCCACCATCCGCGCCGTCTTGTCGTCGTATACCACCCGCTCTTGCCACACCTTCTCAGCCTCGTGGGGCCGAAGCTGGTTCTCGCGCAGCAGTATCCGGCCCGTATTGGGGTCGGTAAAGGTTACTGCACCCGACTTTCTGTCAACGCTAACCTGCAGCTCTCCTGAGTCGTAGGTGGTGGCTTGGGCGTCTTGAGTTTCAGTAATCACTCCGTCCATTGGTTGCTTATACACGCAGACGGTGGTGTTATTGTCGTGAGTTTGCTCGTCAGGGCTCCACTGCACCCGCACTATTTGCGGCGTAATGAAGGTGATTTTGGGCTCTTGAGCCAAGCTGCCGAGCACAGAAAACAGCAGCATTGCCGAGAGTAAAAGTAGTTTGTTGCTCATAGTTTATAGTCTATCTTAGGCTGCTCCCAACCGCACAAGAGCACATTATCAGCCCCTGGCAATCAGGAAATTGCCACAAAGTTAATCCTTTTACTTGACATTCGCAAGTATGTAATGTAATAAATATTTAGCCGTATTCCGTTTTCTGTCATGGCCTTACAGTGACATGGCCCAGCCATAAAGTCAGAACCAGAAGCCCAACCCAATGCTTTCGCCCAGCTAAACCACCCATTTAAGCCACCAATATCAGTGCTACGGGCTTTAAAAGCAATAGCTTCCAAAGGCCCATAGGAACCATAGAAAAACTTTTTTGCAATAAGGAAAACGGCAGAAATAAGGCAAAACCGCCCCCTATTTTGCCCCTAACAGCAATTTTATCCTTATAAAATTTTGTCAGATAACAAAAATACAGTATCTTTGCACCGCCTTATCAGAAGAACTCTGTTATAGCAATCGCCCACAAAGGAGAGATGGTAGAGTGGTCGATTACACCGGTCTTGAAAACCGGCATACGGCAACGTATCGGGGGTTCGAATCCCTCTCTCTCCGCAAACCTTTTAGGTTTAAAATTTATTTAAGCCGCTAAGAATACTCTTAGCGGCTTTTTTATTGGTTCAAAAATAGATCTCTGAAGCATAGAAAAATTTTGAAAAAAATATCATCAAAGAATTGTATATGTAGTAATAGTTTGCTAAATTTGCAAAAATAAAACTAAAAGCCAAAATTACAAATGAGATTTACGCTACATCTTACACCTATCGGAAACAATAAACAGAATTGTCTGCCTATTGATTACCAATATATGCAGTCAGCAGTAATCTATCATATTCTCGGCTCATCCGACGAGGAGTATGCGACGTGGCTTCATGATAATGGCTATCAGTTGGCAAGTGGCAAGCGTTTCAAGCTCTTCTGCTTTTCCCGTTTTGGCTTTAAGTCCTTTAAGGCAAATCCCACTGACCATACAATAGAGTTTCGAGGAAGCAATGTAGACTGGACCATCAGCTTCCTGCCTGAGCGTTCTACTCAGGAGTTTATCATGGGACTTTTCAATGGTACTGAGTTTACTATCGGCAATCGTTCACATAGAGTCTCTTTTCAAGTGACGAGCTTGGAGAATCTTCCATCGTCTACATTCAAAGAGACTATGGAATACACTGCTCAATCACCAGTGTGCATCAAACTGCATGTCAATGACCACACGCAGTATCTCTCACCAACAGATGCGCATTATTCCGATGGCATTTTGCAAGGTCTACTTTCAAGATATGAAGCCCTTAAAGAAAAGCCTTTTGAAGGAGACATAACCGGATTCAAGTTCGACCTTTTACCCGGAAGAGTTAAGTCCGCACTTATCGACATCAAAGGTATCAAAGTCCGCGGCTATACCTACAGCTTCCGCCTCACTGCCCCAAAGGAGCTTCAACAGATAGCCTACGAAGGTGGCATAGGCGAAGAGTGTTCACAAGGGTTCGGATTTATAGAAAGGAAAGAACAATGATAAGAGAAATAATAAACTTTACAAATGATTTGCTGGCTGATATTCCAGGTATTATGCAATGGAAGGCCAAGCCTGACAAGGGTCTGCATGTATTCATTGACATGGACGCTAATGGTAAATGGACAAACAGACAATTGGAAAAAGGTCGTGACTATGACTACTATGATGGAAGCAATGAAGATATAAAACTGTGGACTGATTGTTGTCGTTTCCAAGAAGCTTCAAGCTATATCAGCATGCAAAAAGTATCTAAATTTGACAAGAAAAAGAAGATACACTCTTGTTCTCCTTTTTCTTTGGCATATAACTTTCATTATAATAAAGATTCTGATAAGCAAGAAGCA